>JBKGHK010001414.1:0-1277 GCA_046520375.1 Pyxidicoccus sp. 3LFB2
GCCCCACTCGCGCATGTCGTCGACGATGCCCACCACCGTGGCCCAGCGCGTCTCCCGGCGATGCAGCCGCAGCCGCTGACCGAGGGCGTTGCCCTGGGGCCAGTAGAGGTCCGCGAAGGTCTTGTTGATGACCACCGCCCCGGGCGCCTCCAGCCCATCCGTCTCCGCCAGCATGCGGCCCTCGCGCAGGCGCACCTTCAGGGTGCGCAGGTACTCCGCGCTGGCGAAGCGCGTCTCCACCGCGGGCCACACCTCGTCGGGCGCCTTCGCCCGGCCCTCGATGTCGAAGCTGTTGTCGGTGCGCCCGCCCAGGGGCAGCATGTTCGTCACCCCCGCGGACTCCACACCGGGCAGCGCGTGGAGGCGGGCGAGCAGCGTCTGCATGAAGGACGACCGGCGCGCCGTGTCCGCGTAGGCCGTCTGGGGCAGCGCGAGGCTGGCGGTGAGCACACCCTCGGGAGTGAAGCCCGCCTCCACCTCGCTCAGCGCATGGAAGCTCTTGGCGAAGAGGCCCGCGCCCACCAGCAGCACCAGGGCCAGCGCCACCTGCGCCACCACCAGTCCCGAGCGCACCCGGCCCGCCTTCTTCCCATCCGTGCCACGCGTGCCCTCACGCAGCGCGCTGTTCAGGTCCGCGCGGCTGGCCTGAATCGCCGGCACCAGGCCGAACAGCACCCCCGTGAGCAGCGACACGCCCGCCGTGAAGAGCACCGAGTACAGGTCCAGCCGCACCTCCGTCGCACGCGGCAGGCCCTCGCCCACCACCGCCAGCAGCACGTCCGTGCCCCACACCGCCAGCAGCAGGCCCAGCGCTCCGCCCGCCAGCGACAGCACCAGGCTCTCGGTGAGGAACTGCGCCACCAGCCGCTTGCGGCCCGCACCCAGCGCCGCGCGGATGGACACCTCGCGCCCACGGGCCGCCGCCCGCGCCAGGAGGAGGTTGGCCACGCTGCTGCACGCCACCAGCAGCACGAAGCCCACGGCCCCGAGCAGCAGCCACAGTGTGCCGCGCACGTTGCCCACCACCTCGTCCTCCAGCGGCTTCACGGTGATGGCCCAGCCGGCGCCCTTGTAGTTGTTCTCGTGCGTGCGCTCCATCTCCGAGGCCACGCGCGCCAGGTCCGTCCGCGCGGCCTCCAGCGTCACTCCCGGCTTCAACCGAGCCAGCACGCTGAGGCCCCGGCTCCCGCGACGCTCATTCGAGGCCTGCTCCGGCGTGGGGGCCAGGGGCGCGTACACGTCCGTGCCCGCCGGGTACTCGACTCCGGGCGGCAGCA
>JBKGHK010001415.1:0-1274 GCA_046520375.1 Pyxidicoccus sp. 3LFB2
GGCTTCCAGCTTCTGGAGCACGGCGCGCGGGCCCAGCCGGCCCTTGCGCAGCAGCGCGGCGGCGCGCTCCTGGGCGAAGCGCGCGTCGTCGAGGTAGCCCCAGGCCTGGACGCGCGAGAGCGCCTCCTCGCGCACCTTCTCACTGAAGCCCTTGCGCTCCAGGGCCGCCTCCAGTTCGTGGCGGCTGCGGGCGCGGATGGAGAGCAGCTTCACACAGGCGTCCGTGGCACGGCGGACAGCGTCGGGGCCTTCGTCCTCCGGATGCATGGCGGGATACCTAGCATGTGGTAACAGGCCCAACCATGCACCCCGTCCTCGCCCGCTACCTTGCCGCCGATGCCGCCCGGGAGACGCTCCGCAAACACCAGTCCGGTGAAGCCCTGTCCCCCGAGGAGCAGGCCTTCGTGGATGCCGGCGCCGCGCACCCCAAGCACCAGGGCGTGCTGCTCGGAGTCAGCGGCCGCGCCCTGTCCTCCGATGCCCAGGCCTCGCTGGTGCTGCTGGCCGCCCACGCCGCCGCCCGCGCCATGCGCGAGGACACCGACCTGGCCGAGCCCACGCGCAAGGCCCGCGAGGCGCTCGCCGAGGAGGGCGCCAGCGACGAGGAGGCGGACGCCTTCATCGCCTCCATCCTCCTGGAGGAGGCCTTCGGCTACGAGCAGGACGTGGACACCTTCGACGCCGAGTACGTGAAGGAGTCGCTGAACGAGGTGCCCGCGCTGGCCGCCCTCACCAAGGAGGCCGTGGACGCCCTCTTCCTCACCTTCGTGAAGGGCGCCGCCAACGACGCCGAGCGCAAGGTGCGCGAGGGCATGGCCCGCGCCCTCTTCGACATCGCCTGGTCCGAAGGGCCCGCCCCCATCAACCCCGAGCACATGGAGGCGCTGCTCGACGCGGAGGTGGTGGACCGGCCCGAGGAGGAGCAGGAGGCCAAGGTGCACGCCACCGCGAACCTGCTCCAGGCGCTCGCCAAGGAGGGACTGGTGGGTCCGCTGCGCCTGTCACGCCTGCGGGCGCTGCTGGGCGAAGAGGACGCGTAGCGGCGAAGCCGGCACGCGCTCCCGCGCTTCAGCGAATCGGCAGCGCTCGGGTTGAAGCCACCGCGAGCGGGTGGAGCTGGGAGGCTCGGCGCATCGGCGGCGCGCAGGCAGCAGCGCCACCCAGACGGTGGAGCCAGGGGAACTGGCTCCACCGCGTCAGCACGTCAGAAACGCTCAATCTGGAAGTCGTCGTCCCCGCCGGCAGCCGGAGCCGGGAGCCGGAGCGGGCGGAGG
>JBKGHK010001416.1:0-1273 GCA_046520375.1 Pyxidicoccus sp. 3LFB2
TCACCGCGGATGGCCAGGGCCGCTACATCGTCGGCACCCTCACCGTGTCCGGCGGCACGCCTCCGGGCAACGGGCCACGGGGCCAGGACGCGAACCTGTACGTGCTGACGTTCTCCGACGAGTTCGACAGCGGCTTCAACACCAGCAAGTGGAATGACCACATCTGGTACGAGACCTCCAACCCGACCACCAACTACCGGGTGAGCAACGGCTCGCTGAAGATCTGGCCGCAGCGCGACGGCAGCGGGAACTTCTTCAACCGCACCATCGACACGGACGGCAAGTTCTCGCAGACGTACGGCTACTTCGAGATGGAGGCGAAGCTGCCCATCGGCCGGGGTGTCTGGCCGGCGTTCTGGCTGTACGCCCACCCGGGCAATGACCGCCCCGAAATCGACATCATGGAGGCCTATCCCGGCGGTGGCCCGAACTCCGGCTGGGGCGACAGCAACCTGCACCCGGTGAACTACGGCCTCACGCTGCACAAGGCCAACGCGGACTACTCGTACCACGAGATCCCGTACTCGACGACGCTGCGCAACTTCGCGCCGTACACCAACGGCGTGGACCTGTCCGCCGCCTTCCACACGTACGCCGTGAAGTGGGAGCCGTCCGGCATCACCTACTACTTCGACGGGCAGCAGCTCGGGCCGAAGTACCAGGACACCGCCGGCTACTACAACCGACCCATGTACATCCTCCTGGACCTCTGGTTCGGCAGCGCCAGCGGCAGCCCGGACGGCACCACGCCCACCGGCGAGGGCAACGCGTTCGACGTCCGCTACGTCCGCGCCTGGCGGTTCAAGTAGGCTGAAGCCCGGAAACAGGTCCCCGCCCCACCCCGGGGCGGGGGCACCTGGGGCTCGATGCGGACGGGACTGGAAACACAGGAGGACAGCCGTCTGAAGCAGGCCGTGCCGGAGCCACCGAGGCCCGGCCTCGTCTTCATCTTCTCCGGAGGCGCGCCCCTGTTCCGTCCGGTGCCCCTCGCCGGTGGCCGGCTCGTGCTGGGCCGCGAGGATGCGGGCGGACAGCCGCTGCCGGATGAGCGGCTCTCGCGCCAGCATGCCGAGGTGGGCCGCGAGGGCTCGGGCTGGCACGTCGAGGACCTGGGCAGCCGCAACGGCACGTACGTGGACGGCGAGCAGGTGGTGGGCCGCCGCGCCTTCTCCACCCCCCGGGTGCTGCGGCTGGGCAACACGCTGGCGCTCTTCCACGACGACGTGCGGCAGCTGGCGGGCGCCGACGTCCACGTGGGCCCGGACGCGGTGCG
>JBKGHK010001417.1:0-1251 GCA_046520375.1 Pyxidicoccus sp. 3LFB2
GGTGTGCGGCGGCATCCACATGAGTGACATCCCCGCGTTCCCCTACTCACTGCTGTGGGGCGAGCGCGTGGTGCGCTCGGTGGCGAACCTCACGCGCGCGGATGCCCTGGACTTCCTCGCGCTCGCGCCCAGCGTGCCGGTGCGCACGGAGGTGGAGGTGTTCCCCCTGTCCGCCGCGAACGAGGCCCTGGCCGCGCTGCGAGCCGGGCGCATCCGCGGCGCGGCGGTGCTGGACGTGGACGCCGAGGGCTGAGCGCCGCCCCCGGGCCGAGGGCCTGTCCGCATGCCTGCCCTCACCTTGGGCCGGTGTCTGGGGATGTGCAGTCTTCACGGGCCATGCGGAGGCGACCCATTCGATGAAGGCTCCCCAGGAGACCGGCCTGTTCGCCGGCTATGACGAAGCGCACCACCCGCTGGGCTCCTACGCGCTGCTGATGGGCGCGTACGGCGTGTCCGTGGCGGGCTTTCTGGGCCGGGCTTCGCGAGGCCGGCGCTCGCGGCTGCCGGAGCGGCTGGACCTGGGGGACGTGGCGCTGTTCAGCGTGGCGACGCACTCGATGACCCGGCTGTTGGCGAAGGACCGGGTGACGAGCTTCCTGCGCGCGCCCTTCGTGCGCTTCCAGGAGGACTCCACGGCGGGCGAGGTGGAGGAGGTGTCCCGGGGCACGGGGATGCAGAAGGCGCTGGGACAGCTGTTGGGCTGTCCCTTCTGCCTGGGCCCCTGGGTGGCCGCGGGCTTCATGGCCGTGCATGCGGTGGCGCCGCGACAGGCGCGGTGGCTGGGCTCCGTGCTCGCGCTCTCCGCCGCGTCGTCCTTCCTGCACCGCGCCTATGAGTGGCTGGGGGCCGGGCTGCACCGCACCCGCGAGCAGGGCCGCGAGCTGAAGGCCCGCGCGGACCATGAGGAGGGCGTGCAGTTCCCCAGCGCCTCGACGGAGGTGCTGGAGCCGGGCCGCGCGCCCATCCCCGCCCCGAGCTGAGCGAGGGGCAGTGCCAGCTCCAGCACTACGCCCAGACGCTGCACGCGCACGGGCAATGACTCACGTGCCGGCCGCGGCCCTTCCCAACCTTCAAGGTTCCGGAAACCGCAGCCCGTCCGTGTAGGTCAAGGTGCCCGGTTCCTGGCGGCCCGAGGCTGCCTGCCAGGGATTGGCCAAGAATCCGCACCCACCCCCTGACGGAGCAGTGGCGCCGGGCGCTATCGTGCGTGTCCTCACGCCATGAATGCCCAGCGCCTCAAGGTGCTGCTGG
>JBKGHK010001418.1:0-1247 GCA_046520375.1 Pyxidicoccus sp. 3LFB2
GCCGGACGCGCTCACCTCGCGTCGGCGACCCCGGAAGCCTGGCGCCCGCGCCGCGAGGTGGCCGCGACGCGCACCTTGCGCTCGGGGACCTTCACGTCCGCCTGGCCGCGGATGCGCACCCACGAGCCGGGAGCCTCCGGCGTCGCGTGCACCATGGACCAGCCGGTGGGCACCTCGGGCGCGGCCCAGGTGTAGAGGGCGCGCGCGTCCTTCGGCGCCAGGTTGATGCAGCCATGGCTCATGGGCTCGCCGAAGCGGTCGTGCCAGTAGGCGGTGTGCAGCGCGTAGTCGTCCTGGAAGAACATGGTCCACGGCACCGTGGCCACGCGGTACGTCTCGTTGCCCGCGGTGCCGTTGCCCGTCATGTCCGCCTCCGCGAACTTGATCCAGATGCGGTAGAGCCCCTCCGGCGTGTCCGTGCCCGGCTTCCCCGAGGAGATGAGCGTCGCGTACACCGGCCGCTCGCCCTCGTAGGCCACGAGCACCTGCGCCTCCAGGTCCACGTCAATCCACCGGTCCCCGGACTCCACCCCGGCGGGCGCGGGCGTGAACCAGGCCACGTGCAGGTCCTCCCGCGCCACCCAGTGGTCCTCCGAGATGAGCACCCAGTTCCCGTCGGTGGACAGCTCCCGCACCGCCACCAGCGTGCGCGGCGGCAGCACCGTCTCCCGCGCGGCCCGCGCGTCCGGCGCCACCCGCACCTCCACGTCGGCCCCCGGCTTCGTGCGCGACTGCGCCCAGGCAAAGGGCGCTGGCAGCTCCGCGAGCGTCTCCGCGCCCACCCCCTCGAACTCCGAGGGCCGGTACTCGCGCAGCACCCGCGCCTCCAGGTACTGGCCGTCGGTGGTGCGCCAGAAGGTGCGGCGGCCCACGCGCACCTGCCCGCGCAGCTGCACCGTCACCGAGCCCTTCAGCAGTACGCCCTTCTTCTTGCGCTTCGCCAGGGCGAGGCTCGGATACGCGCGCACGCGCTTGCCCACGACGCGCGCGTAGACACCCGGCGTCAGCTCGCCCTCGCGCAGCTTCGGCAAATCCCTCACGCGGGGCTCGCGGAAGTTGGGCTCCAGGTAGCGCTCGCAGACCCAGCCGCGCGGCTCGATTTCCACCCACGCGTCGCAGTCCGGCCCGCGCATCGCGGTGTCGCCCTTCCAGCGGACCCGCATGTCCTGGGCCACCGTGCCCAGCGGCGCCGCGTCCCGGCGAGGCTCCTGGCGCACGGCGATGGAGCGCCGCACGCGCAGCGAGCC
>JBKGHK010001419.1:0-1239 GCA_046520375.1 Pyxidicoccus sp. 3LFB2
CCCGCGCAGGGCCTCCACGTCCCGCCGCCGGGGAGTCCCTCCCTGGGCCCGGTGGCCGCCGCCTGGACGAGCAACGGCTCCGGAGCCCATCCCGACGCGGGCCTGGCCCTGCTCCACGCGCTGCTGGAGGCCAGCGAGAGAGATCAGCTCTCGCGGGCACTTCCCGAAGGCTGGACGGAGGAGGCCGTGCACCGGCGCCTGCTGCGGCCGACAGAGCTCCAGCAGGCGGCGCCCCGCACGGCGGAGCTGGCGGCAACGCTGCGGGAGCGGGGCTTTGGCGTGTACCTCTTCGATGCTTCGCCGTCCTCGAGGACGCCGGGCGCGGTGGGCCTGCCGGTGGGCGCGGCGGTGCTGGTGGACCTGGAGGAAGGGCCGGTGCCGCTCACCGCGGGCTATGCCTGCGCACTGGGCCGGGACGAGGCGCTGCTGAAGGCGCTGCTGGAGGCTGCGCAGTCGCGGCTGACGGACATCCACGGCGCGCGCGAGGACGTGGCCTCGGCGGACCGGGACGCGGCGCGAGGCTTCGCGGAGGCCTGTGCGTCGGTGCGTCCGAAGCGGCGGGCCGGGGACATGCCCGACCTGGGCGCGCACGCGAAGGGAGCGGCCGTGAAGCGGGTGCGGAAGGTGCTGGAGCAACTGAAGACCGCGGGCTTCACGCAGGTGGCCGCGGTGGAGCTGGACTCGCCAGTGCCCGAGCTGCACGTGCGGCGGGTGGTGGTGCCGGGCATGCAGATTTCGGAGCTCCTATGAAGCGGCGGGCCGACGAGCTGGTGGTCTTCCTGGGCCCCTCGCTGCCGGAGGAGGACGCACGGCGGCTGGCGCCCTGCACGGTGCTGCCTCCGGCGCGGCAGGGAGACGTGTGGCGGGCGCTGAACCTGCGGCCCCGGGCCATCGCCCTGGTGGATGGTGTCTTCGAGGCACAGCCCTCGGTGTGGCACCACGAGCTGCTCGCGGCGCTGGAGGCGGGAGTGGCCGTCTTCGGCGGCGCGAGCATGGGCGCGCTGCGCGCGGCGGAGCTGGCCTCTCACGGCATGGTGGGCGTGGGACGCATCTTCGGGTGGTACCGCGACGGGGAGGTGGTGGACGACGCCGAGGTGGCGCTGCTGCACGCCGACGCGGAGCATGGCTGGCGGCCGCTCACCGTGCCGCTGGTCAACGTGCGCCACGTGGCGGAGCGCGCCCGGGCCGCGAGAGTCCTCACCCGGAGCGCGGCCACCGCGCTGGTGGGCCCCATCGACG
>JBKGHK010000141.1:0-17977 GCA_046520375.1 Pyxidicoccus sp. 3LFB2
CCCGCGCGCCACTGCGTGACGCTGCGGGCGGAGTGCTCGGGCACGCCGGTGTTCCTCGTGCACGCGGTGGGCGGCGCAGTGGGCTCCTACCGCGAGCTGGCACGGAGGCTGGGCCCGGGCCGCCCCCTCTACGGCCTGCAGGCCGCGGGGCTCGACGGGGCGCGAGGCTCCACTCGAGACGGTGGAGTCGCTGGCCCTGAGGTACGTGGAAGCGGTGCGAGCGGTGCGGCCGGAAGGGCCGTACGTGCTCGGCGGCTGGTCCATGGGCGGCGCGGTGGCCTTCGAGATGGCGCGCGTGCTGGAGCGGCAGGGCCAGCGGGTGGAGCTGCTGGTGCTGCTCGACAGCTTCGCGCCGGGGGACGACGCGCCCATGCGTGAGCCGGATGGCGCGCTGCTGCTCGCCGGCATGGCCATGGACCTGGCGCGCATCGCGGGCGTCGAGTCGACGCTGCGGCCGGAGGTGCTCGAAGGGCTGTCCGACGACGAGCAGCTCACCGTGCTGACCCGGCACGCGCGCGAGGCGGGCTGGCTGCCGCCGGAAGTCCGCGAGTCGGACCTGCGCGCCTGGCGCGATGTGATGCGGGCGAACCTGCGCGCGCAGCTGGCCTGGCGGCCCGAGGACTCCACAAGTGGACCGGTGCTGCTGCTGCGGGCGAAGGACTCGAAGCGCGAGCCCGCCGTGGAGGCCACGCATGGCTGGTCGCGCCACGTGAAGTCACGGCTCACGGTGGAGGACGTCCCCGGAGACCACTACAGCGCGCTGCGTGCACCGCACGTGGACACGCTGGCGGCCCGCCTCACGAAGCACCTGGAGGCTGCCAGCGGGGACTCCGAGGACGACCGGCGCGAGGAGGGGTGAGCGGCACACCATGAAGGAGGGCGGCAGGCCTTGCGCCCTCCTTCAGGTCAGGGCCGGGCCGCCGCGCTGGAGCCCGGAGGCGCGGGCGGCGCGAGCGCGTCCACGAGTCCCTGGGCCACGGCGGCGGCGAAGGCCTCCAGGGTGCGCTCCTCGCGCCAGCGCGCGGCTTCCTCGAAGTCGAGCGCGTGGTGGGTCTCGATGATGACCGAGGGGATGGTCGGCCTGCGCAGCACGAAGATGCGCCGGTGCGTGGGCTCGCTCACGCGCGTGACGAACACGCCGGGCTGGGCGGAGTCCGCGGCGTAGAGCCCCGTGTAGTCCGCGCCGTCGTAGTACCGGAAGCCGGCGTGCTCCAGGCCCCGGGCCAGTGCCCGAGCCAGGCGCGCGCGCTGCTCTCTCAGGGGCGCGTCCGCCTCTTCGGACCAGAGCACGCTGAAGCCGGGAGACGCGTCCTGCCGGTAGCACTGCTGCCCCGGCGCGGGCTCCCAGGGTGAGGCCATGCCCCGCGCATCCGAGTGCAGGCTCAGCAGCACGTGGGCATTCCAGGCCCGCGCGGCGTTGAGGCGGGAGGCGTAGGGCACGCGCTCGCCCGCCTTGCGGCTGATGCGCACCCGGAAGTGGCCGGTGGCTTCCAGCCTGCGCGCCAGGTCCTCCGACGCGCGCAGGGTGAAGGACGCCTCGTCCTCGCAGGTGACGGAGCGGTTGCCGGTGTTTCCATCCGCGCCGTGCCCCGCGTCCAGGAAGATGCGCCGCTTGCCGAAACCCTTGGGGAAGCGCACCTCCGCCACGCGGAGCGGAGCGCCCGGCGCGGGCCACGCCAGGACGCCAGGGACCGCCACGGGCACCGGGGCCACGTCCTGCGACGGGACGGCAGGGAGGACCGGGTTCTGCTGAGTCGGCTGGCGCGAGGAGTCAGACTCGGTGAGGGATGGGAGCGCCTGGCCCCGCTGCGCCAGCGAGTGCGAGGGGGCGGGCACTCCCTGCTCCTGTGCCATCCCCGGCGAGGCGGTGAGCCCCATGAGCAGGGGGAGTCCCAGTCGGAGCAGTGTGGCGGTTGCTGGCATGGCGGGTGTGACGCCCGTGGAAGGGGCGCCGTTCCCTGAGTGTCGCGCGGAGGCGGGGCCGAGCGGAAGCCCCGCGCCATGGCTGGCTGCTTGCTCAGGGGTACTGGTCGCCGTTCCAGCGGGACACATAGGAGTCGTTGCAGACCAGGTCATGCATGCCCTGCGTCTTGGAGGGCAGGACGCCCACGCGCTTGCACGCGCCGATGCTGCCAATGGGCCGCCCATCCGCGCGGAGGATGTCGCACCGGATGCCGCTCCAGCGCTCCCACCCGGAGCAGTCGAGCGTCTCCTCCTGGCCATCTGCGTCCAGGTCGTACTTCAGCAGGTGGTGCGTATCACCGGGGCTCTGCGCCTGCTCGGTGGCCAGGGCCCAGAGCTCGTCGGAGGTGTACTCGAGCACTGCATCCTTCCGCTCCGGGATGTCCTCGGACAGCAGCCGCGCCCGGCCTCGCGAGTAGTGGAAGGTCTGCGTCCCCTCGTGCTCGTCGGTATGGACGGTGAATGCCATGCCCTCGTCGCGTTCCACCATTCGAGGCGTGCCCCTCCAACTGCAGAAGGTCGCCTTGGTCAGCACGACCTTGCCCTTCGCCTTCACGCTGGCGAACAGGTAGCAGGGCGGTGCGCCATTGCCACCGGGCGAGGCCTGCACCAGCGCGTCGTTCCGGCTGTCCCCGTCGAAGTCCGCGACGAAGAGCACGTCCAGGTCTGTCGTGATGTAGAGGTCGTCACGAATCTCCCCCTTCTTTCCTTCGGGGAGGTTCTTGTCGAGGTCGATGAGCACCTGCGTCTGTCCGCCCTCGGTGGCGAGCAACTGCTCGCTGAACCAGGACCGGGGCGTGTTGGTGCTGTACCGGACCGCCTTCGCGGGCGGGGCCGGGAGCTTCAGGCCGAGCGCCTTCGCGATGAGCGGGCCATCCAAGCTGGAGTAGCGGTGGTCACGAACGGTGTAGGAGAGGCCGCCCATACCCTCGGCGTCCGGAGCCGCAATCTTGCCCGCCACGGAGTACCGGGTGTCGCCCCGGAAGCCCACGCCGAAGAAGTCCTGGCCCTGCATTTCGACGCGTTTCGCGGTGAAGAACCGGGAAGGGAAGAGCGCGTCGGCGAGACAGCCCGCGGGCTTGTCGGGCGTTCCGCACGCGATGACCTGTGGCTCGGAGAAGTCCCGTTCCTCCTTCTCGCCGCCGAGCCAGTAGCGCTCGTTCTCCCAGAAGTACTGCTGGAGGGCGGCCAGGGCCTTCGGGTGCTCCGGGGCCAGGGTGGCTGCGCGGATGGCGAGGTCGAGCTGCTCGGGGGCCGACAGCTTCGTGTCCGTCTCTGCCTGCTGGAGGAGGCGGTCCGGGTCGGGCTGCTCACGTCCCAGGCCATCTTTGGAGACCTCGCCCTCCAGGTCTCCGCAGCGCACGTGCACCCGCCACCGGTCGATGTCCTTGATGACCTGGCACTTCGTGCCGATGGGAAGCATGGCGAGCACTTCGGTGCGTCCCTCACCAGGCGGAGTGAGCGGCAGCTCCATGACCTGGACGTACTCGGAGCGGGAGCACGCACAGAGCGCGAGGAAGAGGAACACGGCGACGTGTCGCATGACGCTGCTTCCTGCCAGACAGGCGACATGAATGTCCATTCATGCTCTCTCGTGAAACGGGTGAATGCAGGGAAGCCATGCTCAATGGCTGTCTGCCCCGTGGTCCGTGGTCGATTCCGACTCACGAGCGTGCCACGCGGCCCACATGGACAGTCCTCGGACGGGCGTGCGAGGGTGGTTTCACAAGGGCGCCACTTCAAGGGCTTGGGACATGTCAACGCTGCTGCTGGGACTGATGCTCGCGCTCGCCGGTGAGGCCGGGGGAGCGGAGCCGCGCCTGTACGTGCTCGGCACATCCGTGGGTCTCCGCGCGGAGGCCTGCGAGGAAGCGCCGGTGCTGAAGCAGGTGCCGTTCGGCACGGAGTGCATCGCGCAGGGAGCCGGGCAGGGCGAGTGGCAAGCGGTACGCTGTGGAGACGCGGAGGGCCACGCGCTGGCGGCACTGCTGGGGCCGCGGAAGCCCTCGCTGGAGAAGCTCAAGGCCGAGGCGCGCAACCCGCGCCGCACGCTGGAGCAGCGCGAGGAGATCGCGCTGCGTGCTTCCATGCTGGCTCCCGAGGACGCCGCGCTGCGGAAGGAGCTGGGTGCGCTCTTCTTCGTGCGCCACCTGGACGCAGTGGCCAGCCTGAAGACGCCTCCCATGCGACGGACGTTCTCGTTCACCTGCACCGTGAACGATGCGGCCCGATGCCTGTCCTCTCACAGCTCGAGTCTGGTCAGTGGGGCCAGGGTCCGGGTCCAGACGAAGAAGGACCTGTTCGTCATTGCCCTGGGGACTGGGGAAGCACTGACGGTCTACCGAGGCCGGTTCCAGCTCGACAACAAGCGCTTCGCCCAGACAGGGAAGGTGCCGGTGAAGGGGGAGCTGCTGGACGAGGTCCACCAGCCCCTGAACGGGGTGCTGGGTCAGGCGCTCTTCGCGGACAGCCAGCCCTCGGAGTATTCCGAACGCTGGCCTCCGCTGGGACAGTATTCGCTGGACCTTGAGTCGCTCGCGCTGCTGTCGGCCCTGCCCACGGAATGGGCGCTGCTGACGCTGGACACCGACGACGGCGTCCCCAGGACCTTTTGGGATCCCTGCGGGGAAGAGCTGTACGTCCTGGTCTTCAGGCAGGACATTCATGGCCGCGTCTTGATGACCGTCACCGGGCCCGGGGGGCTGCGTCAGAGTTGGTGGCTCGCCGTCGTGTCGAAGCGGGAGAACGACCTCGACTTGACGCTCGTGGACCTGGACTCGGGAAAGAGAACGCAGGAGATCTTCAAGCTTCCCGCGCCGAACGCGGACATCGCGTACCTGGGGAAGACGCCCTACACGCGCAAACTCAAGTACTACCCGAGCGTCGACCCGGGGCCCTGTCGCGAAGGTGGCCCGTAGTCGAAGCACCGTGGCACGTTCTGGCTGGGCACCAAGGGGGGTGTTCCGGCAGCAGTTGAATCGCCGCTGAACGCACTCTTGGGGGAGCGCGTCTTGTCGAAGAACATCTATCCGGTCCTCTGGAAGTATGACCTTCCAGAGCAGTTGCTGTCCGCGTTGGACGAATACCACATCCTCAAGGTGCCGCTGCTCGGGCAGCACTACGCGGGAGGGCCAAGCAACTGGTGCGGGCGGACGTCCTGCACCATGGCCTACAACTACTACCAGGTCGTCCAGGGGGGAGACTTCAAGTCCCGGTTCATCACCCACTGGGATGGCAGCAAGCCCGGGCAGTTCGTGGATCTGCGCTACCCCGGCGGCCAGCGGGCCTTCCACACGAAGCCCCTGGCTCCTCCATTCAACGTCAACCTGGATGGTTACTCGGTCTCGAGCCGGAGTCCCGTCGAGCTGCCGGTCGTGACTGTTGAGCCACCGAAGTTCGGAGAGGGTGGCGCCAATGCGGGCTTCAGTGCGTCGGATGTGCTGGGCTTCGCCCATCGGTACGTGCTGCCCTACAGCGAGACGGACCGGCAGGCCCAGGCCGCGCGGATTGCCAATGACCCGAGGCTCATCGAGAGCCGGCTGTCGTTGATCCTCAAGGCCCTCATCGCCAACAACCCGGTCATCTTCTATTCGGGCTTTTCCGCCGAGGAAGGCGCGCCCATCCACCTCATTCTCATCATCGGCTTCGCGTGGCTGGTGGATAGCTCGGGGCGACACCTCTGGCTGGTGGTGGCCGACCCGGCGACCCAGAACAACAAGATTGGCAACAGGAAGGGAGGACACCTCTTCTTCCCGCCCAGTCCTGGTTCGGCGGATGGAACCGACCTTCAGGCGCTCGCCGACAAGAAGCTGTCCGGCGACCACGACCTCATCCGGGTGTTTCGGGGCGAGTGGGACAACGCCGATGCCTCGCTGGTGCTCATCCGGGCTCGCAAGCTGTTCGAGGAGAACACCTACAGCACCGTCAAGAACGACCTGTTCATGGATTACTTCCACCCGGACAACAAGGGTGGCGCGTACCTCTACTCGCACCGACCGACGGCGGTGCCTCCCGACTTCATCCACACCAATGTGATGCGCTCCGTCAACTATCCGCTGGACGGCCACAAGTCGCGCTTCCGTCCCACCAACTGCTATGCGCTGACGGAAGGGGCCGCGGCGGGGCTCTTTCCCCTCGGAATGCGCCGCAATCTCCATTCGGGAATCCACCTGCCGGCGTCGCACTTCCCGGTGCGCCTACCGCCGGAGACACGCGTGCCGCTCCCGGTTCCGAAGTCCGAGTCCCAGGGCTCGACGAAGAAGGGCGCGGACGCGAAGCCCGTGGAGGCGCCGAAGACCGAGGCGCCCCTGCCTGCTGCCCCCGCGAGCACCTCACGCGCCGGAGAGCGCGAGGTCCGCTGCTTCGCGCCGGGCTACGTGGTGGCCGTCCGGCTGAAGGGCGGACTGCCGGAGCCCATCGACGAGACCCCGGAGGGCCACCAGCGCAAGAACGTGCCCACCGAGCAGGGGCTGGACCCCAGCGAGCTCGCGAAGGAGTTCACCGGGAACCACAACTCCTTCGTCCTCGTCCGCCACGACGTCGAGGAGGTCGTCAAGGACAAGGGGGAGACGCCAAAGCGCTTCACCTTCTACAGCCTCTACATGCACCTGGTTCCTCCCGACTGGGCGGACCGGGACACCTACCGGAACGTGGGCTGGCTGAAGCTGCTCGCGCGCCGCCATGGCGGGCTCGTCGTCCTCGACCCGAAGAACGAATTCTTCCGGCAGACGCGGTGGCTGCAGGAGGCACTGCCGAATGCACCGGAAGACAAGGACGTCATTCCCTCGAAGGACGGAACCTTCTCCGTCATCGGCTCGGGGCTCGGTGCACCGGAGAAGGTCGTCCTCGGCAGTCCGGAGGGAGACCTCATCCGGGCGGTCTGGAAGAAGCCGGACCAGGACCTGACGGGCATCCACACGGCCCTTGGCAAGGGGCAGATGGTGACGCTGTCCCATCCCTACCTGAAGCTGGAAGCAGGCGACCTGGTCGGCTACGTGGACGGTGCGAGCAAGGCGGTGGGTGAAGGCTTCATCCACTGGGAAATCCTGGCGCCCTCCGAGCCGGGACAGCTCAAGGCCTTCCTCGACTTCGCGCAAGAGAAGCTGCAGCTGGGCGACTTCTTCAAGGTCTTCGAGGAGAAGGACCAGAACAACTTCTTCGACCCACCGAAGGGCGAGCTGGAGGAGTTGCTGAAGCTGGCGCCCCGCTCGAAACACGCCTCTGGAGGGCCGGAAGCGGAAGCCCTGGAGCGCTTCCAGGGCACGTACCACCACGGCGCGCTCAAGGAGATCCTCCAGTCGTCCCGCGCCCTCCCGTTCTCCGCCGATGACGAACCGGAGGCGCAGGAGGAGCCCACGTACCCGGCGGAAATCCTCATCAGCAACTACAAGAACGCGCTGCCCCCAGGCGTCTACCGGCTCAAGCTGACCTTCGACCCGCCCGAGCTCCCCGCTCGCTACGTGGCCTACGACGGCAAGCAGACCCGACTCACCCTGCGTCTGCCCGCGAGGGCCCGGAAGCTCTTCGTGGAGCCAGAGGATGCCAACGGGCTGCTGCTCCAGTCCGGTGGGGCGGGTGCGGATGCCCTCCAGAAGGACGTGGAGCACTTCAAGCGCCTGTCGTCCGTCCGTTGGCGCAACGTCGTGCTGAAGCACCTCAACGAGTGGATGCCCGACAGCATCGTGGCCCAGGTGATGAAGCACCTGGAGGTCCACAGGAAGCTCCGGGTCGGCAAGTCCGAGGCGGACATCCAGAAGCCGGACGAGGCGAAGGCGCTCTTCGGAGAGTACGCGAAGGCGGTCGGCTTCTGGGCGCACCCGGACGAAACGCCCGTGCTCAAGGCGAAGGCGGAGGCCGCCAAGAAGCTCTTCGCCGACGCCCCGGATGCCGACCAGCTTCCGGCAAAGGGGTTGCTCGACAATCCGCACCCCGTCACCTTCTCGTGGCTGCTGATGCTCATGGTGCGCCATGGCCTCATCCGGTTCACGGAGACGCCGTCCTGGCGGGTGGATGAGGCGAAGGACCTCCTCGCGGCCGGCTGGCTCCCCGCGCGAGGCGAGCATCCGCGCGTCAGGGTGGGGGAGCCCGTCTATGTCGGTGCCGTGGCGCGAGGCAGCGCGGATGAGCCGGTGGCGCTGCATGCAAAGCATGAGAAGACACGGTTGCCCCTCACCCATGGGGTCTGCACCGATGGCGCCTTCATCGAGCAGGTGGAGCTGCCCGGCTGGGGTCCGTGGACGCTCGACGTGCCGGGAGCCGAGGCGCTCGGCGCGCTGACGCAGGAGGGGCTCCCGCCGGCGTTGCTGGGGGGCCGTGTTTCGCCCGAGGCCCCGCTCGCGCAGGTGGCCTCCGAGTCCCGCTACGCTCCCGAGCGCCGCAAGGATGGGACGTTCACCTGGCGCATCGCCTTCCGCGAGAACTGCCCGAAGCTCCTCCGGGGCTGGGTGGTCCTGCGCGCCTGGGTGAAGACGTCGAAGCCGGACCCCCAGCTGCGTCCGGAAGAGCCCACGTTCCAGGTGGCCCCCGTGGCCATCCCCATCGTGGCCCGCGGGGACACCGCCTTCATCGAGACGGCGGGCTTCCCGGTCATCGATGGCTTCGTCCAGAAGGGCAGCGTGAAGGACCTGGCCACCTACGTCACCCGGCACTTCACGTACAAGGCGTTCCTGGATGCGGTTCCGCCTCCACCCCCGCCACCGACCGCGACTAGGGGGGCTCCCCCGGCACCCGCGGCCGCTCCCACGGCCAAGGTCCCACCCGCACCCGCCGCGGAGCCCAAGCTGGCGTGGGAGTTGGTGGAGGTCGTGCAGCGCATCCAGTCCGCGTATTCGGAGAAGCAGAAGCTGACGCTGGCATCCCTGTCCGAGGATGGTCTGTCCATCGAGTTGAAGGCGCAGGACCCGGTGAGGCTGCGTGAGCTCGCGGCGAAGACGCGGGATGACGGCTGGCTCGAGAGCACCGAGGACGTGGGAAAGACGTCCGTCCGCATCCGGGTACGAGCGCCGGATACGAGCCAGCACCCAGGTGAGCTGCTCCTCGACTTCGATCCGACCGAGGCCTTCAGCGCCTTGAGGAAGGGAGTGCCCGACACCCACGAGCTTCACGTCTGCTTCGGCGGCTTCTTCCCGAACGGTGGCGGCGCGCTGGATTCGCGGCTGCTCCCCTCGGACACCCTCGGCTTGCGGTGTGACTCCGTGAAGCTCGAAGAGCTCCGAAGCCTGGCGGAACGAGGTTCCCTGGAGGTGTGGTCCACCGCGGTCTCCGCGGTGCTTCACGTCCCCACGATTGAGGCGCCCCGGGTGCTGGTGACGGCGAAGGGCATCCAGATCTCTGCGCGGCTTTTGGGCGGTACTCCCGCCTTTTGGGAGAAGGCCCGGCCGGTCATCAAGGTCGGTCATGAGGAACTCGACGGCGACCCAAAGAAGGTCTCTTCCATCCGGGATGGTTGCGTCGTGCGGGCGTTCAACTTCAAGGGCTCGAATGTGGAGAACCGATTGCTCACTCCCACCGTCGAGGTCCTGAACCTGCGCGTTCCCCTGGGCGCGGAGCGAATCGACGTCCAGCCCGTCAAGGGGCCGAGCTATGCCATGCGGCGCGAGGCGAAGCTGGAGACCCAGTCCTACCTGAGCGACCCATTTCTCCTTCGCGTGTCGCTCAGCACGCGGGCCGTCCCGCTGGACCGGCCCTTCAAGCTGGAAGTCACCCGGCCCGTGTCTCCCGGCGCACCGGCCCCGGCCGCGCTGAAGCTCAAGAAGGGCACCCTCGGCTACAAGCCAGACCGCAAGGGCGTCGGCGTGACGGACGTGGATGGCATCTTCCACGCCGAGGTGGACCTCAAGGACGTGGAGTCCGCGCTCGAAGGCGGCAGGGAGTACGTCCTCCGTGTAGTGCCCGTGAAGAAGGACGATGCGGACCTCGCCCGCGAGGTGACGCTCACGCTGCCCGAGCCCGTCGACCTGGGCGCGACGGGGCAGCCACGCATCCACGCCAACTACTGGTGGTGGTCGGAAGACGTCGGAAGCATTCCCATGAAGGGGGAGGGGATATGAGCGGTGTCACGGCTCCAGCGCCGGTGCGCTCGGGAGGAGAGAAGTTCGAGCTGAGAATCGAGCCGGGCTCGGAGGGAGCCCTCCACCTGGTGGCGGTAGCGCCCACGGCGCTCAACCTGTCCCTCACGAGCCACCGCGAGGATGGACGCCGCATCCTGTTCCGGCTGGACGGCACGCAGGTGAACCTGCCCGCGGACACGGTGTGCAGCGTCGTCATCAAGACGTTCTCCTGCGACATGCCGGAGTGGACCTACTCCGTCGTCAACGTGCCGCTGCGCATCAACAACAAGCAGTGCTCGCTGGAGTTCGAGGCCGACATCTACGAGGCCCGCTTCTTCGGAGTGGGCTTCGCGGAGCTGACCGTCATCCCCGACTTCCCCTTCGCCGGGGAGTGCAAGCTCCCAAAGCGCTTCGAGTTCAACATCCCGCTGGGCATCCGGGGACTGGACCTGACGAAGCCCGTCCTCCTCGGCAAGAAGTTCTACTTCGAGCCGGACATGGACCGTCGCTTCAAGGGCGCGACGCTGCGGTTCTCCGCCTTCCACACCGTGGAGCCCACGCGCGGAGGCCCGCCCCAGATGGCCCCGGAGGAGCAACGCTATGCCACCGTCGAGTGGACGCTCGACAACCTGAAGCCGAAGGACTGGCGCGTCGGCTTCGCCCATCTCGGGGACCAGCTGCGGCTGGGCTTCTTCGAGACGCTCAAGGCCGAACAGGCCTTCGACCTGCGCATCGAGGTGCTCCTGGAGATGGAAGGCGAGCTGAAGTCCTACCTGCTCTGGGAGAAGCGCAAGGCCTTCGCCTTCCCCCGGCCGAAGCTCACGGGCTTCGAGTTCGACAAACAGGCCGTCACGGTGAAGGTGGCCAACCTCGACCCGGACTTCAGGCTGCCCGTGGAGCTGTCCCTCTGGCGGTACGAGGCACGGGCGCTTGGGGACTCCTACAGCTACGCGGCCATGGACCCCGTCGCCAGACCGGTGCTGGCGACGGCCAACGTCACGGAGAACTTCTGGAGGCTGATTCCGCAAGGGGAGAACCACGCCGGGCGCAAGCACTTCGCCCTGCTGCGCATCCCCCGGTCGCTGACGGGGACGGACGCGTACGTCCCGCTCCACTCGGTCATGGACTTCGACGAGGCGCAGTTCCTCACGTTCGACGACGACGAGCTATGGCTGGAGCCACCGAAGAGCCATGCGAAGAAGGCGCAGACGCCTCCCAGGGAGAAGCCGCAGCGGACGCGGAAGGAGCTGGCCACGGCGGTTGCGTCCAGGGAGCTGACGGAGCGGGCCGTCCGCATCCCTCGCATCGGGGACGTGTGGGTGGGAGCGCGCGACAACAACCTGCTCCTCACCTTCAAGCTCGTGGGCGACCTGGACTACTGGAAGTCCGCGCAGCCGACCTGGTTCCTCTGTGACACGTCGGGCGAGCAGGAGCTGATGCGCCTGGAGGCGCAGCCCACGAAGGACAACCCCCGTCTCCATGAAGCGCTGATTCCGTTCGACGACCCGCGGCTCTCCGGCAAGAAGGTGCGCCTGCGCGGCCGCGTCACGCACCCCGATGCACGGCTCTGGAACGAGCTGGTGGCCTCGCCGCCGGCCTTCGACGTCGAGTACGAGGGCGTGCCCGCGCTCAGCGACCTCCAGGTGGACTTCGTGGAGCTCACGGATGACACCTCCAACCTGGAGGTGCGGTGCAACGTCCGCCACATCCCGAATGGGAAGGAGGGCGACATCCTCGAGGTCCGTCTCCACGAGTACTTCGCGGACATGGTCGACCCCATCGTCTACGGGGCCGTGCCGTTCCAGTACGGCGTGGCCCACCCGA
This sequence comes from Pyxidicoccus sp. 3LFB2, assembly GCA_046520375.1. Taxonomy (GTDB): domain Bacteria; phylum Myxococcota; class Myxococcia; order Myxococcales; family Myxococcaceae; genus Myxococcus. The sequence goes on from JBKGHK010000141.1 coordinate 11,835, forward strand.
GCGGAGGTGGGCAGTGCGACTCGCGCGGCCGGTTCCTGGCCCGACTGCGGGACGCGACGCTCGTCGAGCGGATTCAGAAGGGGAAGTTCCGGGTCGAGGTCCGCGTGCTGGCGTCACCCACCGCGACCCGGTCCAGGGTCCTTCCCACCATCAACAAGGAACTCAAGGGTACGCCCCGCGAGATTCAGGGCACGGTGGTCTTCGGCGGACATCCGAACGTGCCGGAGCCGTTCCGCAAGAAGGTGCTCATCATCTGCGAGCAACTGAAGATGAACCCGGACCACGTGATGGCCGTCATGGCTTTCGAGACGGGGCGCCAGTTCAAGGCGGATACGCCGAACGCCGAAGGCTATCCGGCCTATGGCCTCATCCAGTTCACGGCCATCAACACCGGACCCAGCGAGCTCAATATCTCGTTGGACAAGCTGAGGCGGATGACCGAGCTCGAGCAGCTCGACTACGTGCAGAAGTACTTCCAGATGTGGAAGGACAGGAAGACGGCGGTGTCGAAGCTGGACACCCTGGGGGACGTCTACGCCTGCGTCATCTGTCCGGAGGCCATCGGTCAGCCCGACAGCGAGGTCTGCTACCCGCGGGGCAAGGCTGGCTACGAGAGCAACAAGGGCCTGGACCGCGGCAACAAGGGCTACATCACCAAGGCGGACATCCTCGTCCCAATGGAGCAGATGCTCGCCGAGGGCCAGCTGACCCGCAAGTAGGGCCTCCCTTCTCAGGTACCCCCATGAACCTTCATCACTGTCTCAGAGATGGGCGCCGTGAATACGTCGTGCTCCCGCTGCACACCCCCCTGCCCGAGGGCCATGAGCTGCTGGAGCCCGGCGGTGGCTGGACCCTGGAGCGCCGGCTGCTCCAGCTCGCGCGCGAGGACGCCAACCTCCGCACGCTGCGGGCGCTGGTCCACGCCCATGGCCACCATCTGGTGGGGGCCCACGCGCCGCTCACCGCCGAGCAGGTCTCGAAGCAGGCCGCGATGCTGCTGGCCTGCGGGCTCCTGCGGCTGGCGCGCGCGCCGCTGCCCCAGCAGTACGTGGCGCCGCCCTTCATCGAAGTGCCCGTGGTGGCGCCGCCCGTCACCGAAGAGGCTCCGGCCTGGCTGCGGCTCCAGGTGGTGGATGACGTCTCCGACGCGCCCATCTCCGGCATCGAGCTGCGCATCCAGCTGGGAGACCGGTCCGAGCAGCGGGCCACCACGGACCCGGAGGGGCGCATCGACTTGAAGGGCGTGCCCCGGGGCAGCGCCAACGTGCTGTCCGTCATCGACGGGGCCACGCTGGACGACACCCTGGCCCTGGTCCGGACGGGAGGCCCCTGGTCCCAGCAGAAGCCCGCGAAGGCGGGCCAGAAGGGCAGGGCGCCCCGCGCGCCGCGCTTCCTCGCGCGTGTCACCGAGCACCGGGTCATCGACGGGGAGACGCTGGAGAGCGTCGCGGAGATGTACGGCCTCACCGTGGACGCGCTCACTCGCTTCAACTGGGACACCACCGACGCGGCCCAGGTGCAGCGGCACCTGCTCATCAGCGTGGGCTGCACCTTCAAGGACCCGCGCGGGCGCTTCATCTTCACGCGCCAGGACGACCCCGGCATCCTCTACGTGCCCCGCCCGGAGGCCGTGCCCCGGCTTCCCGTGGAGCAGAGCCACATCCTGCGCGTGAAGCGCGTCCCAGAGCCGCGCCCCTTCCTGTTCTCGCTCTGAAGCCACCGGGCCCCCGAGCCCCGCAAAGACAACGGGCAGGTCCCCGAGAGGGAACCTGCCCGTGTCACTTTCTACCGGCCGTGAGGCCGGTGCGCGTGCTAGGCGCGGACCTCGGGCTCCGCGGGCTTCTGGGCCAGCGTCGCGTCCTTGGCCGGCTCGCCGCCAGCGGGCGTGAGGCCCACGGGCATCGTCTCCAGCGCGGCCTTGAGCACCTCGTCCATGTGCGTGACGAAGATGAACTCCAGCTCATTGCGTGCCTGGTCCGGCACGTCGATGAGGTCCTTGCGGCACCGCTCGGGCAGGATGACCCGCTTGATGCCCGCCCGGTGCGCCGCCAGCACCTTCTCCTTGATGCCACCCACCGGCAGGACCAGGCCACGCAGCGTGGCCTCGCCCGTCATCGCCGTGTCGTGCCGCACCCGGATGCCCGTCAGCAGGCTGGTGAGCGCGGTGAGGATGGTGACGCCGGCCGAGGGCCCGTCCTTCGGAATGGAGCCCGCCGGGAAGTGCAGGTGCAGGTCCGTCTTCTCCAGGAAGTTCGGGCTGATGCCGAGCATCTCCGCCTTGCTGCGCAGGTAGCTCAGCGCCGCCGTGGCGCTCTCCTTCATCACGTCGCCGAGCTGGCCGGTGAGCGTCATGCCGCCCTTGCCCGCCATCTTCGTCGCCTCGATGAAGAGCAGGTCGCCGCCGGCCGCCGTCCAGGCCAGGCCCGTGGCCACACCCGGCACCTCGGTCCGCTCGGCCACCTCGGAGTAGAACATCTCGGGCCCGAGGATCTCCTTCACCCTGTCGCCGTTGATGTTCTGCTTCTCCAGCTTCCCGCCGGCCACCTCCACCGCCACCGCGCGGCAGATGTCCGCGATGCGGCGCTCGAGGTTACGCACACCGGCCTCACGCGTGTACGAGGTCGTCAGCGTCAGCAGCGCCTCGTCGGTGATGTCGATGTGGTCCGGCGACAGCCCGTGCTCCTTGAGCTGCTTGGGCACCAGGTGGATGCGGGCGATGTTCTGCTTCTCCTCGAAGGTGTAGCCCGTCAGCTCGATGATCTCCATGCGGTCCCGGAGCGGGCCGGGGATGGGGTCGAGCTGGTTCGCCGTGGCGACGAACATGACCTTGGACAGGTCGAAGGCCACGTCGAGGTAGTGGTCGCTGAACGTGTTGTTCTGCTCCGGGTCCAGCACCTCGAGGAGCGCCGCGCTCGGGTCGCCGCGGAAGTCCGCGCCGAGCTTGTCGATCTCGTCGAGCATCATCACCGGGTTCTTCGTGCCGGCCTTCTTCATGCTCTGGATGAAGCGGCCCGGGAGCGCGCCGACGTACGTGCGCCGGTGGCCGCGGATTTCCGCCTCGTCACGCACGCCGCCCAGCGACAGGCGCACGAACTTGCGGCCGGTGGCCTTGGCGACGCTCTGGCCCAGCGACGTCTTGCCGACGCCCGGGGGGCCGACGAGGCAGAGGATGGGGCCGCGCATGTCGTTCTTCAGCTTGCGGACGGCCAGGTACTCCAGGATGCGCTTCTTCACCTTCTTGATGCCGAAGTGGTCCTTGTCGAGCTGCTGGCGCGCGTTCTCGATGTCGAGGTTGTCCTCGGAGATCTTCGACCACGGCAGGTCGGCAATCCAGTCCAGGTAGGTGCGCGAGACGGTGTACTCGCTGGAGGCCGCCGGAATCGTCTTCAGGCGGTTGAGCTCCTTCTGGGCCACCTTCTCCACGTCGGGCGGCAGGCCGGCCTTCTTCAGGCGCTCCTGCAGCTCGTCGAGCTCCTCCTCCTCCTCGCCCATCTCCCCCAGCTCTTCCTTGATGGCCTTGAGCTGCTGGCGCAGGTAGTACTCGCGCTGGGTCTTCGACATCTCGCCCTTCACGGCGGAGTCGATCTTGTTGGAGAGCTTGAGGATCTCCCGCTTGCGGTTGAGCAGCTCGAGCACGAGCTTCATCCGCGCCTTGAGGTCCACCGTCTCGAGGACGGCCTGCTTCTCCTCGATGGGCACGTCCACGTTGGCGGCGATGAGGTCCGCCAGGTGGCCGGGGTGGGTGATGCTCTCCACCAGCTCGGTGGCGGCGGCGGGCAGCTCGGGCATCAGCTCGATGACCTCGCGCGCCAGCTTCTTCAGGTTGATGCCCAGGGCCTCCACTTCGACGTTCTCGGAGGACGTCTTGTCCTCCACCGCGTCGACGCGGGCCTTGAGGTAGGGCGCCTCCTGCACCAGCTCCACCACGCGGAAGCGGGCGAGACCCTGGACGACGAGCGAGTAGTTGTCCTCGCCCATCTTCAGGAGCTTCACGATGCGGGCGACGGTGCCCATGGTGTAGAGGTCGGACGCACCGGGGTCCTCCTCCTCGGCGCGGCGCTGGGTGACGACACCGATGACCTGGTCGTCGCGCACCGCGTCCTTGATGAGGGCGATGGTCTTCTGTCGGCCGACGGCCAGCGGAAGCACCCCGCCCGGGAAGAAGACGCTGTTCCGCAGCGGCAGGATGGGCAGCACCTGCGGAATGTCTTCCTTGTTGATGAGCCCCGGCGGTGCCATCGCCGTGGGCATGGCGCTCGCGGAGGAGCCCTTCTTCTTCTCGTCGGACATGAAGTTCGGCCTCTTCTCTTGATCAAGCCCGGTCAGCAGGCGACCGGACCGATGGACTTCTCTGGTTTCTGCGACGGATGAACCAACGTAACAACCAAAACGGACATGGCAAACGCGATGTGCGTTTTTCCACTCCCTCGTCGGATGCCCGACGATCCTCTGAAGTCTCGCGTCCTTGCGTGGGGTGGGGCATGCTTGCCCCCCCAGCTTGATGCGGCGCGCCGCCCTGGTGCGCCGACCCCCCGGAGACGCCCATGAAGCTCCGTACCTGTGCCCCCCTGTTGCTGCTGCCGGCCCTGTGGGGGGCGGCATGCAAGTCGCCCGTCGATGACCCGGGCTCCACCCTGCCCGGGAAGTGCGAGAGCGAGTCCCCGGTCGTCGCCCCGCAGAAGACGGACATCCTCTTCGTCATCGACAATTCGTCCTCCATGGCGGAGGAGCAGGAGGGCATCGCCCAGGAGCTGCCTGCCTTCGTGGAAGCGCTGGAGGCCGGCGGCGGCCTGGCCCAGGACTTCCGGGTGGGTGTCATAACGACGTCGGTGTACCGGCGCGTGCTCTTCCAGGGGCAGGATCAGGTCCGGTACTACGAGGGCGAGTCCGGCCGCCTGCAGGCCGTGCCCGACACGGGTGGCCAGCCGACCGACGAGCGCTTCATCGAGGGCACGGACCCGTTCCTGGTGGAGAAGTTCCGCCGGCTGGTGGAGCAGGGCACCGAGGGCAGCGGGCAGGAGACCCCCTTCGAGGCCGTGCGGCTGGCGGTGACCGAGCCGCTGGCGACCACGCCCATCTCCGAGGGCGGCAACAGCGGCTTCCTGCGCGACGGGGCCCGGCTGCTGGTGGTGGTAGTGACGGACGAGGAGGACTGCAGCTCCACGCAGCGCCCGCCGCCGGTGGTGCTCACCGAGGAGACGTCGGTGGACCACTGCACCCAGCAGGGCGACAAGCTGACGTCGGTGGACGAGTACTTCTCGCTCTTCCAGGGCCTGCATGATTCGACAGGGGCCTCCCGCGAGGTGCTGTGGGCCACCATTGGGCCGGTGGCGCTGACCGACAAGCAGGCCGGTCTGGTTCAGGACGTCACGAGCGAAGGCACCTTCGTGCGCAACGTCGACTGCCCGACGTCGAACGGCCCGGGCATCCGCCAGCGGGCCATGACGGAGAAGTTCGACCAGGACCTCCAGAACCTCGACTCCATCTGCAAGGCGGGCTACCGGGACACGCTGCTGCGCATCGCCGAGCTGGCCACGGTGGCGCAGAGCATCGACGTGGTGAACCTGCCGGATGCGCGGCTGGCCCAGGTGGAGCTGACGCGCGCGGACGGCACGGTGGAGCGCTGCTCGGTGGCCGCGGGGGATTTGCGCTACGAGCCGTCGGGCGAGGAGCGCTCCGCGCGCCTGTACTTCCTGGGCTCGTGCCTGCGCCGCGCGGATGACACGAAGGTGGAAGTGAAGGTCCTCTGCGCGGGGTAGCGGCCCCGGAGCACCCGTAGACCCTGGAGATCTGAAGGGTCGCCCCCGTGGATCCGAGCTGTCAGGTCTGATCCACCGCACCATCGCCCTGCGTCCTGTGCGGCGCATGTCAGACCCACGAGCATACTGAACGAGCGTCCAGGCGACCGTTCGGGGTGTCGGGTTCTCACGAGGAGGCGAGGCGAGATGAGTGCGGCGGTGGGGCAGCGGGCAGGGACGGGAGCGGCGGGTTCGGGCTCGGTGGTCGAGCAGCTGCGCGAGCGCATCCGCCAGCTCCAGGCGGCGCCCCGGCGCTATCTGGCGGTGCTGCGGACGGGCATGGAGGCGGTGGACGCGCTGCTGCCCGCGGGCGGCTTTCCGCTGGGGCAGGCGGTGGAGCTGTGC
>JBKGHK010001420.1:0-1238 GCA_046520375.1 Pyxidicoccus sp. 3LFB2
GGCACCGGACGCCCAGACGCTGCGCCGCCGGGTGCTGGAGCTCCTGGACGCAGTCTCAGCGCTCCATGAGACGGAGGAGCTGCGAGGCGTGGCCAGGGCCGCGGGCCTCTCGCTCGCGGAGGGGCCGGCACGTGCAGCGTTCGTCGCGCGAGGCCCGGGCGAGATGGCGGAGCTGCTCTCCGCGCGCCTTCGGGACGTCCGCACTCCGGCGGTGAGCGGCGCGCCCCACGTGTGTCTCCTGTTCCCGGGCCACGGCGCGCAGTGGGTGGGCATGGGCCGCGACCTGCTGGCATCCTCCGCGCACTTCCGCGCCGAGCTGGAGGCATGCGACCGGCTGTTCCAGCCAGTCGCGGGCTGGTCCCTGCTCGACGAGCTGGTGGCTCCGCCGTCGCGCTCGCGCCTGGCGGAGGTGGACGTCGTTCAGGCGGTGCTGTTCGCGCTCGAGGTGTCGCTCGCGTCGCTGTGGCGCTCCTTCGGCGTGCATGCGGACTCGGTCGTCGGGCACAGCGTGGGCGAGGTCGCCGCGGCCCACGTCGCGGGCATCCTGTCGTTGGAAGACGCGGTGAAGGTCATCCACGAGCGAGGAGTCCTCACGCGGGAGCTGGCGGGGAAGGGCGGGATGGTGTGGCTTGCCCTGGGCGCTCAGGACGCCCTGGCGCTCGTGCGCGAGCTTGGCGTGGAGCTCGTGCTTGGCGCGGAGAACGGCCCGCGCTCCAGCGTGCTGTCCGGGGGGGAGGACGCACTCGCGACGCTGCTCACGGCGCTCGCGTCGCGTGGGATTCGCGGGGGTCGCGTGAACATCGCGTTCGCGTCGCACAGCCCGCAGATGGACGTGCTGCTCGCCCGGTTCGAGGAGCGGCTCGCCGGCATTCGGCCGCAAAAGAGCCGCGTGGAGATGGTGTCCACCGTCACCGGCGCCGTGCTCGCCGGGCCCGAGTGCGATGCGGCCTACTGGGCAAGGAACCTGCGGCAGCAGGTGCGCTTCTCCACCGCCATCGGCACGGTGCTCGCGCGCCCCGGGGCGCTCTGTGTGGAGGTCAGCCCGCACGCGACGCTGGAGCGGCTCGTCCAGGAGAACAGCCCCAAGGGCGCCGCCACGCCCGTCTTCGCGTCCTTCCGGCGCGGCGAGGACGCGCTCGGCGGCCTCCTGTCCACGCTCGGGGCGCTTTACGAGCGGGGCGTATCGCCCGACTGGGACGGCGTCTATCCGGGTGTGCGCGCGCAGCCGCTGCCGGAGG
>JBKGHK010001421.1:0-1237 GCA_046520375.1 Pyxidicoccus sp. 3LFB2
GGCGGTCTCAACCCGTCAACGCAACGGCCCGGGCCAATACCTCGGCGGGGGTATGCCAGTCGAGTGTCTGGCGCGGGCGGCTGTTGAGTTGGGCGGCGATAGCATCGAGTTGCTGGGCGCAGACGCCGCTCAAGTCCATGCCCTTGGGCAGGTACTGGCGCAGCAGGCCGTTGGTGTTCTCGTTGCTGCCGCGCTGCCAGGGGCTGTGCGGGTCACAGAAGTAGACTTGCACGGCGGTGTCGAGGGTGAAGCGCACGTGCTCGGCCATCTCCTTGCCCTGGTCCCAGGTGAGACTGCGGCGCAGGGCTTGGGGCAGCTGGCCAATCTTCTGGGTGAGGGCGTCGCGCACGTGGCCGGCGGTGCGGCCCTGGGGCAGGTGCAGCAGCATGACGTAGCGGCTGTGGCGCTCCACCAGCGTGCCCACCGCGGACTTGCCTTGCTTGCCCAGAATGAGGTCTCCCTCCCAGTGGCCCGGCACCGCCCTGTCTTCGGCTTCGGGCGGACGCGCACTCAGCATCACCTTGTCCGGCAACTGGCCGCGCAGGTCCGTGCGCCCCTGGGGCTGGCGCCGGGGGCGGCCGGTGCGCAGGCACGCGGTGAGCTGCTTGCGCAGCGCGCCGCGCGTCTGGACGTAGAGGCTGCGGTAAAGGGTTTCGTGGGACACGTGCAGCTCGGGGCGGTGGGGGAAGTCTCGCTGGAGGCTGGCGGCAATCTGCTGGGGACTCCAACACTCCTCCAGCCGTCGCACCACCTCCTGGCGCAGCCGCGGGCACGCCTGCAGCTTCGAGCGTTTCGGCCGCCGGGCTCGGCGCATGGCGCCTTGCTCGCCACGCCACGCCCGGTAGCGCTTGCGCCCCCCGGTCCGGGCCACCTCCCGACTGAGCGTGGAGGCCGCCCGGCCCAGACGCCTGGCGATGGCCCGCAGGGAGTCGCCCGCCAGCAGCCCTCGCGAGAGTTCCTCGCGCTCCTGCACCGACAGCCGCAAGGGCGAGCGCACGTGGGGCCTGTGCATCATGCTGCCCACCTTCGGGCGCAGCCGCTGCAGGGTGCGCTCGCTCACCCCCGCCGCCAACGCTGCCGCCTCCAGGGGCTGCCCCGCCGCGACCGCGCGTCGCACTGCCAGCCAATCCTCTGCACTCATCCTGCCGAGCTTGCCTCGCTTCTGCACCGGACACCTCCCGGATGCACGCCGCCCTGCCGTGCATCCCGATTGGTGCGTTCACCGGTTGAGACCGCC
>JBKGHK010001422.1:0-1227 GCA_046520375.1 Pyxidicoccus sp. 3LFB2
GCCCGCGATTGGCGCGTCGTACACCTACCGGCTCACCAACGAGCGGGCCTGACGGGGCGCACGGGCGACGGCTTCCTTCGGCGTGGACCTCACGTGGACGCTCTTCGACGGCGGCGAGCGCTACGCCGAGCGCCGTGAGCGCGTGGCGCTGGCGCGGGCCGCGAAGCTGGAGGAGCAGGCGGGCACGCGCCGGGTGGACGTGGACATCCAGCGGGCCCGCGTGGGGTTGGAGAACGCGCAGGCCGCGCTCTCGCAGAGCGAGCTGGCGGTCCGCGCCGCACGGCAGAACGCAGAAGAGCAGGGGATTCTCTACCGCCAGGGGCTCTCCACGGCACTGACGGTGGCCGACGCCACCGTGAGCCTGTTCGAGGCCGAGGTGGCCCAGGCACAGAGCCGCTATTCGCTGGGTGTGGCGCTGCTGGGACTCAGGGCGGCCGTGGGACTCGATCCGCTGGGGAAGGAACCGTGAAGGTGATGCGACGCGCAGGAACGCTGACCCTCGCCGTGGCCGTGCTGGCCCTGGGCGCTGGATGCAAGAAGGACGCGGCGGAGGCGCCGAAGGGCGGCCCCGCGGCGGCGGCCCCGGGTGGGCGTGGTGGCGGCGGCGGTGGCCGTGGCCCCATCCAGTTCCCCGTCGAGGTGGCACCGGTGGAGGTGCGCGACGTGGAGTACGTGGTGGGCGCGACGGGCTCCGTGGAGGCCTTCGAGCGCGTGCAGATCACCGCGCGCGTGGCGGGCGCGTGGAGCGCGTGCTCTTCACGGAAGGGCAGGTGGTGAAGAAGGGCGACGCGCTCGCGGAGATTGAACCCGCGCGCTACGCCATCGCCGTGCGCTCGGCGGAGGCCGCCCTGGCCAAGGCGAAGGCGTCCCTCGAAGAGGCCCAGGCGGGCGCGCAGCGCCGCTCCGCCGTCAACGAGGCCCGCCCCGGCCTGCTGCCGGCCGAGCAGTTGGAGACGTACCAGACGCGCGCCCGCACCGCGGAGGCGGAGGTGGCCTCGGCGAAGGCGATGCTGGACCAGGCGCAGCTCAACCAGCGCGACGCCTATGTGCGCGCCCCCATGGACGGGGTGCTGCAGACGCGCACGGTGCAGACGGGCCAGTACGTGCAGCCGGGCCTCGTCATGGCCACGCTGGTGCGCCGCGAGCCCTTGCTGCTGCGCTTCACCGTGCCCGAGGCGGACGCGGCGCGCATCCAGCCCGGCATGCCCGCGCGCTTCACGGTGCGCA
>JBKGHK010001423.1:0-1221 GCA_046520375.1 Pyxidicoccus sp. 3LFB2
CCGCCGAGGACCACCACGCCGCCGTCGGTGAGGGCCAGCGCCGCGGTCTCCGCGCGTGGCAGCTGGAGCAGGCCTCGCGCGGTGAGGCCCGTCGCGGGAGAGAGGACGTCCACCGTGGCGAGGGGACGGCCCGTGCCGTCGCGGCCTCCGACGACGAGCAGGGTGCCCGCGTAGGGGCCCACCGTGGGGAAGAGCCCCTGGGGCGCCATGCGCGGGGTGAGGCCGGGCAGCGCGGAGAAGACACCGGTGGTGGCGGAGCAGCCGCAGACACCGGCGGCACAGGTGAGGCCTCCGGGCTGGCAGCTCACGCCGTCACAGTCGGGGTCCGCGCAGTCGCGCAGGTCGTCCCCGTCGTCGTCCACGCCGTTGTCGCACGCCTCCACGGGAGTGCCCGCGTCCGGAGGGACGGGAATGGGCGGCAGGGTGAGCTGCAGCGTGGTGCCGGTGCCGACAGTGAGGGTGGCCTCGCCAGAGGCGGTGGAGCGCACGATGCCGGCGAGCTCGGCGGTGGCGCGCACGGACACGCGGGTGCCCTCGGGGGTGGCGGGGCCGGACTCGAAGTTGAAGGTGGCGGGGAGCTTCAGGGCGTCGCCTTCGAGTGTGGCCAGGGCGAGGGGCGCGCCGTCCGGGAGGGAGGCCACGACGGAGAGCCGGTCGAAGTCCGCGCCGGGCGTCAGGGGGCCGCTCACCACCACGTGGACGCCGCCCGGAGACTTCTCGCAGGCGAGCAGCGACAGGAGGGAGAGCAGCAGGACACGGGAGACCACGCGCATGAGGGCATTCTGGTACAGCGCGCGCGAGCAAGCACCTGACCGTGGCACGGCGGCGAGCACCCGTAGTTCCTCCTGCGGAACCCGCGCAGCTGAGAGGCCCGGCACACCGACCTGCTCAATGTGACTGCGAAGCCGGGACGGGCCGACACGTGGAATGAACGTTCCTTCCGGGCGCTGGGGCGGGACGGGCCGCCCCCGGAACGAAGGTTCCTTCCATGCACTGGAGCGGGAGGAGCGGGCCGACACGTGGAATGAACGTTCCTTCCGGGCACCGAGGCGGGAGAAGAGGTCCGTGGAACGAACGTTCCTTCCAGGCATGGGGCCGGCAGGGGTAAGCCAAACCGACACGTGGAACGAACGTTCCTTCCGAGCGCTGGGGCGGGACAAGCGGGTCGTGGAACGAACGTTGGCTCTGTCTCGACCCTGGTGCGGACATGAGCAGGGCGCA
>JBKGHK010001424.1:0-1221 GCA_046520375.1 Pyxidicoccus sp. 3LFB2
GCCGCGCTTGACGCCGTGGTGGCGCTGGACACCGACGCGCCCCTGTCCTCCGCCGAGGCCGCGCTGCGCTCCGGCCATGAGGACGTGCGCGTGCGCGGCCTGGACCGGCTGGTGAAGCTGGGCACGGCCACGCAGGGCGCGGAGCCGCTGCTCGGAGACGCGCTGGAGGACGAGTCCGCCAAGGTGCGCGGCGAGGCCTTCCGCACGCTGTGGGCGTGGAACGAGAAGGAGCCCGAGAAGGCGCTGGACCGCGCGCTGTCGGGCCGCTTCCCGGACCTGCGGGGCCGCGCGGTGGAGGTGTTCTCCCAGCGCGGCACCGAGGGCTGGGCGCTGGAGCGGCTGCGCAAGACGGTGGAGGACCGCGACGCGGGCGTGGCCACCGCCGCGTACGACGCGTGGGTGAAGCTCGCGGGCAAGGAGAAGCCGGAGCCACACCTGGCGGCGCTCGCCTCCACGCACGCCGCGCTGCGAATCGCGGGCGCGAAGGGCTCCGTCCACGCGCCCGTGGAGACGCTGCGCTCCCCGCTGCTGAAGCTCGTCCAGGACGAGAATGTCGAGGTGGCCGTCGCCGCGTTGGAGGCGCTCGACAAGCTGGTGCCGAAGGAGAACGGGCCCCTGCTGGCGGGCAGCGCCTCGGCCTCGCTGTACGTGCGCGTGCGGGCCGCGGAGCTGCTGGCCCCGCGCGGCGCCGAGGACATCATCGAGCCGATGCGGGTCCTGATGACCGACAAGGACCTGGAGCGCCTCTACCCGCCCGCCTTCCTGAATCCGCTGCGCATCCGCGCCGCGCAGGCGCTGGCCACGCTGGGCTCGCGCCGGCTGCTGAACTTCTTCGCCACCGTGCTGGTGCCGCACACCCTGGGCGAGCTCCAGGAGCAGGGCGCTCGGGGCCTCGCCACCGCCAGCCGTCGGGGCGACGAGGGCTACCTGCTGGATGCGCTGGGCCATCGCCAACGTGGCGGTGCGCCTCGTGGGCCGCGGACGGCCTGTCCCGCCTGGGTGACACGCGCGCGCTGCCGGTGCTCACCGGCAACCTGCGCAATGACCACCTGCCCATCCGCCTCGGCGCCATCCTCGCCTTCGCGGCCCTGGGCCCGGAGGGGGACGGAGGGCTCTTGCACGGCCTGGAGGACCGCGCCGCCGAGGTGCAGGAGATGGTGTTCGCCATCGTCCTCGCCCGGGACCTGCGCGCCAACCGCCGGGGCGAGCCGCCCGACCTGC
>JBKGHK010001425.1:0-1220 GCA_046520375.1 Pyxidicoccus sp. 3LFB2
TGTGGTTCCTCGACAGGCTGGAGCCGGGCAGCCCCTTCTACAACATGCCCCTCGCGCTCTGGCTGGACGGCGCGTTGGACGTGGGCGCGCTGGAGCGCGCGATGACGGAGCTGGTGCGCCGTCACGAGGTGCTGCGCACCACCTTCGAGGAAGGCCCGGTCCAAATCGTCCACCCGCCCATGCAGGTGCCCCTGCCGGTGGTGGACCTGTCCCAGCTGCCGGACGGGATTCGCGAGGCCGAGGCCCGGCGCGTGGCCGGGGAGGAAGCGCGGCGCCCCTTCGACCTGACGCGGGGGCCGTTGCTGCGCGTGTCCCTGGTGCGCCTGTCCGAGTCGTGCCACCTGCTGCTGCTGATGATGCACCACATCGTCTCGGACGGCTGGTCCATGGGCGTGCTGGTGCGCGAGTCGGCGGCGCTCTACGAGGCCTTCGGCGCCGGCAAGCCCTCCCCGCTTCCCGAACTGCCGGTGCAATACGCGGACTACTCCGTCTGGCAGCGCTCGTGGCTGCAGGGCGAGGCGCTGGAGGCGCAGCTGGGCTGGTGGCGTGAGCACCTGGCCGGTGCGGCGCCCGTGCTGGAATTGCCCACCGACTTCCCGCGTCCCGCGGTGCAGAGCCTGCGTGGCGCCATGGCCTCGCGCATGCTGCCTCGCGAGCTGGTCGAGTCGCTGAATGCCCTGTGCAGGCGCGAAGGCACCACGCTGTTCATGGCCCTGCTGGCGGGCTTCCAGCTCGTCCTCTCGCGCTACTCAGGCCAGGAGGACTTCGTCGTCGGCACGGACATCGCCAACCGCAACCGCGCGGAGACCGAAGGGCTGATTGGCTTCTTCATCAACCAGCTGGCCCTGCGTGCGCGGCTGGATGGCAACCCGAGCTTCCGGGAGCTGATGGGCCGCGTGCGGCGGGCCACCCTGGACGCCTACGCGCACCAGGACCTGCCCTTCGAGGAAATCGTCAAGGCGCTCAACCCCGAGCGCAGCCAGGGCCATGCGCCCCTCTTCCAGGTGAAGCTGGTGCTGCAGAACCAGCCGGTCTCCACCCTGGAGGTGCCGGGCCTCACCCTGCGTGGCGAGCCCGTGGTGGTGGGCACGTCCCGCATGGACCTCACCCTGGCCATGACGGAGACGGACCAGGGCCTGGCGTGCTCGTGCGAGTACCGTACGGACCTCTTCGAGGCGGAGACCATCGACCGGATGATGCGGCACCTGGGCGAGGTGCTG
>JBKGHK010001426.1:0-1214 GCA_046520375.1 Pyxidicoccus sp. 3LFB2
CGAAGGCCGCCATCGTCCCGCTGAGCCGCGCGGCGGACGAGGCCGCCACCCAGCGGCGCCAGCTCGCGTCCGCCCAGAGCGCACGCTGCGCACCCCGTTGCTCCCCGAGCGTTGCGGCTTCTTCCGACATGGGCTCCGTCCTACCCGGAAAGCGCCCCGCGCGCCTTGCGTTCCGCGCAGGCGGAGAAAGCGTGCGCATGGGCCCATCACCCGGCGAGCGGGGGGCCCCTTGCTCCCCGGGGGCCTGCCCGGTTAGCACGGGGGCGTGAAACATCGGTTTCGGAGGGGTTCATGAAGAAGGTCCTCATCGGCGTGGGCATCGGTTGTGGCGTCATCCTCCTGTTGGGCATTGGCGCGGTGGTCGCCGGAGGCTTCCTGTTCAAGAAGACGTTCGGCGGCACCCTGGAGGCCGGCCAGAAGATGTCGGCCCAGGAGGAGCAGCTGGCGAAGCTGAACCAGGAGCACACCTTCCAGACGCCCCCGGAGGGCCAGGTGCTGGCGCTGGAGCCCAAGCGGCTGGAGACCTACTTCGCCGTGCGCCAGACGGCGCTGCCCGCGTTCAAGGCGCTGGAAGAGAAGGCGGAGGCCTTCGAGAAGGAGCACGGCGGCGAGGCGGGGAAGAACAACCCCAGCTTCAGCGCGGCCATGGACGCCACCAACCTCATGATGACGATGATGGTGGACGTGCGCGCCGCCTACATCGAGGGGCTGAAGCAGCACGGCATGTCGCCCGCCGAGTTCCAGTCCATCACCGGCACCGTCTACGCCTCGCTGATGGCCGAGGGCATGGACCAGGCGCGCGAGGGCATGAAGCAGGGCCAGGCCGCGCTCAAGCAGCAGCTGGCGGAGATGGACACGAAGCTCGCGGGTGACTCGCTCTCCGAGGACGAGCGCACGCAGCTGGAGGAGGCGCAGGGGCAGATTCAGGCCGCCATCGACTCCATGGAGCAGAACGCCGGGGAGCCCCTGACCGAGGAGGGGCGCAAGGTGATGGCCGCCAACGTGGCGCTGCTCAAGAAGTACGAGGACCGCGTGCAGCTGATGGCCAACTCCGCCTTCGACAGCTTCGTGCTGGGCGGGGCGAGCACCGACTTCGCGGGCGGCAACGCGCAGGAAGCGGAGTAGCCCTCCGTCAGGGGAGCGCCCGGCTCAGGCCTCCACCTCGGTGGGGCGCCCGGGGCCGCGGCGCTCCGGCGGTACGCCGGGCCCGGGGG
>JBKGHK010001427.1:0-1206 GCA_046520375.1 Pyxidicoccus sp. 3LFB2
GCCGCGGCCCTGGCCGCCTCGGCGGAGCTGTTGCGCCGGCCGCCGGAGACGCGCTGCAGAGCGCCCTCCAGAAGCTGGAGCGCATCCTCCCGCCCTCCACCCGCGAGCGCTACCGGGAGATGTACCGGAAGATTGACGCCTCCGCCGACGCGCCCCAGGCGCTGGCGCCCCTCACCCGCGCCATCATCGAGCGGCTGGAGGTGACGTTCGCCTACGCCACCCCGGGCCGCGCGGCCGAGGCGCGCCGGGTGCGCCCCTACGAGCTGCTCAGCCACCGGGGCCAGTGGTACCTCCAGGGCTTCGACCACATGCGCCAGGACGCGCGCCTGTTCCGGCTGGACCGCATGGAGGACATCGCCGTCACGGATACGTCCTTCCTGCCCCCGCCGGATGCCCGGGCGGACGTGCCCAACCCGGCCCGCAGCCGCACCGAGGTCTCCGTGCGGGTGCGCTTCTCCCCGGTGGCCGCGCCCTACGTGAAGGAGCGCTTCGGCAGGGACGCTCGCCCGCTCGCCGATGGGGGCGTGGAGGTGTCGGTGGCCGGTGACAGCGAGCGCTGGCTCACACAGTGGGTGCTGTCGTTTGGCGGCGAGGCGCAGGTGATGGAACCCGAAAGCGCGCGGGCCGCCGTTGCCCGAGCGGCGCGGGCCTCTGTAGGATTGTAGCCCCCCATGCCTTTCCAGCTGACGATCTCCGAAGGAAGAGAAGCCGGTAAGGAGTTCGTCTTCGACCAGGACTCCGTGCTCATCGGCAGGTCGACCGACTGCGATGTCGCCCTGTTCGACCCCGGCGTCTCCCGCAAACACTGCCGCATCTTCCTCGACGGCGAAGTCTATGCCGTCGAGGACCAGGGCAGCGCCAACGGCACCCTCGTCAACGGCTCCCCCGTGTCCACGCAGGCCCTGGAGGACGGCGACAAGCTGACCCTGGGCCCGGTGACGTTCGTCTTCGTGATGATGACGGCCGAGCCCTCCACCGGTGAGGAGGAGCTGCCCGCCGGCGCGCAGGACGGCGCCAACAGCACCCGCATCGTCTCCGTGGACGCCCTGAAGCGGCAGCGCAACAAGGGCGTGGCCCTGGCGCCCGAAGGCGCGGACGAAGAGGAGCTGGAGGAGCTGCGCCAGGGTGCCACCCGCAACAACCTGCGGGCGCTGCGTCCGGTGTCCCAGCCGCAGCCCGCCGCCTCCCGGGGCTCGGGGCCCAGGG
>JBKGHK010001428.1:0-1205 GCA_046520375.1 Pyxidicoccus sp. 3LFB2
GCCACCCAGGTGAAGGTCCGGGTGCCCTGCGCCGTCTGGGCCATGGGCACCGCCACCGGCTGGCCACCCCGCGCCAGCACGGCCGACACGTCCGCCAGCAGTCCCGCCCTCCCCGTGGGCTCATGCCCTGCCAGCAGGAGGACGCGGGGGGTCACCGCCGGTGCTCGCGCGCCTTCTGGATGAAGGACTTGTAGAGGCCCATGTGCACGGGAATGGTGGTGGCCATGTACTCGGGGTGCCACTGCACGCCCACCGCGAAGCCATGCACGGTGGACTCAATCGCCTCCACCACGCCGTCCGGCGCCACCGCGCACACCACCGAGTCCTTGCCCGCGACACGCACCGCCTGGTGGTGCGTGGAGTTGACCATCAGCTGGCCATGCCCCACCGCCTCCGCCAGCAGCGTGCCGTTCTTCACGTCCACCGGGTGCTGCGGCTGGGTGCGGTCATGCTTCTGCTCGTGCTCGCGCGCGCCCGGCACCTCGCGGCCGATGTCCTGGAACAGCGTGCCGCCCAGGATGACGTTGAGCAGCTGCATGCCGCCGCAGATGCCCAGCACCGGCATGTTGCGCTTGAGCGCCCCGCGCATCAGCGCCGCTTCGAACGCGGTGCGGCCCTCTTTCAGCGTCCCCAGCCCCTCGCGCGCCGCCTCCCCGTAGGACTCGGGAGGGATGTCGAAGGCGCCGCCGGTGACGAGGACTCCCGAGACGCGGTCCAGGTAGGCCTCCACGCACGTCGGGTCGTCCGAGTACGGCAGCACGAAGGGCAGGCCCCCCATGCGCAGCACGGCGTCCGAGTACGGCACCTTCAGCTCGTAGCGGGCGAAGGCCTGGTCCTCGGGCTGCGACCAGTCCGGGGTGATGCCGATGTTCGGGCGGCGCGGCGGCGGCCCGTGGTGTCGCGAAGAATGGCTGTGCATGGCGCTCCTGAGCCGTCGAGGCTAGTCCCCCACCCCGCCCTGTTCAAACGCGGCCAGCAACTGCCGCACCCGCTCGGTGATGTCCTGGGCGAGCAGGGCGTCGGACACCACCGCCGCGCCATGCGCCCCCGCCGCCGCCACCCGGCCGATGTTCGCCAGCCCCACCCCGCCAATGCCCACCACCGGCAGCGGGCTGCCCCGCACCACCTCGGCGAAGGCCGTAAGCCCCAGCACCGGCGCGGCCACCTGCTTCGTCGTCGTGCCGAACAGGGGCCCCACGCCCACG
>JBKGHK010001429.1:0-1202 GCA_046520375.1 Pyxidicoccus sp. 3LFB2
GAGCGGCGAGACGAAGGTCCTCGACTTCCGCGAGGTGGCGCCCAAGGCGGCCACGGCGTCGGACATGTACGTGAAGGACGGCAAGGTGGTGCCTGCGCGCGGAAGGGGACACGGAAGGGCTGCTGGAGCTGGCGGGCCTGTCCTCGGCCCGGGATTCCTCCTTCGCGGTGTCGCTGCTCGACGAGGTGCTCCGCTCGGCGGACGCGCCCGTCCGCCTCGCGCCTGCGCGCGCTGCAGGAGCTGTCGACCGACGCGGGCTTCGCGACCCGCCTCACGCTGCTGTTGCCCTCGCTGGCGAAGCTGCCCGAGGCGCTGGCCGAGGCGGTGCTGGCGAAGGTGAATGCCCAGCCCGAGGCCGCGCGGGTGGAAGCGCTGGCCATGGCGGCGGACGGCTGGCCCGCGCGGCGCAAGGCGCTGCTGCGCGAGCGCCACGCGCTGGAGTTCGAGCTGGGCCGCTTCGATGCCGCGGCGCAGACGCTGGTCCGCCTCATCGAGTCCGAGGAGGACGCGCACGCTCGCGCCGCCCTGTACTACGAGCTCGGCGAGTTGCTGCTCAGCCCGCTGGATTTGCCGGACGCGGCGCGCGAGGCCTTCGAGAAGGCCCTGGCCGACGACGGCTCGCACCGGGCTTCGCTGCGCAACCTGCTGGCCCTGGTGGACGTGGCGGCCGAGCCCGCCGTCTTCGTGGCGCTGGCCGAGCGGCTGTCGGTGGAGGAGGGCCCCGACGCGAGCGCTCCCTACCGTGAGCGACTGGCGGACGCCTACGAGGCGCTGGGCATGGCGGCGGATGCCGCGGTGCAGCTAGAGACGCTGCCCGAGACGGAGGAGCGGCTGGCCCGTCGCGTCCGGCTCGCGGAGGAGCGCGGCCTCGTCGGCGAGGCGCTGCGCCTGCGCGAGCGGCTCACCGACGAGCCCGCCGTGCTGGAGTCCATCCTCCGCGGCTACCTGGACGCGCAGCTCGTGTCCCCCGCGGCCCGGCTCGCCGAGCGGCTCTTCGAGGCGGGCGTGCTGTCCGCCGAAGTCACCCGGCTGTCGGCCGAGCGGCTCGCCCCGGCGCCCGAGGGGGCGGCGCTCGCGGCCCGCATCTGCCGGAGCTGCTGCGCGCGCAGCCGCTGGACGTGGACGGGTGGACGCTCTACTCGGAGGCCCTGCGGGCTCTGGGCAAGGTGGAGGCCGCGGAGCGCGCGGATGGCATCGGCGCG
>JBKGHK010000142.1:0-17973 GCA_046520375.1 Pyxidicoccus sp. 3LFB2
CGACGCCCGGCACCGCGAGCTGGGGGCACCGGGAAGCCCGGCCACGCTCCTCATCCTTCGCGAGGGACGCGCGACGCCCCTCACCCTCACCCGCGCCCTGTGATGCACCGCGCCAGGGACGTTGGCGGCCCGGCGGGGCAATGGACGACGACCAGAGTGCGTGGCTGGCTCCGAATGAAGAGAAGGAAGTCCCACCGGCCGCTGGAGCCCGACAGGGCCACTGGCGGCACCACACCCCGGAGCCGTCATGTCCAGCACCCTCGCCGCGCCGCAGCTCGTCATCAACAGCCGCATGCTCTATTCGAGCTGGATTCCCGCCGACCCCAAGGCCGCCGCCGCGCTGCTGCCCAAGGGCCTGTCGCCCGCGGCCAACCGCGCCATCTACATGAACCAGTACGTGGTGGACTCGGCGGACCAGACGTCGGGCTTCGGCGCGTACTCGCTGACGTACATGGGCCTGGACCTCGCGGGCCACACAGCGCCGGACGGCGTGACGCCGGGCCGCTTCTTCACGCACTACCTCAACTCGTCGCAGGTGGTGCGCGACTACGTGAGCGAGCGCGGCGTCCCCGCCTCCGCGGGCACCACCACGCTGGAGCTGGAGGACGGCCGGCTGGTGGCCACCACGCGCGTGGACGGCATCCCCATCATCCGCGCCGTGGCTCGGGTAGGTCAGCAGGTCGCCTCGGTGGCGCGCGGCCAGCTCATGTACGTGACGCAGGTGAACAACAAGCTGATGGCGGGCAACTACCCCTACGTCGGGGAGATTGCGTCCGGCTTCGAGCTCCTGTCGCTGGACTTCCTCGCGCCGGACCACCCGGTGTACGCGCTGCGGCCGGCCAACCCGATGCAGAAGGTGGAGGCGTGGTGCTGGTACGCGCCGCGCGACTCGTTCGTCTACCCGGGCGGCGAGTACGAGCTGAAGGCGAAGTAGCCCCCGCTACGACTTGTCGCCCTTGTGGGGCAACAGCTGCTCCACCATGCCCTTGATGGACTGCTTGATGATGCCGCCCGAGTCCACGTCGCCCTTGAGCAGGGCCTGGGTGTAGTTCTTCGCCTGGTCCAGGGTGATGTGCGGCGGCAGGGGCGGCACGTTCGGGTCCACGTAGGCCTCGAACACGACGGGCCGGTCCGCGCTCAGCGCCTCGTCCCAGGCGCGGCCGAGCGCCTCCGGCTTGTCCACGCGGATGCCCTTGAGCCCCAGCGACTCCGCGTAGCGCGCGTAGGGGAAGTCGGGCAGGTCCTGCGTCGCCGGCAGCTTGGGGTCTCCGGCCATGATGCGCTGCTCCCACGTCACCATGTTGAGGTCCCGGTTGTTGAGGACCAGGACGATGAAGCGAGGGTCCTTCCACTCCTTCCAGTACTTCGCCACGGTGATGAGCTCGCTGTTGCCGTTCATCTGCATGGCGCCGTCGCCCACCATGGCGATGACGGGCCGGTGCGGGAAGGCGAACTTCGCGCCGATGGCGTAGGGCACGCCGCAGCCCATGGTGGCGAGGTTGCCGGACAGCGACGCCATCATCCCCTTCCGCATCTTGATGTTCTGCGCGTACCAGATGGTCCCCGAGCCCGAGTCCGCGGTGAGGATGGCCTCGTCCGGAATCCGAGGGGACAGCTCCCAGAAGACACGGCGCGGGCTGACGGGGTCGGCGGCGGTCATGGCCAGCGCCTCGGCCTGCTTCCACCACTGGCGCACGCCCTTCTCCACCGTGTCGCGCCAGCTCCGGTCCTGCTTGCGCTGGAGCAGCGGCAGCAGCGCGCGGAGCGTCTCGCGGCTGTCGCCCACCAGCGGCACCTCCATGGGGTAGCGGATGGCGAGCATCCGGCCGTCGATATCAATCTGCACGCCCCGGGCCTGCCCCTCCTTGGGGAGGAACTCCGAGTACGGGAAGCTGGTGCCCACCATCAGCAGCGTGTCGCAGTCGGCCATCAAATCCCAGCTGGGCTTCGTGCCGAGCAGGCCGATGGTGCCGGTGACGAAGGGCAGCTCATCCGGCAGCACTGCCTTGCCCAGCAGCGCCTTGGCCACGCCCGCGCCCAGCACGTCCGCCACCTGCACAACCTCTTCGGCGGCATTCATGGCCCCGGCGCCCACCAGCATGGCCACCTTCTTGCCGGCGTTGAGCACGTCCGCCGCGCGGCGCAGGTCCGCGTCCTGGGGCAGGACGCGGGGCACGCTGTAGCCCACGCTGGAGTGCAGCGTGCCGTGTGCGCGCTCCGGCTTCTGGTACGGCTGTTCCTGGATGTCGTTGGGGAGGATGACGCACGTGACGGTGCGCTCGTACCGGGCGATGCGCACCGCGCGGTCCACCGCGTGGCGCACGGCGGAGGGGTGCGTCACCATGGTGACGTACTCGCTGGCCACGTCCTTGAAGAGCGCCGCCAGGTCCACCTCCTGCTGGTAGTGGCCGCCCAGCGACATGCTCGACTGCTGGCCGATGATGGCCACCACCGGCTGGTGGTCCAGCTTCGCGTCATAGAGGCCGTTGAGCAGGTGGATGGCGCCCGGGCCCGAGGTGGCGAGACACACGCCCGGCTCGCCGGTGAACTTGGCGTGGGCGCAGGCCATGAAGGCGGACATCTCCTCGTGGCGCGACTGGACGAACTGGAGCTCCGTGTTGCGCCCGAGCGCTCCGAGGATGCCGTTGATGCCGTCGCCCGGGTACCCGTAGATGCGGCGGACGCCCCACTGCCCGAGGCGGTAGAGGAGGTAGTCGGCGACGGTGGCGCTCATCGGTTTCCCCGGGGGTTGGAGCCAGCAGACTCAAGCTGGGCACCCCTCGGGGGCGGGGGAAGGCAGCCAGCCATCCAGCCGGGCCCTCCTCCGCCGTGTCCCGGCCCGGGCGGGCCGGCCTTTGCGTCACTCCGCCTCGGCCACGTCCTTCTCCAGGCCCACGTTGGTGGCGGCGCGGTTGTAGACGGCCTCGTCCAGCAGCCCCTCCTCGCGGGCCACCAACACGGGCACCAGCATCTGCCCGGTGACGTTGGTGAGCGTGCGCATCATGTCGAGCACGCGGTCGATGGCGAGGAGGTAGCCCAGCCCCTCCAGCGGCAGGCCCGCGGAGCTGAGCACCACGGTGGCCATGACCACGGCGTGCCGGGCACGCCCGCGGTGCCGAAGCTGCCCAGCACCGAGGCGAGGAGGATGATGAAGTACTGCGACGCGGACAGCTCCAGGTTGAAGTACTGGGCGACGAAGAGCGAGGCGATGGCCGGGTAGATGGCGCCGCAGCCGTCCATCTTGATGGTGGCGCCCAGCGGAACGGCGAAGGCGGCGTAGTCCTTGTTGACGCCGAGGTTGTGCGTGACGCTGCGCAGGGACACTGGCAGCGACGCGAAGCTGGACGAGCTGACGAAGGCCACCTGCATGCCGGGCGCGGCGCCACGGAAGAAGCGCAGCGGGTTGAGCCCGTGCGCCAGCAGCAGGCCGCCGTAGACGAAGACGACGTGCAGCGCGCACGCGAGGTACAGGGCGAAGACGAGCCGGCCGAGCGGCAGCAGGCGCTCGAAGCCATAGGTGCCCACGAGCGCGGCGATGAGGCCGAAGGTGCCCAGCGGCGTCAGCTCCAGCACGAAGCGCGTCACCTGAATCATGGCGTCGCTGGCCTCGCGGACCAGCTCGCGCAGGCGGGCTGTCTTGGGGCCCAGCTTGACGAGGGCGAAGCCGAGCAGGCCGGCGAAGAAGATGACCTGGAGGATCTTCCCTCCGGCCAGCGCGGCGAAGGGGTTGGTGGGCACCACGTCCAGCAGCACCTGGATGGGGCCCGGGACTTCGCGCGGCGTATAGGACTCGGCGGGCTGGAGCTGGCCCACGCCGACGCCGGGCTTGAGCAGGGTGCCGGTGCCCAGCCCCACGCCCACGGCGAGCGCCGCGGTGACGGCGAACCAGAGGAACGTCTTTCCGCCCAGCGCGGCCATGCTCTTCTGGCCGTGCAGCGCGGCCACCGCGTTGATGACCGCGAAGAACACCAGCGGCGTGGCGATCATCTTGATGAGGTTGACGTAGAGCGTGCCCAGCGGCTGGAACCACGGGCCCGCGGAGGGCCCCGCGAGCCAGCCGGCCAGGGCGCCGAGCACGAAGCCGCCGAGCACACGCTGCCAGAAGGGAATGCGGAACCAGGCGGAGAAGAGCGTCTTCACGGGAGCACCTCGAGGAGCGGCCGGCGGACGATAACGGACTGCCCTGGAGCGCGCAGGAGTTCGAGGAGGCCGGACGCCCGTGGAGTCACGGGCCGACAGCTTGAAGTGTCCATGGATGGGGACACCGCCTCTGGAATGGGATGGCTCAAGTCCCGCGAAGCGCGAAGTCGCGGGTGGCGCGGGCTGCTGTCGTGCGGCCCGCCACTTGCTGAAGGGGGCCCGGGGAGATTGACGACCCGCGCCGAGCGCAGCACGCTTCACGGCATGGGACGGCACACGAGCGAACGTGGAGAGGCCTTCCCCCGGGCCCCCACGCAGGCGGAGTGGGACGTGATGGGACCGGAGGAACGGGCGAGGGTGGTGGAGTCCCTTCCCGATGAGGTGACGGACGCGGAACTGGCGATGCCGGAGGGCGACCTCCACTTCCACGCCAAGGTGGAGACACGGGACGCGCTGCTGGGCTACTTCGGCCGCAAGAAGCGCAAGGTGTACGTGGGCTCGGAGCTGCCCATCTACTACCCGGGTGAGCGGCGCTTCGCGCCCGACCTGCTGGTGGTGCTGGACGCCGAGCCCCACATGCGCGGCAAGTGGGTGGTGAGCCACGAGGGCAAGGGGCTGGACTGGGTGATGGAGGTCCACGTCGGCGGCGACCGGAAGAAGGACGCCGAGTACAACGTGGAGCGCTACGCCCGGCTCGGCATCCCCGAGTACTTCATCTACGACCGCTCGCGGGAGGAGCTGTTCGGGTACCGGCTGGCGACCCGGGAGGCGCGGACGTACACGCCGATGCCCCCGAGACAGGGGCGCTTCGCCTCGGAGGTGCTGGGGCTGGAGTTGGAGGTCGTGAACGAGAAGCTGCGCCTGTGGGCGGGCGACGCGCTGGTGCTCGAATCGGCGGAGCTGCTGGAGCGGATGCAGGAAGAGGTGGAACGCATCCAGCGCCGCGCGGATGAGGAGGCCTGGCAGCGCCTGGAGCTGGAACGGCGCCTCGCTGAGGAGGCCCGGCTCCGAGTGGACGCCGAGCGCCGTCTGGCCGAGCTCAAGGCCCAGCTGAAGAAGTTCCGGCCGCACTGACCGACCCGGACGTCCAGCCGGCCAGCCATGCTCCTGGCTGGCTGCCCTCCCCCGGAAGCCCTGCCTTTCCGGCCCCCCTCCCCTACGCAGCCCCTCCCCTTCGGGCCCGAGGAGCGATACACCTGGGGGCAACCATGGCCGAGACCTCTTCGCTCAACATCCCCACTGTCGACCTCGCCGACCTCGCGTCGGAGGACCCGGCCCGCGTCGAGCGCGCCGCCGCGTCGCTCCGTGAGGCGTTCGGTGTCTTCGGCCTCGTGTACCTGAAGAACCACGGCGTCGACACGCAGGCGCTCAATCGCTACTACGACGCGTTCGCCGCGTTCATCGCCCAGCCGGCCGAGGCGAAGAAGCCCTACGGCCGCGCCGACATCTGGTACCAGCGGGGCTGGACGCCGCCGAACACCGAGGTCGCCGTCGCGAGCAACGGCCAGCCGGACTTCAAGGAGTGCTACTTCGTCGCGCCGTACCCCAACGACGAGCAGTCCGCCCTGGAGTTCCCGGAGCTCTACCCGGAGAACGTGTGGCCCGAGAGCGCGCCCCCTTTCTTCCAGGAGGGCATCATGCAGCTGGGCCGCTCGCTCCATGAGGCCGGCCTCAAGCTGCTGCGCGGCTCCGCGCTGGCCCTGGGCCTGCCCGAGACGGTGTTCGCGGACCTCTGCCAGAAGGCGCCCCACGTCACCCGCGCCCTGCAGTACCTGCCGCTCACCGCGTCCCAGGTGAACACCGACATCGTCTGGGGCGAGGAGCACACGGACTTCAACCTGCTCACGCTGCTGCCCGGGGGCCGGTTCCTCGACCCCGAGGGACGCCCGGCGCCCGCGCCCGACAGCAAGAGCGGGCTGTACCTGCGCACGCGCGCCACGCCGGAGGACCCGCAGGGGAAGCTGGTGCGCGGCACGGCGCCCGCGGGCTGCATCGTCGCCCAGGTGGGCCAGCAGCTGGAGATCCTCACGGGCGGCACCTTCCTCGCCACGCCCCACGTCATCACCGCCCCCGGCGTAACGGGCTGGCAGCGCCAGTCCGCCGCGCACTTCATGCACGTGCACACGAGCACGGTGCTCTACCCGCTGCAGAAGTTCCGCACTCCCGACGCGGTCCGGAACTACGCGCCGCCGGTGCTCGCGGGCACGTACGACATCAAGACGCTCGTGGACATCGGCCTCGCGCCCCCGGGTGCGCTCGACAAGCTGGGCTACCGCCACTACGACCGCCTCAACCGCCAGCGCGCGGGGGCGTAGCGCCTGTCGACAACTGAAACACAGACATCGCCAACACCCCCAATCACAAACAAAGACAATCAATATCACGCATGTGTGATATTGATTGTCTTTGCGCACATTCATGTCTGTTCATGGCGACTGAACCCATGTTCAAGCAGACACGCGCCAGGAATGGCTGAAGATTCGTTCATGTAGGCATTGCGCCTCCGCGCGCCCTGCCCCGCCGGAGAGGGAGCCGCGTGGAAGCCTCTAAAAAATGGCTGAAGACGTGTTCATGTAGGTATTGCACCTGCAACCCGGTCCGAAAACTGGCAGGATGTCTGGTGATGTAGGCATGGGCATTCCGGCACGGCCCACCCGCGGCGCCGCGCACCGAGCCGAAAATGGCTGAAGACCCGTTCAGGTAGCCACTGTCGGGTGAATGTCATCTGGAGGAAGCCCCGGGCCGGGCGCCGCAATCGGCTTCGCATCAGTTGCAACAGCGCCTATGGAAGAGCACCCGCCCCCGCGATGCTCGACTCCATCGACTTCAAGCAGCTCTTCGAGGCCTCCCCGAATCCCTACATGCTGGTGGACCGCGAGTTCCGGTACGTCGCGGCCAACCCGGCCTACCTCCGGGCCACGGCCAGCCGGCTCGAAGACCTCGTCGGGAGGCACGTCTTCGACGCGTTTCCGAATGACCCGGACGACCCCAACAACGCCAGCACCCGGATGGTCAGGGCCTCGTTCGACCGGGTCCTGCTCCGCCGCGCCCCGGACAGCCTCGCGCTGATTCCCTATCGCGTCCCGCTGGAGACGCCCCAGGGCCCCGTCCTCGCGGAGCGCTACTGGAGCGCCACCCACACGCCCATCCTCGACGGGCAGAACGAGGTGGCCTTCATCCTCCAGCACACCGTGGAAGTCACCGCGGTGCCCCGGCTGAAGCCAGGGGAGCAGGACCCGGCGGATCCCGACGGCCTGGCCGCCATCTCACGGCAGCAGGTGGAGGCGGGGCTCCTCCAGCGCGCGCAGCTCGTCCAGGAGACCAACGTCACGCTGGACGCCGAGCGCCGCCACCTGCGGCGCCTGTTCGAGCAGCGCCCGGGTTCATGTGCGTCCTGCGCGGGCGCCAGCACGTCTTCGAGCTCGTCAACACCGCCTACTACCAGCTCGTGGGCCACCGGCAGATCATCGGCCGCCCCGTGCGAGAGGCCCTACCGGAGGTTGCGGGTCAGGGCTACTTCGAGCTGCTCGACGGGGTCCTCTCCACGGGCAAGGCCTTCGTCGGCCATGGGATGAAGGTCCTGCTCCAGCGGCAGCCCGGGGCGCCCCTCGACGAGGCCTATGTGGACCTCGTCTACCAGCCCGTCGTCGAGCCGGATGGGAGCATCTCCGGCATCTTCGTCCAGGGCCACGACATCACCGAGCAGAAGCGCGCCCAGGACCAGCTGCGCGAGTACCGCGAGCACCTGGAGGACCTGGTCCGCGAGCGCACGCGCGCGCTGGAGAACAGCGAGGCCGAGCGGCGCCAGACGGAGGCCGCGCTGCGACAGGCCCAGAAGATGGAAGCGGTGGGCAAGCTCACCGGCGGCGTGGCGCACGACTTCAACAACCTGCTCCAGGTCATCGGCGGCAACCTCCAGCTCCTGGACCGGGACCTGGTGGGCAACGCCCAGGCCCGGCGGCGGGTGGTCACCGCCCTGGGCGCCGTCGAGCGGGGGGCGAAGCTCGCGGCCCAGTTGCTCGCCTTCGCGCGGCAGCAGCCGCTGGACCCCTCCCCCATCAACCTGGGCCGGCTGGTCCGCGACATGGACGACCTGCTGCGCCGCGCCCTGGGCGAGGACGTCGAGTTGGAGACCGTCATCGGCGGCGGCCTCTGGAACACGTTCGCCGACCCCAACCAGCTCGAGAACGTCATCCTCAACCTGGCC
Organism: Pyxidicoccus sp. 3LFB2; assembly: GCA_046520375.1. GTDB lineage: Bacteria > Myxococcota > Myxococcia > Myxococcales > Myxococcaceae > Myxococcus. Next base: position 8,348 of record JBKGHK010000142.1, read on the forward strand.
ATCAACGCGCGCGACGCCATGGAGGGCGAAGGCAAGCTGACCGTCGAGGCCGGCAACGCCATGCTCGACGACCACTACGCCCAGCGCCACCCGGACGCGGCGCCCGGGCAGTACGTGATGCTGGCCATCTCCGACACCGGCTGCGGCATGCCGCCCGAGGTCCTGGAGCGCGCCTTCGAGCCCTTCTTCACCACCAAGCCCGAGGGTCAGGGCACGGGGCTCGGGCTCAGCATGGTGTATGGCTTCGTCAAGCAGACCGGCGGCCACATCAAGATCTACAGCGAGGTCGGCCACGGGACGACCATCAAGATCTACCTCCCCCGCTCGCTCCAGGCGGAGCTGCCGCGCGGCGAGCCCGTCCCGGAGCACGTCGAGGGCGGCACCGAGACGCTGCTGGTGGTCGAGGACGACCCCGAGGTGCGCGCCACCGCCGTGGAGCTGCTGACGGAGCTGGGCTACCGCGTGCTCAAGGCTTCTGACGGGCAGAGCGCGCTGGCCATCCTCCAGAGCGGCATCCCCATCGACCTGCTGTTCACCGATGTGGTGATGCCGGGTCCCGTCCGCAGCCCCGAGCTCGCCCGCCATGGCCGGGCGCTGCTGCCGGACATGGAGGTGCTGTTCACCTCGGGCTACACGGAGAACGCCATCGTCCATGGCGGCCGGCTGGATCCGGGCGTCAATCTGCTGAGCAAGCCCTACCGGCGCGAGGACCTGGCCCGGAAGCTCCGCCAGCTGCTCCACGCGCGCCAGCAGCGGCTGGCCGAGCGCGACGGCCCCGCGAAGCCCCCGCGGCAGGACAGCGAAGCGGCCCCGGCGGCCCGGAAGGCGCTGCGCATCCTCCTCGTGGAGGACGACGAGCAGATCCGCATGCCGGCCGGCGACTTGCTGGAGTCGCTGGGGCATGACGTCGTCGCCGTCGCGAGCGCGGAGGAGGCGCTGGAGGTGCTCGCCTCGGCGCACGTCGACCTCCTCTTCACGGACGTGACGCTCCCGGGCCTGTCCGGCGTGGAGCTGGCCCGCCAGGCCCTGCAGCAGTGGCCCGAGCTGCGGGTGATTGTCGCCTCGGGCCATGGCCCGGAGGTGACGCGCGGCGCGGGGGCGGCGCTCGCGGGAGCCGTGGTGCTCCCGAAACCCTATGACCTGACCCGCCTGGAGCAGGCGCTGGCCCGGGTGACGCGCGCCTGAGCGGGGCACTCGCCTGAGGAACCGCGCCGACAGGCGCGCAGAGCATGACGGCGGTTTCAGCACCACCCGCCACCCTGCGCGCCTGCTTCGCCCATGCCGGCCTGTCCCCTACCTCGACACGCTGAAGCGCCTCAGGGCGTCGGGAGCTTCGTCACGTAGCCGTCGGGGTCACCCCGTTGGGTGTTGCCGTCCAGGTTCCCGCTCACGTAGCCGCCCAGGTACGCGTCCCCGTTGGCGTCCACGGTGACTCCGTTGCAGATGACGTCCACGTCCGCCCCGGCACGCCTCGCCACGCTCTGCTGGACGACCCACTGCCGGACGCCGGCGGTGTCGAACCTCGCGACGAAGCCATGCGTCTTCGACGAGAGCGTGCTGGCGGGGTTGCCCACATCCCCCCCGCCGTTGCCGGCCAGGTACACGCCGGTGGCATCGATGAACAGGCCGGTGCCCCAGGCCCCGGCCGCGCTGCCGACCTCGCGGGTCCACTGCTTGACCCCCGTCGGGCTGAACTTGGAGACGAAGGCGTCGATGCTGGTCGTCGTGTTCGGATTCCCATCCAGGCCACCGCCGCTGTAGCCCGCCAGGTACACGTTGCCCGCCGCATCCGTCGCCGAGCCATACAGCCACACGTCGGTGCCCGGAGCCCCGAGCTGCCGGGTCCACTGCTTGTTGCCGGCGCCGTCGTACTTCACGACGAAGAAGTCCTGCGGGCCCATGCGGACGTTGCCGTCCAGGGCCCCCGTCGTCCAGCCCGAGACGTAGACATTCCCCGCCCCATCGGTGGAGGCCCGCCGTGCGTGTGTCGCCGCGCCCGCCGCGCCCAGCTGCCGCGTCCACAGCCGGTTGCCGGCGGCGTCGTACTTGCTCACGAAGGCGTCGAAGGTGCCGGCGCGCACGTTGCCATCCAGGCCCCCGTTGACGGACCCGACCAGGAAGGAGTTGTCCGCGCCATCCACCGCGACGCCGTACCCCTCCGTATTCACTCCGGGCGCGCCGAGCTGCCGCGTCCACTGCCGCACGCCGGTGTAGCGGTACTTCGTCAGGAGGGCCTCCCGCCCCCCCATCTCCGGGGTGCCGTCCACGGACCCGTCCGTGAAGCCGGCCACGTAGATCTCCTCCCACGTCCGGTTCTGCGCGATGCCGTAGCCCAGGGTGAGGGTCCCCGGAGCGCCCAGCTGCTTCGACCAGATCGTCCCGCCACTCCAGTCACGCGCCTGGAGGAAGCCGTCCATGGCTCCGACCATCGGGATGCCCTCCAGTGCGCCCGTGGTCATGCCCGTGACGTAGGAGCGCCCGGCCGGGTCGCCCGCGATGTCATGCACGCGGGTGAAGGTCCCCGCCACGCCGGTGGTCCGCGTCCACAGCGCCTGCGTCACCGGGTAGGCCGGCGTGCTGCAGTTGATGAGCTCCAGCTTGTACATCGACACCACGACGATGCCGGCGCGGGTGTCGTTGTCGTCCGTGATGTGCAGGCGGTAGCGGGTGTAGGCGCCGGGCGTGGCCAGCGTGAACTCGCGCCGCTCCACCCCCGCCCAGTTGACCTGGTTGGTGCGGGTATCGAGCACCTCCCAGGTGAAGCCGTTCCACCCCTCGAACGTCCACTGCTTGGGCGCCCGCGTCGTGAGGCTCCCGTTGTTGAAGTTGATGGCGTAGCGGTGGACCGTCTTCGGCCCGTTGGCCACCTCGTAGGCAATCCAGGCCGGCGTCTGGTTGTGGCCGGAGATCCACATGGACCCGGTGGCGTCGAACGCCTGCCACGCCTCGTAGGCGGTGCCGAACGCGCCAGAGCGCGTCACGATGCCCGAGGGCGTGGTCGGCCCCGTCATCACCGGCACCAGGGTCTCACACACGAGCTCCTGGGCCTGGGTGCGCTCGGGGTCCCCCGCCTCCCCGCCGTCAGGCGCCCCGCCCTGGCAGCCTACCGAGCCTACCGAGCCTGCCGCGGACGTCAGGACCAGGGCGCTGGACAGGAAGATGCTTCGAATGGGCTTCAGGACGCTCACGATGCCTCCTTGGATTCGTGCGTGGAATGCACGGAACCGCCGGAGACCCGCCGTGCTCGACGGCCCCGGGTGGCATCGGTGTACCGGATCCCGCCCGGACTCCCCGTATGTATGTGACGAAACCGCCGGAGCGGGGGAAGAGGCCCCCACGGCGCGGCGCGTCTTGACCTCCAGTGCGTCCAGGAACGATAGCCTGCCTGCCCGGTTCAGCACCTGAATGGTGATTCATATCTCACAAGCCCACGCAAGGGGCGGCACCCGGGCCGGCCACGGTGCATCCCCCTTGCTCCACGACCCGCAAGGCCCCTTAATCCCCCTATGAAATTCCTGAGAGATCTCCGCTCGGTCCTCAACCTGACCGTCGTGGTCGCCGGGCTTGGGTACTTCGTCGACCTCTTCGACATCACGCTCTTCGGCGTGGTGCGGCGCGCGTCGCTCATCGACCTCGGCATCACCGACCCGGCGGAGATCCTCCAGAAGGGCCTGCTCATCTACAACGCGCAGATGGTGGGGATGATGGTCGGCGGGCTCCTCTGGGGCGTGCTCGCCGACAAGCGCGGGCGCCTGTCGGTGATGTTCGGCTCCATCCTCCTGTACTCGTTCGCCAACCTGGCCAATGCCTTCGTGTGGGACGTGACGGGCTACGCCATCTGCCGCTTCCTGGGCGGCGTGGGCCTCGCGGGCGAGCTGGGCGCGGCGATTACGCTGGTCGCCGAGTCCCTGCCCAAGGAGAAGCGCGGCCTGGGCACCACCGTCGTCGCCACGCTGGGCATGCTCGGCATCGTCGCCGCGGCCCTCGTCGGTCAGCACCTGTCCTGGAAGACGGCCTACATCACCGGCGGCGTCATGGGGCTCGCGCTGCTGTTCGCCCGGTTCAAGGTCTCCGAGTCCGAGCTGTTCTCCAAGAAGACCGACCCGTCGCGAGCCAACCCCTTCCTCATCCTGCAAGGGGGGCGTTTCATCAAGTACCTCTGCTGCATCCTCATCGGCGTGCCCATCTACTTCACCACGGGCATCCTCTTCACCTTCGCCCCCGAGCTGACGGCGGGCCTGGGCGTGACGGGCACGGTGACGGCTGGCAATGCCATCCTCTACGGCTCCATCGGCCTGACGCTGGGCGACCTGCTCGCGGGCGTCTTCAGCCAGTGGCTCAAGAGCCGCAAGCGCGCGGTGGCGCTCAACCTCACCGCCGGCTTCGCGCTGATGCTCTTCTACACGCTCGTCCCAGGGCTCACGAGCACGGCCATCTACGTCCTCAGCTTCTTCCTGGGCATCACCGTGGGCTACTGGGCGGTGCTGGTGACGATGGCGGCCGAGCAGTTCGGCACCAACATCCGCGGCACGGTGGCGACCACGGTGCCCAACTTCGTGCGCGGCTCCGCGGCGCTCGCGGCCAGTGGCTTCGCCTGGCTCAAGGGCCTGGAGGGCGTGAGCGTCGCCAACGCGGCGCTGATGGTGGGCAGCCTCTGCTTCGGGCTCGCGCTCCTCGCGCTCCTGCGCATCGAGGAGACCTTCCACCGCGACCTCGACTACGAGGAGACCGCCGGCAGCACGGCGGCCGTCCCCCACTCCCAGTCCAGCACCTGAGGCGCCGGGGACACCGGCCGTCGGGAGCCATGCGTCCGGTTTCCACTGCCGCCCTCGCGCCTTCCGGGCCGCGAGGGCGGTAGCAGCGCAGTAAAGCCGACGTTCCCGCCCTTGAAGGGTTGCACCGTGGGTGGGTCGCTGAGTACAGCGCGCGGGATATGCCCATCCCGCCCCTGTCTCCCATCCAGAAGGTGCTGTGCGCCAACCGCGGTGAGATTGCCATCCGCGTCTTCCGGGCGTGCAACGAGCTGGGCATCCGCACCGTCGCCATCTACAGCGACGAGGACCGCACCCACGAGCACCGGCACAAGGCGGACGAGGCCTACCTCGTCGGGCACGGCAAGCGCCCGGTGGAGGCGTACCTGGGCATCGACGAGATTCTCGACGTGGCGGAGCGCGCCGGCGTGGACGCCATCCACCCGGGCTACGGCTTCCTGTCGGAGAACGCCGACTTCGCCGAGGCGTGTGAGCGCCGGGGCATCCGCTTCATCGGCCCGCGCTCGCCGGTGGTGCGGACCATGGGTGACAAGGTGGCCGCCAAGCAGCTCGCCCAGAAGGTGGGCGTGCCGGTGGTGCCTGGCATCACCCTGGAAGGCGACGACGCCCGGGTGCTGGAGCAGGCCCGCGCCTTCTTCGCCCAGCACGGCGGCCCGATTCTCGTGAAGGCGGCGCACGGCGGCGGCGGCCGAGGCATGCGCGTGGTGCGCGAGGAGAAGGACCTGGAGGCGTCGCTCGCCTCCGCGCGCTCCGAGGCGAAGAGCGCCTTCGGCTCCTCGGCGGTGTTCCTGGAGAAGTTCCTGGAGAAGGTGCGCCACATCGAGGTGCAGCTGTTGGGCGACTTGCACGGCAACCTCGTGCACCTGCACGAGCGCGACTGCTCCGTGCAGCGCCGCCACCAGAAGGTCATCGAGATTGCGCCCGCCCCCAACCTGTCCCCCGCGCTGCGCGCCGGCATTCTGCGACGCGGCGGTGCGGCTGGCGCGCGAGGCGCGCTACTCCAGCGCGGGCACGGCCGAGTTCCTCGTCAGCGGCGACGCCTTCTACTTCATCGAGTGCAACGCGCGGCTCCAGGTGGAGCACACCGTCACCGAGCAGGTGACGGGCGTGGACCTGGTGCAGAGCCAGATTCGCATTGCCGAGGGCTACCGGCTGGACTCGCCCGAGGTGGGCATCCCCTCGCAGGAGGCCATCGTCCCGCGCGGCTACGCGGTGCAGCTGCGCGTCACCACCGAGGACCCGGCCAACAACTTCATGCCCGACGCGGGCGTCATCACCGCCTGGCGCGCGGCCCACGGCTTCGGCATCCGGCTGGACGGCTCCAACGGCTACACCCAGGCGCACATCTCGCCGTATTACGACTCCATGCTGGTGAAGGTCATCGCCTACGCGCCGACGTTCCAGGGCGCGGTGATGAAGGGCCAGCGCGCGCTGCGCGAGTTCCGCATCCGTGGCGTGAAGACCAACCTGCCCTTCCTGGAGAACGTGCTGCGCCACCCCCTCTTCCAGCAGGGGCAGACGTACACGCGCTTCATCGACGAGACGCCGGAGCTGTTCCAGCTGGAGCCCCGGCGAGACCGCGCCAGCAAGCTGCTCCAGTACCTGGGCGACGTCATCGTCAACGGGCACCCCACCATCAAGAAGCACCAGCGGCTCAAGCCCACCCAGTTCCTGGAGCCCCGCCTGCCGGTGACGCCGCCCGGCCCCGTGCCTCGCGGCACCGCGCAGATTCTCGCGGAGAAGGGCCCCCGGGGGCTCGCCGAGTGGGTGCTGGCCCAGAAGCGCGTGCTGCTCACCGACACGACGATGCGCGACGCGCACCAGTCGCTGCTCGCCACCCGCATGCGCACCCGCGACGTGCTGCGCGTGGCGCCCGCCACCGCGCACCTCGCGTCCGACCTCTTCAGCCTGGAGAGCTGGGGCGGCGCCACGTTCGACACCGCCTACCGCTTCCTGAACGAGGACCCGTGGGCCCGCCTGCGCGCGCTCAAGGCCGCCGCGCCCAACCTGCTCCTCCAGATGCTCCTGCGCGGCGCCAACGCCGTGGGCTACACCAGCTACCCGGACAACGTGGTGGAGGCCTTCATCGACGAGGCGGCCGAGGCGGGCGTGGACGTCTTCCGCATCTTCGACAGCCTCAACGATCTGGGCAGCATGGACGTGTCCATCCGCCGCGTGCTCAAGACGGGCAAGGTGGCGGAGGTGGCCATCTGCTACACGGGCGACGTCGCCAACCCCAAGCGCAAGAAGTACACGCTGGACTACTACGCGGACCTGGCGCGGCGGATTGAGGACTCGGGCGCCCACTTCCTGTGCATCAAGGACATGGCGGGCCTGCTGCGTCCGCGCGCCGCCGCCATGCTGATGGAGCGGCTGCGCGAGGTGACGCGCCTGCCCATCCACCTGCACATGCACGACACCGCGGGCAACGGCATCGCGAGCTACCTCGAAGCCATCGAGCACGGCGTGCACATCGTCGACGTGGCGCTGGGCAGCATGGCGGGCCTCACCAGCCAGCCCAGCCTCAATGCGCTCGTCAGCGCCCTGCGCGGCCACCCTCGTGAGACGGGGCTGGCCAACGCGCGCCTGCAGCCGCTGGCCAACTACTGGGAGGACGTGCGCGAGTACTACGCCCCCTTCGAGAGCGGCCTCAAGAGCACGACGAGCGAGGTCTACTACCACGAGATTCCGGGCGGCCAGTACTCCAACCTCCGGCCCCAGGTGGCGGAGATGGGGCTCTTGGGCCGGTGGAATGACGTGAAGGACGCCTTCGCGCTCGTCAACGCGCTGGTGGGGGACATCCCCAAGGTGACGCCGTCCTCGAAGATGGTGGGTGACTTCGCCATCTTCCTCCTGAAGAACGACCTGGCCGTGCGCGGCGCCGTCATGGAGGAGAGCGTGGCGCTCACCAAGGCGAAGCTCATCGCCGAGGCGCCGCGCCTGGACTTCCCCTCCAGCGTGGTGGGCTACTTCCGGGGCGAGCTGGGCCAGCCGCCCAATGGCTTCCCGGAAGATTTGCGCACCGCGGTGCTCAAGGGCCTGCCGCGCGTGGAGGGCCGGCCCTCGTCCAGCATGCCTCCGCTGGATTTGGCCGCGCTCCAGCGCGAGCTGTCCCAGAAGGCGGGCCACCCGCTCACCCGCGCGGACGCCATCTCCGCCGCGCTCTACCCGCGCGTCATGGCGGGCTTCCTGGACGACCAGGCGAAGTTCGAGGACGTGTCCATCCTCGACACGCCCAACTACTTCTACGGCATGGAGCTGGGTCAGGAAATCTGGGTGGACCTGGAGCCGGGCAAGACGCTGGTCATCAGCCTGTCCGCGGTGGGCGAGCCGGACGACGACGGCTGCCGCACCGTGTACTTCGCCCTCAACGGCCACAACCGCTCCGTGCAGGTGAGGGACCGCAGCCTCGCGGCGAAGGTGGAGGCCCGCCGGCAGGCGGACCGCGGCAACCCGAACCACGTGGCGGCGAGCATGCCGGGCACCGTCATCGCCCTGCACGTCAAGCCGGGCGCGCGCGTGGAGGCCGGAGCGCGCTCGTCACGTTGGAGGCGATGAAGATGGAGACGGTGGTGCGCGCCCCGCGCGCGGGCACGGTGGCGGAGGTGGTGCCCACGCTCAAGGGCGCCGTGCAGGGAGGAGACCTGCTCGCGGTCCTTCAGTAGCCCCTGGGGCGTTCATGGCCGGGCAACTGCTACACGCGAGCGAGCACCTCGACATCTTCCATGACGCGGCGGAAGGCTGGCTCTATGCGAACTGGAAGGGCTACCAGTCCGTGGACATGGTGAAGGCCGGCTGCGAGGAGATGCTGCGCCTGCTGACGCAGCTCCAGCTGGTGAAGGTGCTGAACGACAACACCGCCGTCACCGGCATCTGGGTGGGCGCCGCCGCCTGGGTGGCCGCCAACTGGTTCCCCCGGATGCGTCAGGCGGGGCTGCGCCACTTCGCCTGGGTGCAGTCCCCCACCCGGCTGAGCTACGTCTCCGCGACCACCACCGTGCAGCAGACCGAGCACGGCACCGCCGTCCTCTTCGACACCCTCGCCGCCGCCACCGCCTGGCTGCGGGCGCAGGCCTAGGCGCCCCTCCGAGGTCGCCTGCCCCCTCGGCCGGTATGGCCGACCGGGAGTGACGAGGTACAGTGGGGGCATGAGTCCCCAACGCCCCGGGGGGGTACCCGACTCCGACAGTCCCGAGGTGACACTCACCCTGGGAGGCCCCGCCCCCGTGGCCCGGGTGGACTCCGCGCGCCCCACGCCGGGAACGACTGCGGACGCCTCCGCCCGCACGGGGCCTCCGGTGGCCTCGCCGCCTCCGGGCCGGGTGCTGGCCGAGCGCTACACCGTGCTGGACTTCCTGGGGCATGGCGGCATGGGGCTCGTCCTCTCCGCGTATGACGCCCGGCTGAACCGGCGCGTGGCCGTGAAGCTGCTGCGCCCCATCTGGAGCCTCGACGACAGCGAGGCGCCCAGGTGCGCCTGCTGCGCGAGGCGCAGGCCATGGCCCGGCTCAACCACCCCAACGTGGTGCACGTCTACGACTCGGGGCGGCTGGAGGACGACTCCGTCTTCATCGCCATGGAGTACGTGGAGGGCCAGACGCTGCAGCAGTGGCTCAAGCAGCGCCCCCGCACGTGGCGCGAGGTGCTGCGCGCCTTCGTGGACGCGGGCCGGGGACTTGCGGCGGCGCATGCGGCGGGGCTCGTCCACCGCGACTTCAAGCCGGACAACGTCCTCGTCGGCGCGGACGGGCGCGTGCGGGTGACGGACTTCGGGCTGGCCCAGGCCGCGCACGGCCTCAGCTCCGAGCCCGAGGGCCCCGAGCCCGTGGAGCGCCCCTGCCCGGACGTGGCTGG
>JBKGHK010001430.1:0-1198 GCA_046520375.1 Pyxidicoccus sp. 3LFB2
CGCCGCAGCGCCGCCTCCAGGTCCGTGCCCGCCGTCAGCCGCCCCTGGCGCTCCGCCTTCAGCGCCTCGATTCGCGCCGCCAGCCCGTTGAGCTCCTCGCGCAGCGCCTGCTGCTGGCCCTTCAGCGAGCGCACCTCCGTGCGCGCCGTCTGGGCCCGCCCACGCACCGCATCCAGCCCGGACGCGCCCCAGGCGGGCACGGCAAGCAGCAGGCTCAGCAGGAGGGCGGGGAGGCGGGGGTTCATCGGTGTGGCTTCCTGAGCAAGGCGGATGCCAGCCCGGCCCTCGGCCCTGGTGCAAGGACGGCTGGAAAAGCCGAGCGGATTCCGGGGGCCTGGGCGGGGCAGGGGGGAGTGGGAGGGGGTGGGACGGCGGTGGAAAATCACGGTGGGGTGTCCGGGTGTAACGGATTTTCGAGGCTCAACCCTCCTCGGGGGGCGTCCCTTTCGGGAGGAAGCCGTACTTCTCCAGCTTGTAGTACAGCGCGGACGTCTTGATGCCGAGCAGGCGCGCCGTCTCGGTCTTCACGCCGCCCGCCTTCTCGTAGGCGCGGGCGATGAGCTGGCGCTCCAGGTCTTCGAGGATTTCGGGCAGGGGGCGGTCGCCGTGAGGCACGGGCAGGCCCGCGTCCATGCGGGGCGCGCCGCCGGTGAGGTGCGAGGGCAGGTCCACGTCGGTGAGCACCTCGCCCTCGGCGAAGACGAGCGCCTGCTCGATGACGTTCTCCAGCTCGCGCACGTTGCCGGGCCAGGCGTGGCGGGCGAGGGCGCGCAGGGCGCTCTCGTCCAGCCCCGTCACGCGCCGGTTCACCCGCTGGGAGTGCTTGGCGACGAAGTGGCGGGCGAGCACGGCGATGTCCTCGGGCCGCTCGCGCAAGGGGGGCAGCGTGAGCGGGACGATGTGGAGCCGGTAGTAGAGGTCCTCGCGGAAGCGGCCGGCCTTCACCTCGGCCTGCAAGTCGCGGTGGGTGGCGCTCACCACGCGCACGTCCACCTTGAGCGTCTCCTCGCCGCCCACGCGCTGGATTTCCTTCTCCTGGAGGACGCGCAGGAGCTTCGTCTGGACGGAGGCGGGAATCTCGCCAATCTCGTCGAGGAAGAGGGTGCCGCCGTCGGCCAGCTCGAAGCGGCCGAGCTTGCGCTTCACCGCGCCGGTGAAGGCGCCGCGCTCGTGGCCGAACAGCTCGCTCTCCAGCAGC
>JBKGHK010001431.1:0-1197 GCA_046520375.1 Pyxidicoccus sp. 3LFB2
GCGGGGCCACGGGCGGGGCGGCCTTCAGCGCCGATGCCAGCGGCAGCGTGAAGGAGAAGGTGCTGCCAGCGCCAGGGTGGCTCTCCAACCGGATGTGCCCGCCATGGCCTTCCACGATGCCCTTCGCGATGGAGAGGCCCAGGCCGTGGCCCTCGCGCCGCTTCTGGGCCGCATGCCAGTAGCGGTCGAAGATGTGCGGCTGGACTTCAGGGGGGATTCCGGGGCCGGTGTCCGCCACGCTGAAGCGCACGCCCCCGGCGTCCGGCTCGAGCGCCGCCGCCACCCGCACGCTGCCGCCCTGGGGCGTGAACTTGAGGGCATTGGAGAGGAGGTTGCCCAGGACCTGGAGGACCCGCTCCCTGTCGCAGGGCACGGGGGGCAGGGCGTCGGCGATGGCCGTCTGGAACGTGACGCCCTTCTCCGCTGCCTGCGGCCCGAAGGCCTCGCGGACGTCCTGGACCAGCTCCTCCACGGTGTGGGGCCGGGGCTCGAGGGACAGCCTGCCGGCGTCGATGCTCGCCAGGTCCAGCAGGTCTCCCACCAGCCGGTTCATGCGGCCCACGGACCGGCGGATGGAGTCGGTGTGCCGGCGTCTGCTCACGTCGCGCTCGTCCTGGCCCAGCGAGCGCTGGAGGAGCTCGGTGGCGGCGCTGATGCTGCCCAGAGGGGCGCGCAGGTCATGGCTGACGATGGCCAGCGTCTCCTCGCGGGAGCGCGTGGCGCGCTCGGCCTCGGCGAGCAGCCGGCTGGCCTCCTCGGCATGGGCGCGCTCGGCCTGGACGGCCTGCTGGCGCAGGCGCGAGACGGTGAGCTGCGCGTTGACGCGGGCGAGGAGCTCATTCGCGGAGAAGGGCTTGACGAGGTACTCGTCGGCGCCGCTCTTCAAGCCCTCGATGGTGGCCTCCTCGCCGGCCCGCGCGGAGAGGAGCATCACCGGGACGGTCTGCGTGCGCGGGTCCGCGCGCAGGGCGCGCACCAGCTCCAGGCCATTCATGCCGGGCATCATCACGTCGGACAGGATGAGGTCCGGCGGGTGGGCCTGGGCCGCGGCGAGGGCCCGCGCCCCATCGGTCACCGTCACCACCGTCCAGTGCGGTGCCAGCAGGCGCGTGAGGTACGTGCGCATGTCGGCGTTGTCATCCGCCACGAGGATGCGCGCGCCCGCCTGGCGCGCGGCGGGCCCCCCCTGCGCGGGGC
>JBKGHK010001432.1:0-1195 GCA_046520375.1 Pyxidicoccus sp. 3LFB2
GTTCGCGGGGCCGCGCACCTCGAAGCCCGTGGCCACGGACCGGGGCCCGTCCACGTCCGTGGCGCTCACGAGCGCCTGCGCCCGGACGCTGTGCGCGCCCACCGGCAGGGCCTGCTCGGTGGAGACCGGGTGACGGAAGGCGCCCGTGCTGTCGGCGACAACGCGAGCCACCTCGGCGCCATCCACTTCAATCGCCACGGAGGCCCCGGGCGCGGCGACTCCGGCGAACAGCGGCGTCGAGTCCACCACCTCGCCCTCGGCGGGCACCACCATCACCGGCACCTCGCGCGAGCCCACGCCCGCGTCACCCGTGCCCGTGCCCGCGTCCGGCACCTCGGAGCCCGCATCGCTTCCCGCGTCCGGCCCCCCGGTGCCCGCGTCCGCGGCCACCTCCACCGCCTCGAAGCGCGTGGCCTGGGAGAAGGGCCCGGTGTCTCCCGCCTCGTTGTGCGCGTGGAGGACGACGAAGTGCGGGCCCGGCGCCAGCGGACTCTCGGCGGGCACCTGGTAGCGGAAGCGGCCGAACGTATCCACGGTGACGGTGATTTCCGGCCCGTTGTCCACCTCCAGGCCCACCGTCGTGCCGTACGGAGCCACGCCCGCGAACAGCGGCGTGGTGCCCACGAAGTCCCCATCCGCGGGCACCACGAGGATGGGCGGCACCAGCACGCCGCCGTCCGCCTGCGTGACGGCGACGTTGAACGTCGACTCCACCGAGCGCGTGCTGTACGCGCCCAGCGACTCCGACACCACCGACACCCGATGCGAGCCCGCGAACAGGGGCTCGCGCAGGCTGGGGTAGTTCGCGGTGAACCGGCCGTCCGCTCCGGAGCCGACCTGGATGAGCTCCACGTCATCCACGGAGATGATGACCCGCACGCCCGGGTCCGTCGTCCCCTCGAAGGAGGGACGGGGCGACACGCCCACCGCCCCATTCACCGGAGCAACGACGGCCGGAGTCGTCGGCGGCCGGTACGACACGCGGAACTCCTGGCTGATGCCCGCGCCTCCCGCGCCCGCGCTGTGCGCGGTGTTGTCCACGCCCGTCGTCCCGGAAGCTCCGCCCGTCACGACAACCGGACAGCCCGCGGCCGTCCCCTGCAGCAGCACGTAGCCGCCGGCTCCGCCCCCGCCCGGCACCAGGTGGCGGACGGTGTCGTTCACCGAGCCGCCCGCGCCGCCGCTCGCCTGCACG
>JBKGHK010001433.1:0-1189 GCA_046520375.1 Pyxidicoccus sp. 3LFB2
ACGTCGAAGGCGGCCAGCAGCGTCATGTACAGCGTGACGCCCTCTCGCTGGCTCATCGTCTTCATCGCGGTCACGAGCTCCAGGGGGAGCGCGAACCGGTAGTTCTCTCCGCCGACGGTGCGGCTCGACGGGCGCGGCTTGTCCGTGGGCAGCTGCAGCAGCTGCGGGATGCCGTCGAGCTGCTGGCGCCACCAGCCGAGCTGGCGCTGGAGCACGTCGCCCGCCAGCCACTGGCGCTGCCAGGCCGCGTAGTCGGCGTACTGCACCGGCAGCTCGGGCAGCGGCGAGGGCTGGCCCGCGCTGAGTGCCGCGTAGCCCGCGGCCACCTCGCGCACGAGGATGCTCATGGACCAGCCGTCGGAGATGATGTGGTGCATCGTCAGCAGCAGCACATGTCTGCGCTCGGCCAGCCGCAGCAACGTGACGCGCATCAGCGGCGCCCGCGCCAGCTCGAAGGGACGCTTGGCCTCTTCGCTGGAGAGACGCTCGACCTCGGCGTCCAGCTCACCGGCCGGCACCCCGGACAGGTCCACCACCGGCAGCGGCAACACCAACGTGGGGGTGATGCGCTGCACCATCGAGCCCTGCTCCGGATGGAACGTGGCTCGCAGCCCCTCATGGCGGCGGATGACCTCGTTGAAGCTCCTCTCCAGAGCCGACACGTCCAGCACACCGTCCAGCCGCAGGGCCACCGGCATGTTGTAGAGCGGGCTGTCCGGCTCGAGCTGGTTGAGGAACAGGAGGCGGTGCTGGGCGAACGACAGCGGCAGGGTGCTCCCCCGCGGATGGGGCTGGAGCGGCGGGGCCTGGACCCCATGCCCGGCTCGTGCCGCCACCTCGACGCGCGCCGAGAGCGCGGCCACGGTGCGCAGCTCGAAGAGGTCGCTCAGCGGCACCTCCACCTGGAAGGCATTCCGGATGCGGCTGATGACCTGGGTGGCCAGCAGCGAATGGCCGCCAAGGTCGAAGAAGTCATCATCCGTGCTCACCGCGTCCACGGCCAGCAGCTCACGCCAGGTGGCGGCGACGATTTCCTCCACCGGCGTGCGCGGAGCGATGAACGGTTTCTCCTTTGCGCGTGAGAGCTCCGGAGCGGGAAGGGCGTTGCGGTCGAGCTTGCCGTTGGAGGTGAGGGGCAGGGCGTCCAGGGCGACGAAGGCCGAGGGCACCATGTACTCGGGCAGCCGCT
>JBKGHK010001434.1:0-1186 GCA_046520375.1 Pyxidicoccus sp. 3LFB2
GTGAGGGACTCCAGCAGCGCCTCCAGCCGCGAGGGCAGGGCGTCCTGGGGAGGGCGGGGCTTGGGCGTCGGCGCGGGCATGGTGGGGGCGGAACGGGCGGCACCCTAGCGCACCGCTGCCGGGGCGCGAAAAAGGGGGGCTCGGCAGAGCGACGCCTTCTCGACGTAGACTCGGCGCCAAGGGGAGAGACACATGGCGCAAGGTTTCCGCCGCCGATTGCCGCTCATCATCGGAGGGCTTGCAGGACTGCTCGGAGGGGGCTTCCTGACGCTGCTGTCCTTCGACGTCTGCCTGTCCTCCTATCTGCTGCACGGCGTGCCCATGAACCGCTGTCCCGACGGGGCTCCGCGGCAGACGGTGCGGCTGAGCGCGGACGGGCTGTCGCGCGGCATGGCCGGCCCGGTGTCCGTCTGGGTGACGGCGCATGCGCCGCATCCGGACCATGGCGGGCTGATGGAAGCGCCCGTGACGCGCGGCGCGGCGGAGCTGTTCCTGGTGGACGCGGAGGGCAAGGAGACGCCGCTGCCTCCCGAGCCGGAGCACGGCTGGCGCCGCGAGGACCACGGCCCGCTGATGGCCCGGGTGAAGCTGCCCCAGGTGCCGGACGGGGACTACCGGCTGCGCACCCGCGTCACCACGCCCCTGGGCACCGACGCGGTGGACGCGGCGCTACCTTTATATGCGCCGCGCGCCTGCACGTGCTGACGGACCGGCCGCTGTACGAGCCCGGCAACGAGGTGCGCTTCCGCGCGGTGGCGCTGCGCGCGAAGGACCTGGCGCCGCTGGACGGACGGCCCGGGACATGGCTGCTGACGGACCCGTCCGGCGAGGTGGTGCTGGAGGAGCGCGCGCCCGCGGGCCCCTGGGGCGTGGTGGCCGGCAGCTTCCCGCTGGACCGGGGCGCCGCCACGGGGACGTGGATGGTGCGCTGGGTGAGCAACGGCGCCCAGGCGATGACCTCCTTCACTGTGGAGCCCTTCACCCTGCCGCGCTTCAGCGTGGAGGCGTCCAGCCCCCGGCCCTTCTGGCGCGCCGGGGACACGCCGGAGGTGGAGGGACGGGTGGTGTACGCCTCGGGCGCGCCGGTGGCCGGGGCCGACGTGGTGCTGGCGTGGAGCGTCGGCGGGGACTGGCCGCCGCCCGAGGAGTGGCTCAATGGCGGGCTGCCCGGGCGCGCGAAGACGGG
>JBKGHK010001435.1:0-1175 GCA_046520375.1 Pyxidicoccus sp. 3LFB2
GTCATGGCCAAGGAGAAGTTCGAGCGTAACAAGCCCCACGTGAACATCGGCACGATCGGACACGTGGACCACGGCAAGACGTCGCTGACGGCCGCCATCACCAAGGTGCTGGCGAAGACGGGCGGCGCCACGTTCATGGCGTACGACCAGATTGACAAGGCGCCGGAGGAGCGTGAGCGCGGCATCACCATCTCCACCGCGCACGTGGAGTACCAGACGAAGAACCGGCACTACGCCCACGTCGACTGCCCGGGCCACGCCGACTACGTCAAGAACATGATTACCGGCGCGGCGCAGATGGACGGCGCCATCCTGGTGGTGTCGGCCGCTGACGGCCCGATGCCCCAGACGCGCGAGCACATCCTGCTGGCCCGCCAGGTCGGCGTGCCCTACATCGTCGTCTTCCTGAACAAGGTGGACATGCTGGACGACCCCGAGCTGCGTGAGCTCGTGGAGATGGAAGTCCGGGACCTGCTCAAGAAGTACGAGTTCCCTGGCGACAGCATCCCCATCGTCCCGGGCTCGGCCCTCAAGGCGCTGGAGGGTGACACCAGCGACATCGGCGAGCCGTCCATCCTGAAGCTGATGGAGGCGGTGGACAGCTACATCCCCACCCCGGTGCGCGCCACCGACAAGCCCTTCCTGATGCCGGTGGAAGACGTCTTCTCCATCGCCGGCCGTGGCACGGTGGCCACCGGCCGCGTCGAGCGCGGTATCGTCAAGGTGGGCGAGGAAGTCGAAATCGTCGGCCTGCGTCCCACCCAGAAGACGGTGGTGACGGGCGTGGAGATGTTCCGCAAGCTGCTGGACCAGGGCATGGCGGGCGACAACATCGGCGCGCTGGTGCGTGGCCTCAAGCGCGAGGACCTGGAGCGCGGCCAGGTGCTGGCCAAGCCGGGCAGCATCACCCCGCACACCAAGTTCAAGGCGCAGATCTACGTGCTGTCGAAGGAGGAGGGTGGCCGTCACACCCCGTTCTTCAAGGGCTACCGCCCCCAGTTCTACTTCCGCACCACGGACGTGACGGGCACGGTGAAGCTGCCGGACAACGTGGAGATGGTGATGCCGGGCGATAACATCGCCATCGAGGTGGAGCTCATCACCCCGGTCGCCATGGAGAAGGAGCTGCGCTTCGCCGTTCGCGAGGGTGGCCGCACCGTGGGCGCCGGCGTCGT
>JBKGHK010001436.1:0-1173 GCA_046520375.1 Pyxidicoccus sp. 3LFB2
GGCGCTGGGGCGCCTGGGCCGCCGTGCCCGCGTCCGCCGCGACAGGCATCACCCACGTGCGGCGCTTGTCGGCGCGCACGTGCTCCGCGCTGCGCATCCGCCGGGGGAACTCCACCTTGGGGGCCTCGGGGGCCGGCTCGTCGCCCTGGCCGGTGAACATCAGCACCGCGCCCAGCACGAACAGCACTGCCGCCACTCCGAGCCACACCCGACGCCTTCGGCGGTTGTCCATCTCAGTAGTCCTTTCCTTCGAAGCGCCAGAAGCCCACGGCCAGCGCTCCAAAACCAAATACCAGCACGCCCAGCAGCAGCAGCCCCAGCGAGCGCACCTCCAGCGGCGTGGACGCGGCGATGTCTCCCGCCGCCATCGCCAGCGAGGACAGCCGTGGCAGCACCAGCGTCACCGCCTCGAAGGAGCTCCGGCTGAGGCCGGCCTCCAGGAAGGGAGCCACGTCCTTGCGGTACCCCGCGATGATGCCGCCCACCAGGAAGAGGAAGCCCGTCGCCGCGCACAGCGCCGCGCTGCGCACCATCGTCGCGGTGGTGAGCATCACCGCGTACACCGCCGCGAAGCCCACGCACGCCATCAACCCGGCGATGAGCGGCCCCGCCGTCCAGTACCCCGCCTTCACCCCGAAGATGAGCACCAGCCCCGTGGTGCCATACAGCGTGCCGCCCAGCGCCAGCGTCATCACGCCCAGGAACGTGCCGGCCAGCAGGTGCCAGCGCTGAATCGGCAGCGCCAGCAGGTGCTCAATCCGCCCGGGCGACATCAGCGACGGCGCGAAGTCCGAGCACGCGACGATGCCGAACAGGATGCCTCCGTAGAACACGATGAACGCCGCCGCCGTGTACACGGGGCGCAGCGCCACGTCGACCGAGCGGATGCTGGCGCGAATCTCCTCGCCGAACAGGCGCGAGGCCGCCAGCGCCCCATCCACCACCTCGATGCGGAGGCTGAGCGCCACCACCGACAGCAGCAACGTGATGCCCACCATGAAGGCGAGGATGAACTTGCGCGACACCGCCTCGCGCAGGACGTAGCCCGCGATTCCCAGCACCGGATTCAAGCCGCCACCCCCACCATGCCCGCCGGGGCCACCGTCCCCAGCAGCACGGACTCCAAGTCGGTTCCATCGCGCCGCAGCTCCACCAGCAGGGCCCCGGCGCGCG
>JBKGHK010001437.1:0-1172 GCA_046520375.1 Pyxidicoccus sp. 3LFB2
GCGGGGTGCCCTGGCCGCCCTCGGGCGCGAGACGGAGGCGCAGATGGCCTACGCGCGCGCGCTCGCCATCGACCCGGGAGACCCGGACGCGCTGCTGGGCTCGGCCCACCTGTACGCCGTGCAGCTGCCCTCCACGCGCGAGCGCGACGAGCTGGGCGCCCTCTACGCCGAGCGCGGGCTGTCACAGCCCAACACGCCGCCGGAGCTGGTGCCCCACCTCGCGCTGGTGGCGGCCATGGCCTTCAACGATTTGGGCCAGTCCGAGGACGCCCTGGCGCGCGCCGCCATCGTCCTCGCCCGCGAGCCGGGCAGCATGGAGGCCCTCTACGAGCGCGCCCTGGCCCTCTTCGAGCTGTGCCGCTTCGCGGAGGCCCGGACGGCCTTCGCCTCGCTGGTGGGGGACTCCGAGCGCGCCGCGCACGCCTACCAGCACCTGGGGCTGCTGCTGGAGCGCGAGGGCAAGTGGAAGGTGGCCCAGGCGCACTTCGAGAAGGCCCGGAAGCTGGCGCCGGACGACTTCCCCGAGCCGCCGCTGCCTTCCGAAGAGGACTTCCGCGCCGAGGTGGCCCGCGCCGTGGCCGCGCTGCCCGCCGACATGCGCGGCGACCTGGCCGGCGTGCCCGTTACCGCCGAGGAATTGCCCGCGGACGGAGACCTGCTGGCCAACGAGCCCCCGCTGTCGCCCACGATTCTGGGCCTCTTCCGCGGGCCCCCGCTGGGCGAGCCGTGTGATGGCTCGGAGACGCCGTGCCGCTCCGTGGTGCTCTACCGGCGCAACCTCGCGCGGGCGGTGCGCACCCCCGAGGAGCTGCGTGAGCAGATTCGTGTGACGCTCCTCCACGAAATCGGGCACCTTCGCGGCGAGGACGACGAAGAGCTGGCCGCCCGCGGCCTGGAGTGAAAAGCCCGATGCCCCCCCATTCAGCCCTTCCCGTCGCGCGAGCCACCCCCAAGGGGTCCAAGTCCCTGCGCAGCGGCAACCCCTGGCTGTACCGCACCGAGCTGGCCGCCCCGCCCGACGTGAAGGGCGCTGGCGCGGTGGTGCTGGTGGTGGACTCGCAGGGCAACCCCATCGGCCAGGCCCTCTACGCCCGCCGCTCGCCGCTGGCGCTGCGCCTGCTGACGCGCAAGGGGCCCGCCGAGGAGCCGGTGACGCACGACTTCTTCGCCGC
>JBKGHK010001438.1:0-1166 GCA_046520375.1 Pyxidicoccus sp. 3LFB2
CCCCCAAATCCGAGTACGCCCGCGTGCCGCCGCGCCGGTCCTTCGCGTGGCCCTCCAGCCCGACGCCGAACTCGGTGCCCAGGGCCAGCGAGCCCTCCAGCGCCCCGGCCTGTATCAGCGTGTCCTCGTCGGTGAAGCCCAGGTACTTGCGCAGGCCCAGCTCGTAGCGGCCCACCAGCTGTGAGCGCTCGAAGGTGGCGCGCCCCTCCGCAGAGCCGAGCAGGCTCAGGGCCTGGTCCAGTCCGGCGTCCCCGGACGTGGCGGCGTCGGAGAAGTCGCGCGAGGCGTTGGTATCCACCAGCACCCGGCTGGTGGCCTTCAGCGCGCCTTCCCACTCGGCCGCGGACGCGCGGCTGGCGGCGAGCACGGTGAGGGCAAGCAGCAGGAGGGGTGGACGGGAGCGGGCCACGACGCGCGCACCATAACCGGCCTCGCGCCTGCACGCCCCACTCGCGGGAGGGCGGGCCTGGCCGTCCGTCTGGTCCAAACGGTGACGGGGCCCGGCGGGCCGATACACTCAGGGAATGCGCCTCGCGTCCCTCCTCGCGGCGGCTGGCCTTGGGCTGGCGGCCTGCGCTCCCTCTTCCTTCACCACCGAGGTGAAGGGGGAGACCTCCGTGCCCGCGGGCCCTCCAGGCGGCGACACCAGTCTCAACGCCTTCCCCAGCATCAGCAGCTTCGCGGGGCTGGACTTCAACCAGAACCAGGACTTCAAGAACCAGGGTGTCGACAAGGGCGACGTGACGTCGGTGAAGGTGAAGTCGGTGACGCTCAAGGTGCTCAGCCCCAATGACCAGGGCTTCGGCTTCCTCTCGGTGGCGGAGTTCTTCGCCCGGGCCGGGGACCGCGAGGCGCGCATCGCCCAGCGCCAGGACATCTCCCGGCTGAACCTGCCGTCGTCCAACCCCGTCCTCTCGCTGGACGTGGACAACGTGGAGCTGCAGCCCTTCGTCTCCGCGCCCACCATGAGCATCATCGTCCGGGGTCGCGGCGTGCTGCCCGAGCGCGAGGTGCGCCTGCAGGCGGTGGTGACGCTCGAGGTGGAGGGCGGGCTGCTGTAGTCGCAGCCCCCGCTCAGCGCTTCTCCAGCTCCTGGGCCCGGCGCTCCAGCGTGGCGGCGCGGCCGTCCAGCTCGCGGGCCAGGGCCTCCAGCTTCGCCGCTTCGG
>JBKGHK010001439.1:0-1161 GCA_046520375.1 Pyxidicoccus sp. 3LFB2
GGCACGTAGCGGTCCATCAGCGGGGACCAGAGGAACTTGAAGGACCAGGGGGCCTGGGCCAGCGTGACGAGGCCCACCACGCGGATGTCCACGCCGGCGCTGCGAAGCCAGTCGGGAATCGCAATCCAGACGAGGCCCAGGGGCAGGCCCGAGGAGAACGAGAGCAGCGTCACCGAGGCCGTTCGCCAGGAGGCCATGGCCAGCGCCAGGCTCTTCAGGGTTCCCGGACGCTTCGCGCGCTCCCCGGTCTTCTGCCCATCACTCATGGCGCGCACTATACCAGTGGCGTTTCAGGCCAAAGGCTTCGTGTT
The DNA here is from genome assembly GCA_046520375.1 of Pyxidicoccus sp. 3LFB2. Classification (GTDB taxonomy): domain Bacteria; phylum Myxococcota; class Myxococcia; order Myxococcales; family Myxococcaceae; genus Myxococcus. The sequence goes on from JBKGHK010001439.1 coordinate 312, forward strand.
CGCCCCTGCCTGATTGGCTGCCGACCCGTGGACAGGTCCTGGCCGCCAGCCCGCCTCCCGGCTACTCGTCCAGCGCGGAGAAGTCCGGGCAGGTGGCGCGGTTGCCCTCTGTCGGATTGAAGAAGTCCCAGCTGCGCGCGAGGAAGGTGACGCGGCCCAGGGCATTCCAGCACTCGGTGTACTTCGCGCCGGTGATGTCCCCGTCCAGCACCTCCAGCACGCCCATGCCCCGGCCGTCCGGGGCCCAGCGGGTGGTGAGCTCCACGTCCTCCAGCCGGCCGCCGACCACCAGGTCCATGTCCTGCAACTGGAAGCGCATCTCCCCCAGGCCGCCCTCCGCCTCGCGGTACCGGTAGCGGATGGGCGCCGCCTGCTCTCCCTGCGGCGTGAAGACCAGCTCCACCGAGGTGGGCAGCTCCTTCGTCTGGTAGACGATGTCGAGCCGCGCCAGCGCCGCCAGCCCGCCTGGAGGGAAGCCCTCCTGCTCGGCCCGCTTCACGTCCAGGGAGAGCCCGCCCACGCCCTTTCGGATGCCCGCGTCCGGCTGGAAGTGGCCCGACAGCAGCGCCCACCATTCCAGGTCATCCTCGCCGGTGCGGCGGTACTCCAGCTGGTACTCGAAGCGCGCCTTTCGCTCCATGACGAAGCGCACGTCGTAGCCCGGGTGGTCCTTGTCCTTGAACGGCCCCCACACCCGCCGATCCGGCTCGCGCGTCGTGGGCGATTCGGAGCGGATGCTCTCCAGCAGGGTCAGCAGCCCGTCCACCGACGCGTTGAAGTCGAGCCCGGTTTCTTCCGTGTCGGTGACGAGCTCGGACACCTCGCCCAGGTTCACCAACTGCCCCGCCTT
>JBKGHK010000143.1:0-17810 GCA_046520375.1 Pyxidicoccus sp. 3LFB2
CCTCGGAGAAGAAGCCCTGGCCCGCGGGCAGGCCCACCTGGGCGAAGAGCTTCAGCCCCCGGCTGCCATCACACACCGCGGACACCAGCCGGGTGAGGGCGGCGCGCATGGGCGGCTCGCCCTCCATCACCCGCACCATCAGCTGCAGCCGGCTGTCGGCGGCGGGCAGCTCCGGCTCGGCGGCGTCCACCAGCGCGTGCGCGGGGATGCGCTCGCGCAGCCACAGCATCCACCGCTCCACCCACTCCAGCCGGGCCTCGAGCCCTTCCTCGGGCACGTCGCACAGCAACCGGTACAAGTCCCTCACGGCGGGGTGGCCGGGGGCCCGGGGCGCGTACTGCACACAGAAGGCGTCCACCTCGCGGGCGGACGGGCCGGTGCTGCGCATCGCGGGGGGCTGGACGGGGACGGGGGCGGGGACGGTCATCGACCAGGCAATCCGGGGGAGGCGAGAGCCTAGTCGATGCCGCACCTCCCCGGAACCCTCCCGGCGGCCGGGAGCCTGGTGGCCCGGCCGCTCGGCTCGAAGAGGGCTACTTCTTCTTCACCTTCGCCAGCTCCCCGCGCATGCGCGTCAGCAGCAGGTCCCACCCGCCCTGGGCGAGCAGCGGCTGCACCTGCGAGTCGCGGATGTCCTGGAGCATGGAGGAGCCGAGCACCGTCACGTCCACCACCTTCCACGCGGCCGCGTCCTTCATCAGGCGGTACTTCAGCTTCATCTCCTGCGTCTTGAGCGGGTGCTTGATGAAGATGGTGGAGGCCACCGTCGCCTCGTTGCCCTTCACCTCGGCGGGCTCATAGGTGATGGAGTCCAGGTTCTTGAAGTTCTCACGCACGCGCGGGAAGGCGATGCCGGCGAAGAGGTTCTGGAAGAGCTCCACGAACTCCTTGCGCTGGGCGTCCGTGCCCTTGGTCCACGCGTCGCCGAGCAGGAACTTCCCCTGCTCCTCGCTGCCGAAGTGCTTGAGGGCGGCGGCGTCACGCTCGTAGCGCACGGACTGCACCACCGTCTTGACGGGCTTGGCGACGGCGTCGTCCTTCGGCGCGGCGAGCGCGGGGATGGCGAGGGTCAGGGCGGCCAGGAAGGTGACGGTACGGAAGCGGGCGTTCATGTCGGCGGTCCTCCAAAGGAATTCGCGTGCTGTCTGTTAGCGCAAGGGAACGGTCGACGGCTCGTGAAATTCACGCCCCCGCGCCAGGCAGCCGTGCAACAGGGCCCGCCTGCCCGGAGGGCGCGAAACCTGAATGGATACGGCCTTCTGCGCGTTTGACTCCTCTAGGACCACACTTTAGTGTCCGACCCCTCGCGCACTGTTTTCGCGCCAGTTCTGAGACGACATGCCTACCGACTTTTTGTTCACGTCTGAATCCGTCACCGAAGGACACCCGGACAAGATCGCCGACCAGATCTCCGACGGCGTCCTGGATGCCATCATCGCCAAGGACCCGCAGGCGCGCGTCGCGGTGGAGACGCTCGTCAAGACGGGCCTCGCCATCGTCGCGGGCGAGGTGACGACGAACTGTTACGTGGACATCCCGAAGATCGTCCGCAGCACCATCTGCCGCATCGGTTACACCGACAGCTCGATGGGCTACGACGGCAACACCTGCGGCGTCATGGTGGCCATCGAGGGCCAGAGCCAGGACATCGCGCGGGGCGTGGACAACAAGAAGGAGCAGGGCGCCGGTGACCAGGGCATGATGTTCGGCTTCGCGTGCGACGAGACGCCGGAGCTGATGCCCGCCCCGCTGCACTACGCCCACGCGCTGACCCGCCGCCTGGCGGACGTGCGCCGCAAGCAGCACGACTGGATCCGCCCCGACGGCAAGAGCCAGGTGACGGTGCAGTACGTCGACGGCCGCCCGGTCCGCATCGACGCGGTGGTGGTGTCCACGCAGCACTCCGAGGACGTCTCCAACAAGAAGATCCAGGAGGCCATCCGCGAGGACGTCATCGCGAAGGCGCTGCCCAAGAAGCTCATCGACAACAAGACCAAGTTCTACATCAACCCCACGGGCCGCTTCGTGGTGGGTGGCCCCATGGGCGACTCGGGCGTGACGGGCCGGAAGATCATCGTCGACACCTACGGCGGCATGGGCCGTCACGGTGGCGGCGCCTTCAGCGGCAAGGACCCGTCCAAGGTGGACCGCTCGGCCGCGTACATGGGCCGTCACATCGCCAAGACGGTGGTGGCCGCGGGCCTGGCCAAGCGCTGCGAGGTGCAGGTGTCCTACGCCATCGGCGTGGCCGACCCGGTCAGCGTGATGGTGGAGACCTTCGGCACCGCCACGGTGCCCGAGGAGCGCATCGCCAAGGCCGTGCGCCAGGTGTTCGGCCTGCGCCCGCGCGAAATCACCGAGTACCTGGACCTGCTGCGGCCCATCTACCAGAAGACCGCCGCCTACGGGCACTTCGGCCGCTCCGAGAAGGAGTTCACCTGGGAGCGCACGGACAAGAAGGAAGCCCTGCGTGACGCCGCCGGTGGCACCGCCACCTCCAGCCGCCTGAAGGCGGTCTGACGTAGCGCCAGAGTGGCGGGGGCGGCTTCGCTCCCGTAGGAACCGCGCGCCAGTCCCGACGAGGGGCGGCGCGCGGTTTCGTTTCAGGCGCTCACAGCAGTCCGTGGGCCTTCAGCGCTTCGATGGCGGAGGCGAGCGCGGGCGGGGGCGACAGCCGCTGGCCCGGCGCGGACTGCACGGCGCTGACAAAGACATGCCGCCCGCGCGGTGAGGCGACGTGGCCCACCAGCCAGGTGATGCCCCCCTCGGGCTGGGGATACGTGCCCGTCTTGCAGCTGAGCACCGCGCCGTCCTTCCACGGGCCGCCCATGTGGATGCCGTCGCGGATGCTGGCCACGGTGTTCGGGCCCTGCACCAGCGTGGCCTTCACGGCCTCCAGCGTCTTCGCGCTCACCGGCAGCTCACCCCGGTACATGCGCGCCAGGAAGGCGAGCTGCTCGTCGGGGGAGACGCGCAGCGGGCCGCCCAGCCAGAAGCGGGTGATGTCGCCGGAGGCGTCCGCATTGCCGTAGTCGAAGCGCTTCAGCCACTCCTCCATGCGCTTCCTGCCAATCTGCTTCGCCGTGCCTTGGAAGAACCACAGCGCGGAGCGGCGCATGGCCGTGTCCAGCGACTGGTCCTGGTTCCACATCTGCACGGCGTGCTTCGTGCCGTCCCACTTGCGTACCTCCGTGGTGCTGGAGACGACGCCCGTCTCCAGCGCGATGAGCGCGTGCGGCACCTTGAACGAGGACGCCGGGACGAGCCGCTTCGCGCACTTCGCCGCGTCGTTGCGCGTCACCGTGCCCGTCTCCAGGTCCATCAGCAGGAAGCAGCCCGGGTGCGCGGGGGCCGGCTTCGGCGCCGGGGGCTCCGCGGCGGCGCACAGGGTGGAGACGAGCGTGGTGAGCACGAGCAGGATGCGGTGGGGCTGGGGCATGCGGTGGCTCCTGGAATGAGATGCGGCGGGGCGGGCACAGCAAGGCCCGCGCCAGTCCGAGGTGCTCCGGGCTTCGGGGCACTTGGGGACGGGAGTCGGTCGTGCGCGTGGGCGCACGGACACGCGTGAGGGTACCTGCCCACTCCAGCGCGTCCTCGCCCCTTCGTTCCAGCCGCTGAACGCGATGCGTTGAGGGATGGTGCGGTGCGGAACCGGGGCGCGAAAGGACACCCGATAGCGCTCCTCAAGGCGATGAGTGACCGGCTGCTGAAGCTGTTCCTGTCCGACGTCCCCGCAGGTGCGTGAGTCCCCGAGAATGGCCAGTGCTGCTCGCGCGGCAGCCGGAAGCGCTTCAACTGCTTCGGCAGCTGCGTGGCCTCCAGCACCTGTCCCTGATGCGCATGGCATGCCCCGGCCGGACGCGCAGCGCGTCCGGCCGGGCTCCGGGCTTCCGTGACCGGGTTGCACCGGAAGCCGAAGCACCCCTGCCACCGGGCAAGGGAAAGTCGCGGTACCCGTGGAAGCGGCATAGCTTCGCGCCGGGAAGATTCACGGACGCCGTCGTTGGGGTGGGCGTGGGTTTCCGCGACACACAGGCAGGGAGCTCGCAGTTGGTGCAGGAGAAGCCTCGTTCCGGGAGTCCGTGGCTGCGCCGGGCCGTGCTCGGAGTCCTCGCCGCCGTCCTCGCAGGTGGAGCGGCCCTCGTGGGCCTGCCCTCGTGGCGCGGCGCCGCGAGTCCGCCGGTGCCGCCTGCCTTGTTCCTGGCGGATACCCCCACACGCACCCTCGAAGCGCGGGTGAGCTACCCGGGCGCGGACGTGTTCCGCCCCTACGGGCCGCTGCGCTCGGGAGATGCTGGTGCAGGGGCTCCGGTGCCTGCGCCGCTGCGCGAACTGGCGCGGATGGAGGAGGCCGGGGACGTGCATGGGCTGGCGGCGGCCTACCTCGTGCGCGGCAACACGCAGATGGCGGCGCCGTACCTGGCCCGGGCGGCCCAGTCTCCGGACGTGGCCAGCGACAGGGCCGTGCTGGCATTGGACCGGAAGGACTACGCCGAGGCGCTCGAGCTGCTGGAGGGCGCGCTCCAGGCGCAGCCGAAGCATGCGCAGGCGCTGTGGAACCGGGGCCTGGTGCTGAAGGAGCTGGAGCTGTGGGCGCTGGCCGCGCAGTCGTTCGACGCGGTGGCCGCGCTCGGGGAGCACGGCTGGGCGGGGGAGGCGAGGACGCGGGCGGAGTCGCTGCGAAACCACCTCGCGGACTCGTGGCGTGAGACGACGGACGCAGCCAAGGCACTGATTTCCGAGAAGAGCACCGTCCCCTCGGAGCTGCTCCAGGCCAAGCCCGGAGCCTTTCGCGCCAAGCTGTATGAAGCCATTCGTGCGGCGCCGTCGGTGCAAAGGCTGGAGTCGCTGGCGCCCGTGGCCGCAGCGCTGGATGCCCGCTACGGAGGTTCGGCCCTGCGCGATGCCATTCGCTGGGCACGCTCCCGGGACTTTCGCCGCAGGGGCCCACTGGCTGTGCGCTACCTGGAGTTGTACCGCACGCAGAAGGTCACCGGGGGCGTGCCCCTGTATCTGGAGGAAGTGCTGCGCGCGGGAGAGCGCGACCTGTACATGGGCGCACTCGTCAGCCAGGGCCTGGTGGACGAGCACCTGGACACCTTTTCGGCGATGGCCACCCAGGTTGGGGACCCCTGGTTCATGCTGATGGCGGAGTATGAGCGGGCCCAGGCCGCCATCCGGCGCGGCGAGCTTCTGCAGGCAGAGCAGTTGCTGCTGGGCGCGGTGGCTCGCTGTGACGCGAAGCCGATTGGCTACCGCTGCATTCCCATCGAGGAGGCACTGGCCAATCTCTACCGGCAGCTCCACCGGCTGCCCGAGTCGAACCGGCATGCGCACGCGGCGCTCACGGCCTACCGCGATGACAGTCGCTGGGACGAGGAGCGGGCCCTTCAGCATCTCGGGCAGAACGCGCGCTTCCTGGGGGCGGGGGCGCTGGCGAGAGCCTACCTGGACGAGACGCTGGCCCGGGCTCCGAAGGACTGCAACATCCGTCACTTCGTCCGGACCAATGATGCCCTGGCGCGCCTGCAGGCCTTCTCCCTGGCGGAGGCCCGGGCCAGCATGGTCGATGCGCTGTCCTGCTCCGCCCCGTTGTCGCTGATGGGGGCGAAGACCCTGGTGGACCTCGCGCGGAGGCTCCCCGACGCCGAGCAGGACGGCAAGCTGCTGGAAAGGCTCGAAGGGCTCCGCCAGCAGGGATGGCTCAGCCCCGGGGAGCGGGCACTCGCCACCCATATCGAAGGACGATTCCATGTCGAGCACGAGAGGGCGCGGGGAGAGGCCTTGCTCCGGCGGGCCATCGATGACGCGCGGAAGTTGCCCTCCTATGACGTGAATGCGCGCAAGGCCCAGGCCTATAGCTACACCTCGCTCATATCCGCCGCGGGCGGGGCCGGAGAGTACGGGCGGGCATTGGAGCTCTTCCATGAGGAGCAGGGAGGCCCCCTCCCGAAGCGGTGTCTGCTCGCGGTGACGGTGGATGACGAGCGAACGCTCGCCGTGGCGCTGGGGCCGGATGGCGACATCCTCGGGCACTTCGACGCAAGCCGCACCGCGCCGCTGGGGGAAGACCTGCGTGGGCTCGTCCCCGACGCCCTGGTGACGCCGCTTCGTGCGTGCGAGCAGGTGTCCGTCGTGGCACGTCCGCCGCTGCATGGCCGGGCGGGCCTGCTTCCTTCCGAGCTGGCCTGGTCCTATTACGTTCCGCGTACCCCGCTCGGAGCGCCTTCTTCGGGGCCCTTGCGTCGCCTGGTGGTGGCGGACATCGTGGCGCCCCGGGCGCTGGGCCTGCCCTCGCTGAATGCGTGGGACGGCGCGGTGGATGCGGAGACCACCCTGCTGTCAGGGCAGGACGCGACTCCTTCCCGGGTGCTGGAGGCCCTGGCGACGGCCACGGAGGTCGAGGTCCACGCCCATGGCCTGGTGAATCCGAACCTCTCCGAAGCATCTTTATTGGTGCTGTCCCAGGAAGATGGCGGGCGTTACGCGTTGACTGCGGGAGAGGTCCAGGCGCGCCGACTCCAGGGACAACCGTTGGTCATCCTGGCGGCATGCCGTGCGGCGCATGGGGCGCCGTGGACATATGAGCGGTTCAGTCTGCCCGTGGCCTTCATCAACGCGGGAGCTCGCGCGGTGCTTGCAGCCACGGTGGATGTGCCGGATGCGCAGGCGGGGGCGTTCTTCAACGCCGTGCGGGAGCGCATCCGGCGTGGCGCGCACGTGGCCGTCGCACTCCGCGACGTGCGCATGGAGTGGCTCGGGCGAGACCCGGAGAGCTGGGTCCGGTCGGTGCTGGTTTTCGATTGAAGACGGGATGAGCCCGTCTCGAGTGAGGAGGGGGATGTCATGATGAAGAGATTCTTCCTGTGTGTCGTTCTGGCGGCTTCGTTGTCGGGCTGCCGCATCCTGGGTGAGCCCCGGCCCACGCCGGACACGTGCCGCGACCCGGGGCCGGTGCCCACGGCTCCGCCCGTCACGGAGCTGCCTCCGGGCACCCCTCCGCCGTCCGGGGCGTCGCATATCGTCGTCGCGATGTGCCAGGAGACGGGGGCGTTCCACGCGGCCGGCGTCAACGTGACGCGCCGGTCCTTCACGTACCTCGTGTCGGGTAACCGGGTCTCGCGGGAGTCGTTCCTCAACAATGCGTACAGGGCGGGCGGGCCGGTGGTGCTCTACACCGCTCCCGTGAAGGTGTCCGGAGTCAAGCGCTCGAGCAGCAGCGCGGCGGTGGCTTCCGGCGCCACGACCACGACGCCGACCGGCTCGGGGGATGAGGATGAGACGCTCGACCCCTGCTTCGACGGCACCGAGATTGGTCAGGACCCGCCGCCTTCTCCCAAGGACCCGGGCGACGCGAACCCGAAGCCGATTGATACCTTTACGCAGCTGGCGTGGACGTCGGCCAACGCGGTGAACGGGGTGAGCGCCCCGGCCGCGTCCAGCACGCGGCCCTCGCCCGGGACGAGCGTGCCCCGGTAGTGAGCGGTTGCCGCACGGTGCGCGGAGCCACCAGGAGAATGGCTCCGCGCCCGGCGCATTCGCTGTCAGAGCCTGACCGTAGTGTGGATTCGAAGCGGTGGCCGGGCCGCTTCGAATCGTGCAGAGGGGGATGAAATGAAGAATCGGTTGTTGAAGCTGATGATGCTGGCGCTGCTCGCCGGCCCCATGGTGGGGCACGCCGGGCCGCAGGGACCCATCCTGCTTCCGACGGGACCTGGAGAAGACCCGGATTCGACGGAGATTGGCGACAAGCCTCCTGACAGCCCGAAGGACCCGGGCAACATCCAGCCCGAGCCGCCGGTGCTGACACCCGGGGGGACTGCCATTGCCGCGGGCCCCGTCGTGGGGGCCGCTGAATCCTCCGGGCCCATCCTGTGGCCCACGGGGCCCGGGGATGACCCGGACTCGACGGAGATTGGCGACAAGCCTCCGAAGGACCCGGATGACACCGGTGGCATTCGGCCGGCGTCGTCGCTGAGGGCCTGAGGTCCGCCCGTGACGGGGCCTGTCCGGGCGCTCCGGGCAGGCCTCCCTCGGCGCGGGACGGACGCTGAAGTTCCAGGGGCCGCCTTCCTCTCAAGGGAGGGCGGCCCCGCTGTCACTGCCCGCCCGCGGCTTCCGGGAAGGTGGCCAGGGTGAGGGCCTCGGGAGGGCCCTTCAAGTCCCGGGGCAGCATCGTGACGCCGGACAGGTAGCGCCAGCCGGTGCCGTCGTGGCGGAAGTCCGAGCGCTCCACGAAGGACTGCTCCTTCCCCTTCTCGAACACCTTGGCGAAGAAGAGCACCCGCGCCAGGCCGGAGGCATCCGGAGGCTGACGGTCCATCACCACCAGCCTGGGGTACTGGTGCCCCTGGACATGGGCGCGCACCTCCCGGAGGAACTGCTCCTGGGGGCGGGCGCGGTCCGGGTGGTCGGGGTGGAGCGTCTTCCATAGATACGCGACTTCGCGCAGGGCAAAGGCGCTGTAGCGGCTGCGCATGAGGCGCTCGGCGTCGGGGGCTTCGGCCTCGCCCTTGTGGAAGGGGGCGCAGCACTCGCGGTAGCGGAGGCCGGAGCAGCAGGGGCAGGGAGGGGCAGGGGGCATGGCGCGGAAGGCAAGCCTACCCCGGGCCGGTGGGCGGACGTGGGCGTGCTGGTGCGTACAGAGGCGGAGGAACGCCCTTGCTGGCGGGGGAGTCCGGACATACATCCGGTGGCCGCGCCTATGAGCCTCCTCGAAGCCATCGTCCTGGGTCTGGTCCAGGGTCTCACCGAGTTCCTCCCCATCAGCTCCACCGCGCACCTGCGCATTGCCCCGGAGCTGTTCGGCTGGAAGGACCCGGGGGCCGCGTACTCGGCCGTGATTCAGCTGGGCACGGTGGCCGCCGTGCTCATCTACTTCCGCAAGGACATCGTCGCGCTGGTGGCGGCGTTCTTCCGGGGGCTGGCGCGGCGCGAGCCCTTCGGCACCCTGGAGTCACGGCTGGCGTGGTTCGTCCTGGTAGGCACGCTGCCGGTGGGCGTGTGCGGCCTGGCCTTCAAGAAGCTCATCGAGAACCAGTTCCGTTCGCTCTATGTCATCTCCGCCAGCCTCATCATCCTGGCCATCATCCTCTTCGTGGTGGAGCGGTTCGCCTCGCACAAGCGGACGCTGGAGGACATGCGCTGGAAGGACGGCATCATCATCGGCCTGTGGCAGGCGCTGGCGCTGATTCCGGGCTCGTCGCGCTCGGGCACGACGCTGACGGGCGGGCTGTCGCTGGGCTTCAAGCGCGAGGACGCGGCGCGCTACTCCTTCCTGCTGTCCATCCCCGCCACCACCCTGGCCGGGGTCTTCGAGCTCAAGCACCTGCTGGAGGCCACCGAGCGGCCGTCTGCCCTGTCCCTCTGGGTGGGCACGCTGGTGGCGTTTGGCTCGGGCATGGCGGCCATCGCGTGGCTGTTGAGCTACCTGCGCTCGCGCACCACGCTGGTGTTCGTGGTGTACCGCGTGGCGCTGGGCGTGCTGCTGCTGGTGCTCCTGCAGGCGGGGAAGCTCAAGCCGATGTCGGGGGTGGAGAACCTCGACGTGCCTCCGGAGCCCGGCAAGCAGCAGCTCGAGAAGCAGATTACCGACTAGAGAAGGGTGTGTGGGCCGTGAGCGTGGAGGCGCTGTTCGAATCGCTGGAGGCGCGGCTGTCATCGCGGCCCGCGCGCGCGGTGGACCTGCCGGGGATGGTGCTGCGGGAGGCGGCGGTGCTGGTGCCCGTGTTCGAGCGGGACGGGGTGCCCCACGTGCTCTTCACGCGGCGGCCGCCGACGCTGCGCACCCACGCGGACCAGTACAGCTTCCCCGGGGGCGGGCGTGACAAGGAGGACGCGACGCCGCTGCACACGGCGCTGCGCGAGACGGAGGAGGAGCTGGGCGTCGACCGGCGGCGGGTGCGGGTGCTGGGCATGCTGGACGAGGTGCCGACCATCTCCCAGTACCGGGTGAGCCCCTTCGTGGGCGTCATCCCCGGGGACGGCCAGTACAACCCGAGCGCGGAAGAGGTGGCCTTCATCCTCGAGGTGCCGCTGGCGAGCCTGTTGGACCCGGCCATCCTCCGCGTGGAGCGGAAGGAAATCTTCGGGGCGGAGCGGGAGCTGTACTTCTATACGTACGGCACCCACCTCATCTGGGGCGTCACGGCGCGAATCCTGCGCGACTTCCTGAACCACGTGACGCAGGTGCCGGGAGTGGCTACCACGCTGGGGCTGAGCAACTGACGGGCTACCCCTGCGCGGGCTGAGAGAAGCGCCGCAGCGGGTCCCAGACGTATTGCTCCGTGGGGGTGAGGACGGTGTTGGTGATCTGGTGCTCGGCGACGAACTGCGCGAAGCGCTCTGACACTACGAACGTTCCGACGAGGCCACGGGGGAGGAAGAAGTCGTCCCCGTTCCAGCTCCCTGGCTCCAGGCTGAAGCCGTTGACCCCGTCTGTGCCGATGGCGCGGCAGTAGTCGCAGTCGAAGGGACCCGGCCGGAGGATGTGACTTCGGGCTTCATCTACCAGGGCGGAACCGAAGGTCACTGTGACCGCGCGGTACTGTGGAAGCGTGAAACCGGCCCTGGCGCCGCGCCGCTTACGCTGTACCTTGACGACCTCCACCGGGTCGAAACCGTGCAGCCCCGTGAGTCCCGCTGCCCGGAAGGCGTCCGCGAAGCGCTCGGAGATGATGATGTCCGAGCTTGCGCCGAGGAACTGGATGAAGTCGCCCGGTTCCTCTCCGTGAAGCACCAGCTTCACGCGGAAGGGTGGGCGCCACGTCAGCATCCCTACGACGCCACCGCATCGTGGGCACTTGGGCGCATCTGCTCGTTCCTCGTCATTGACGGTGAAGAACTCCGTATCGTGACGGGTGTTGCGCTGGCTCTTGAGGACGAAGAATCGCGAAGGGGGGAAGGGATCAGAACCCATTGGGAAACCTCGCCAGCATCTCAGGGCGCGAGTAGATGGTGCGCAAGAAGGCTTCGAACTGCTTGGCTGTCGCCGCCGAGTTGTCCGCAAGCCACTGAACCACCTCGTCATCGACCTGCCGGTGCCAGTGCTGGTACCCGTTGTGGGCGGCCTTGTCGACCGCTTGAGAAACAAAGCGCGGATCTCTCGGCTGGTAGACACCCTTGAGGGTACCGTGCCTGTCCAGGGCCGCTGCAATGCGCTTGGAGATGATGTGGTGCTGCTGCCCGGTGGTGGCCACTCTCTTCGCGGCCTGTTGCTGAGCACGCTGCGCCGCCGACTTCTCCAGCTCCGTCGCCAGCTTGGGGTCTACCTGTCGCAGGGCCTCGCACGCTGAGGCGGAGCCCTGCTTGCAGCCACACACCGCCGTCGTCTCCTGCGGCGTACAGGGAACCGTGGACAGCACCAGCAGGAGCAGCGTCGTCAGCATGGTGGGACTCCAGGAAGCAGGGGCCTACGCAACCGAGCCCGCCAGGAGCACGTGCTCCCCTGGCGGGCTCGTGACTTCGGACGCTGTGCCGCCTACCGGAACACAGCCATGCCCATCAGGTGCGGGTCACCCGTCGTGGGCACGAGGTCCAGGCTGAGGAACCCATCGCTCACCGTCGTCGTGTAGGGCCCGTACTTCCTCCAGGCCCCGAGCGCGAGGTTGCCCACGCCGCTGGCGACCTCCACCCCTTCCAGCCGCACCCGGAACGAGCGCGTGTTGGACTGATAGTTCTCCATCACCCACAGGTACACCTGGTAGCTGCCGTTGGAGACCGGCTGCCCCACCTGCAGCTCCGCCGTCTGCTTCCAGATGGCCGAGTTCAACATCGCGTTCGTGCTCGCATCCGTCGCCGGGTTCGGCGTCACGCCCGTCGTCGTCAGGTTGGGCGCGTTCACCGTCAGCCCCGCCGCCAGCGCCGCCGAGTAGGACTGCCACGCGTTGCCTTCGATGGTGACCGCGCCGCCGTTGAAGTTGATGCCCCGCACGAAGCCGCTCGGCTGGCTTCCCGCGCGGTGCACCTCGATGCCGGACAGGTTCGCCGCGCCGCCCGAGGTCGTCAGGTCCAGCGTCCCGTCGGTGACGTTCACCGTCCACGGCCCCAGCCGGCGCCACGTGCCCGCCGTGCCGCTGTTGTAGTTCGACTGCACCACCGCGCCCTCCAGGAAGATGCTGAAGGTCTCCGCGTCATTGTCCTCCCACGTGTAGAGGTACACCGTGTACGTACCCGACGGCACCGACTGCAGCCGCACCGCCGCCGTGCCGCTGTAGATGGACGAGCGAATCATCGCCGCCCGGTTCGCGTCCGTGGCCGGGTTGAGCGTCACCGCCTGATTGGCGAACGCCGTCCCCGTGTACGTGTAGTTCGGCGCGTTGCTCCCCTCCCAGCTCTGCCCGTCAATCACCGTGGCCGAGCCATTCAGGTTGATGGCGCGGTACAGCGTGCCTGGCTGGAGCACGTCCCCCGGCAGCGGGAAGTTGCGCGTGTTGTCGTCCAGCACCAGCACCCAGTCGTTCCCCGCGCCGCTGCTCGGCGGGGTGAACTGCCGCGTGCCCGTGTTCGGGTATGTGCCAATCACCTGCGACGTGCCGACGCGCGGGTCGTACCAGGATGCGCGCACCGTGCCTCCGGCGATGCGGTCCATGTTCACCGTGAAGGACTGCCCGGCCGCGCTGTAGACGAAGGCGTAGCTGCCGTCCGAGCCCCGCGTGGCCTGGATGCGGCTCGTCCCCGAGCCCGCCGCCGAGGCGAGCACGCCCTGGTCGGGGATGCGCACCAGGAACGGCCGGGACTCGATGAGCCGGCGCACGTGCTTCATCTGCGCCGCGCCCGGCTGGTTGATGGCCTCGTACCAGTAGTTCTGCGGCCCGTTTACCGCCCCGCGGCCCGGCGCGTACATCTGCCACACCGAGTGGTGCCCGTACGTGTGGCCGAACGCCCCGGCGAACACGTTCCAGTACGCGAACTTCCGGACCTCGTAGTCGTTGGAGTAGCCGTAGGTGCCCGCGTTGAAGCAGATGGGGTGCTGCTCGTAGAGCGGCTCTGCGTCCAGCGTGGGCTTCGTCGGCGTCAGCGCGTAGTCGGCGGCGATGCGGTTCCACACGTCCACGTTCGCGCAGTGGCCGTTCTGCTGCATGTTGAAGTCCAGCCACGCGTCATTGTGGAACCACGTGGACGACTTCGCGCTGCCCGGCGGGTGGTACGTCATCAGCACCCGGCTGTAGTCCTCGGTGCCGGACACGCCGATGGCAATGCCCCGGGCCATGGCGCGCCACACGGACTCGTAGCCGGCGGCCGGGCGGTCTCCACCGAGCACCCAGATGATGGAGCGGTTCGCATAGCGGCTGCCGAGGAACTGGCCATACGCCTGCGCATTGGACGTGTTGATGAGGCCGCTCACCACGTGGCTGCCCCAGGTGGGCAGCATCGCCGTGTAGATGCCGCGCGCCTCGGCCTCGCCGACGATGTAGTCGACGTGGTCCCAGTAGTCGTACTGCGTGGCGTCTGCCGGGTCCGCGCCCGGCGTGGTGGCGGGCGTCGCCGGGTTGTTGTTGAGGAAGGGCCGGTCTCCCTGAGCGTTGGGCGTGTTCACCCCGTCCAGCTCGGCCACGGCCACCGCCTGCACCGCGGTGTAGCCCCGGTCCGCGCGGTTCTGCAGGTACGTCACCACCTCGCTGCGGTTGAGCCGGTGGAACAGCTCCCACGCGGTGTCCGCGAGGTAGAAGAACCCGGTGCCGTCCGCCTTCACCAGGAAGCGCGAGTTGCTGCTCACGCGCAGCTGGGGCAGGGGCGCCAGCAGTGGGGCCGTGCTCGTCTCGGTCGTCCCGGACGGCGCGGGGGCTTCCGGTGTCGGGGCCGGCGGGTCCTGCGGCGTGGGCTCGGGCGCGCAGGCCGTCAGGAGGGAGAGCGTCAGTGGGAACAACAGTCGTCTTTTCATGGGTGTCTCTCTCGAGGGGGAACTACAGCGACTCGCCGAGCAGCAGCGTGGGGACGCCGATGCTCTGGATGATGAAGCGGTTGCGGGGGCTGGTGAGGATGACGCTGCGGAAGCGGGCCTCGGGCCAGTGGTCGTAGGCCAGCTCGTACAGCCACGCGTAGCTCGTCGGAGGTGCCTCGCCGGCCTGCGGCGACGCACGCTCTCCGAGGATGAACGCGGCATACCGGTCGAACGCCTTGCGGATGCTGCCGCCGTTGGGCGTCACGTGATTCCAGAAGCCGGGGCGGGCGTAGTTCACCTCGGCCGCCTGCGCCACCAGCGACATGGCCCACAGGTGGAAGAGCGAGTAGCCGATGGGCGGGTCTCGGAGAATCTTCTCCTCGTAGATGCGCCCCTCGTTGGCGGCGCCCGTCCCCGACTCGATGGCCCGGTTGAGGACGTCCTTGATGTGCGACGGGTTGGCGTACGCGCCATTGCGCCGGTCCGTCCAGGACGTGCCGTCGAGCACGTACTTCGCCAGCGCCGCGTCCTGGAGTGCCACGGAGGCGGCCAGCAGGCCGGCGAGGCCCCAGGACAGGTGGTTGTCGGAGCGGTAGCGGGCGTAGGCGCTCGACGTCGGGTGCGCGTCCGCCCAGCGCGTCCAGGCCTGGAAGCTGGAGTTGACCGCTTCGGCCGCCTTGCGCAGCCACTCGCGCACGGCGGCGTCGTCCGTGGCGCTGAGCGCGTAGCCGTTGCGCTTGAGCAGCACGTACGCGTCGCTCGCGTTGATGAGGCCGTACGCCTGGAACAGGCCATCCAGCGCGAAGTTCCACGGGCGGGTGGAGCAGTAGCCCTCCGTCTGGCCCGTCAGCTTCGCGGCGGCGTAGTCCACGCCCAGGTCATGCAGGTTCACCGGCGTGTGCTGCGCCGCCCACGTCCTCAGGAAGAGGGCCGCGCGGTCCGCGTACCGCACGTCACCGGTGAGCGCGTACTGCAGCGCCAGCGAGCGCATCCGGTCGCCGTCATCGGTGAACTTGCTCGTCGCATCCGCGAGCGAGTTGTCGATGCCGTCCGTGTCGCTGGAGCACCAGTGGTAGGTGATGGCGGAGATGTTCGTCATCCGGAACGGCTTCGGCGTCGCCGTCAGGACGGCATCCGCGCGGCCCTTGAGGATGCGTGCGTTCTCCGCGAAGGGCGCCGTGGTCGCCATGGCCCGCTGCCGGGCGCGCGTCAGGTCCGCCGCGGAGACGAAGATGCCGCCTCCCGCCGGAGGCAGCGCCGTCGCGCCCTGGGCCTGTTCCGCCACGAGTCCGGCCGCGAGCGCCGCGTCTTCACCCACTTCGTCCGGCGGGCCGCCACAGCCCCAGAGCAACAGCCCCAGGCAGAGCAGTCCGAGTCCACGGTTCCTCATGTCGTCTCCTTGTCGTGCTGGCGTCGCGCAGCCGCTGGAGAGCGGGAGCACGGCTCACGTGGGAGGCGTCACTTTGGACCCAGGATTCTCGTATTTCAATCAATACGAGGAATACTGAAATAGTGCGACAGGGGCGGGTGGGGCGTCACGAAACAGTGAATGAGACAGGGCCACGAAGGTAGGGTCCCGCACGGGGCGAGCACCCCGGCCTCGCCTCGGGTATGGGCTGTTGGACAGGGGTCATGCAAGGCTGGAAGGCCTCAAAGCCCCGCTCGAGAGGTCTCCCATGTTCGCAGCCCGCTTCGTCCTGCCCGCCCTGCTCTCGGCCCTGCTGCTGCCGTCGCTCGGGGGCACGTCGTCCGGCCCGCTGGCCGAGTCCTGCTACGACGAGTGCTACGCCGCGAACGCGACCTGCCCGCAGATGTGCGGCGCCTCCTACGAAGCTTGCGCGGAGGCGTACTCCGTCTGTGTGGACTCGTGCGGCCGGGGCGTAGGCCCCTGGCTGCCCTGCTAGGGCCTTCGTGCCCGTGCGTGCCGCCTAGAACTGCAGGTACACGTACGGGCGCGTCTCCACCGCGGACAGGTGGCGGATGCCCAGGCCGAGCAGCACCAGCGCCACGGCGCGTACCGGCACGGGCATGCGCACGAAGAGCTCCGACGAGACGGTGTAGAGCTTCATCGGCACGGCGTGGAAGAGGACCGCCGCCGCGAGCATGCCCCACACCAGCGGGCTGACGTTGGCGATGCCGGGCACCCCCGCCATCATCCGCGCGTAGAACTCCATCGCATGCGTCATGTCCGGCGCACGGAAGACCACGCGGGTGAGCACCACAATCGTGAAGGTGGCCAGCATGGCCAGCGCGACGCGGGGAATGCCCGGCGACTCGGGCTTGCCCACCGCCCACTCCCAGCAGCGGAAGCCGCACAGCGCCACGCCGTGCACCGCGCCCCAGACGGCGAAGCGCCAGTCCGCCCCGTGCCACAGGCCGCCCAGCACCATCACCGTCATCAGGTTGAAGAGCACACGCGGCTTCGACACGCGGTTGCCGCCCAGCGGCCGGTACAGGTAGTCCCGCAGCCACGTGGACAGGCTCAGGTGCCACCGGTTCCAGAACTCGGCGATGTTCTTCGCCAGGTACGGGCGGTTGAAGTTCTCCGGGAACTTGAAGCCGAACAGCGCCGCCACTCCCAGCGCGATGTCCGAGTACCCCGAGAAGTCGTAGTAGAGCTCGAAGGTGTAGGCCACCGCGGCGACGATGCACTCGGCGGAGGCGTACTTCTCCGGCGCGCCGAAGACGGGGTCGACGATTCCCGCGCCCAGCACGTCCGCGATGACCAGCTTCTTCACCAGGCCCACGGCGATGCGGAACAGCGCGTGGCCGCCCTGCTCGGGCGTGAGGCTGGGCGTGGTGCGGAAGTGCGCCATCAGCTCCGACGCGCGGACGATGGGGCCGCTCACCACGCGCGGGAAGAAGAGCATGTACAGCAGGTGCTCGATGAACGAGTGCTCCGCGCTCGCCTTCCCCCGGTACACGTCCACCGTGTAGCTGATGGCCTGGAAGACGAAGAAGGACAGGCCCACCGGCAACAGCAGGTTGAAGGGCTCCGGCCGCACCGTGATTCCGAGCGGCGCGAGCAGCGACAGGGCCGTCTGGCGCAGCAGCTCCAGGTACTTGAAGCCCGCCAGCAGCCCCAGGTTGGAGACGATGGACAGGGTGACGAGCGCCTTGCGCGTGCCCTGGGACTGCGCGCGGGCCATGCCCTTCACGCACAGGTGGTCCACCGTGACGCCCACCAGGAAGATGAGGATGGGGAAGGGCGTGAAGGCCGCGTAGAAGAAGAGGCTTCCCACCAGCAGCACGCCCATGCGCGGCCAGAAGTGGCGGTGCACCGCCCAGTAGAGGGCGAACACCGCGACGACGAAGGCGAGGTATTGGAGGCTGTGGGACAGCACGTCAGTTGTCCTCCACGCGCGCGGTGGGCTGGCCCTTCTTGTGGAGCTCGTACGCGGCGAGCAAATCCCGCACGAAGGCGCCCGCCAGCCGCGCGTAGCCCTCCGGCGTCAGGTGCACGCCGTCGGGGTGGCCCAGCGCCGGCTGCGCGCGCTGCCAGCGGAGCATGGCGCGCTCGCCGCCCATGGCCGCGCGCGGGGACCAGTACGCGCAGCCCGCGTCCTTCGCCACCTGGGGCAGCGTGCCGAGCACCGACGCCAGCGCGGGGGCTTCCTTCCACTGGCCGTTGGCGTCCTGCTCCAGCCGGTCCGTGGGGCCCAGCAGCAGGCACTCGGCGTTGGTGGCCTTGCGCAGCCGGGAGATGAGCGCGGTGTAGTCGCGGCGCAGGGCCGCGGTGTCCAAATCCCTCAGGTGGGCCTCGTTGGTGCCGTACCAGAAGACGAGCAGGTCCGGCCGCCGCGAGGTGAGCTGCGCGTCCACCGCCGCCGCGTCCATGTCCCGCAGGGTGAAGGCGGTGGCGCCGGGCAGCCCCAGCGCGTCCAGCACCACGCCGGGCGTGTCGTGCTCCAGCGCGGCGCCCAGCACG
>JBKGHK010001440.1:0-1156 GCA_046520375.1 Pyxidicoccus sp. 3LFB2
CTGGCGAGCAGCCGGGGCAGGTCCTGCGGGCGGCACGCCACCAGCGTCCGGGAGTCGGGCTCGCACGCCAGCGGCGAGAGCCCCTCGGTGAGCCGCCTCGACAGCCGCTCCACCAGCGCGGCCAGGTCCGCGTCACGCGCCTCGCGCCACGCCTCCAGCAGGAGCGCCAGCGCCTCCTCTTCGGCGTGGCGCTCGAAGGCTTCCCGCGCGCGCCCGAGGCGCTCGTTCAGGCTCTCACTCACCGCCCCAGTGTAGTGTCATGCCTGGGGAGGACGCACCACCAGCACCGGCCGGTCCGTGCGCAAGAGCAGGGCCTGTGTCACCGAGCCGAGCACCGCGCGCTTCAGCCCCGAGCGCCCGTGTGTGCCCATGACGATGACCTCCGCCCCGAGCCGCTCCGACGCCTGCACCAGCGTCGTCACCACGTCCTTGCCACGGCCCACGAGCACCTCCACCCGCACCCGCTTCCCGCCGGCCTCCGCCGCCTTCGGCACCACGGCCAGCAACTGCTGGCGCAGCTCGGCCTCCTGCGCGGCCGAGGGGTGGCCCTCCGCGACATGGACGAGGTGCACCGTGCCCTCGGCGGGCGCCAGCGCGCAGGCGTGGGCCACCGCGCGGTTGCCCGTCTCGGAGAAGTCGGTGGCCACCAGCACCTCGCGCAGGGTCGGCAGCGGCCCCTCCACCACCGCGGCCATCGCCTCGGAGGACACGCACGCCACGGACATCCGCGCCAGCCGCAGCGCATGGTGCGACACGCTCCAGAGGCGGCCCAGGGCGCGGCGGTGGTGCGTGCCCACCACCAGCACGTCCGCCTTCTCCCGCTCGGCCAGCTCCACCAGGTGGTCGGCGATGCGGCCCACGCCCGGCTCCACGTGGATGCGCGCCCCCTTCCCGTCCGGGGACGCCAGCGGCGCCATCAACGCGGCCGTCT
Source organism: Pyxidicoccus sp. 3LFB2 (assembly GCA_046520375.1). Lineage (GTDB taxonomy): Bacteria > Myxococcota > Myxococcia > Myxococcales > Myxococcaceae > Myxococcus. The sequence continues at coordinate 932 of JBKGHK010001440.1, forward strand.
CCTTCTCCAACGCCTGCTGCAGCTCCGGAGCGATGTCTCCGAAGGACGGCGCCACCGCCAGCCCCAGGCGCTGGCGCTCCTCCTCCGGCCAGTACACGCGCCCGCCCACCACCTCCACCGTGCCCCAGCGGCGCAGCGTGCGCACCCACTCCCGCGCCGCCTCGAAGGGCAGCGAGCGGTCCACGCCCAGCATCACCTTGAGGGGCCGCTCGCCCCGGGCCCAGG
>JBKGHK010001441.1:0-1154 GCA_046520375.1 Pyxidicoccus sp. 3LFB2
GTGCCACCCTCGGTGTCCGGCGTGGTGCTCCACAGCCACAGCACCGCCTGCGTGGGGCCGTGGACGTTGAGGGCCACCGCGCCGCCCGCGCCCAGCCGCTCCTGCTCGGACTCGGCCACCTCCACCAGCGGGAGGCGGAACGGGGTGCGGTAGACGGGCTCGATGAAGTAGTCGGTGCCGGCCTCGCCCTCGGCGCTCAGCCGCTCCCACTTCTCCTCCGCCAGCTTGTGCCGCGTCGCCGCGGACAGCTTCTCGAAGGGCAGGAAGGTGGTGCGCTCCACGCGCTCCTCGGCGCGCTGGTCGGCCGCGCGCTGGGAGGAGAGCAGGGGCAGCCGCCGCGGGGTGCGCACGTACACGCGCACCAGCAGCGTGCCGTGGGTGCCCGCGGACTTGAGGTACATCACCGCGTTCTTCGTGCGCGTCGGCTCCGGCAGGCGCACGAGGAACTCGCGCTCGTCCGTCACCTGGACGTTGGGGTCCGTGGCGAAGGCGCTCTCCTGCAGCCAGGTGCCGTCCTCCTGGGGCTGGGCCTTGCTCTGCCGCGTGCGGGTGAAGAGGGGCTTCTCCAGCAGCACCCCGCCCGGGTCTCGCAGGAGCAGCTTGAGGCCGTACTGGTACTGGCGCTCGGGGCCGTAGGTGGTGCCGTCCGGCAGCATGAGGTGCGTGACGACGCGCAGCTCCTCGGCGTCCGTGGGCACCTTGACGCGCATCTCCTCGCCGGGCTTCAGCCGGTAGAAGACGAGCCGCTCAGCCCGGGCGAACTTGTCGTCGCGCACGGCGGCGGTGGAGCCGGCGCTCTTCACCACGCTCACGCTGGCGGCGTAGATGAGCGCCAGCGTGACGACGAGGCCCACGAGGGCCAGCAGGGCGCGGGACTTCGTCTTCATCGGCGTCCCTCCACGGACGTCAGCTCTCCAGTGAGCACCACCGGGCGGCGGTGGCGCAGCGCCTCGTCCACGGCCGCCTCCAGCCCTTCGACTCCGGCCACCAACTCCACCCGCTTCAGCGGCGACGGGTGCTGCTGCAGGAAGTACACGCCGCGCAGCACGTGCCGGCCCTGGCGCGCCTCCACCACCAGCCACGGCAGCCCGTGCGCGGTGCTGTAGCCGGCGCGCACCGACTGCGTCACCGACCCGGCGCGGCCCGCCTTCGCG
>JBKGHK010001442.1:0-1141 GCA_046520375.1 Pyxidicoccus sp. 3LFB2
GTGCCCGTCGGAGGCGCCGCGCCCCCCTGGGAGGACGGGGCGGGCACGTCGTCACTGGCGCCGAAGAGGCCGCGCACCACGGCGGCGATGGCCAGGGGCGTGCCCACGCGCTCGTCATAGTGCGGCGTGAGGGCCTGGGCGAACTCCTCGGCCGAGGGGAAGCGCTCCTCCGGCTTCGCGGAGAAGGCGCGGTCCACCACCGCCTCCAGTGCAGCGGGCACGTCCGGGCGCAGCTCGCGCAGCGGCCGGTACTGCCGGGACCAGATGGCGGCGAAGACTTCGTCGGGAGAGCCTCCGAGGAAGGGGCGCTCCAGCGTCAGCAACTCATAGAGCACCACCGTGGCCGCCCACAGGTCGGCGGCGGGGTTCACCTCGCCGAGCAGCGACTCCGGGGAGAGGTAGTACGGCTTGCCCAGCACCTCACCGCCCTGCAGCTTGCCGTCCACCAGCACGCGCGACACGCCGAAGTCGCCCAGCTTGATTTCGCCCACGCGGGAGATGAAGAGGTTGGACGGGGACACGTCGCAGTGGACGATGCCCAGCGGGTCTCCCTGCGGGCCGGCGGCGGTGTGCGCGTACGCGAGCGCCTCCAGCAGCACCTTGCCCAGGTACACCGCGAAGTCCAGCGGCAGGGGGATGCCGCGCACCTTGCAGCGCCGGAGGATCTGCCCCAAGTCGCGCCCGTCCACCAGCTCCATCACGAGGAAGTAGATGCCCTCCAGCTCGCCGGCATCCAACACGGTGACGATGTTGGGGTGGTGCAGCTGCTTGGACAGCTGCGCCTCGCGGGCGAAGAGCGTCACCGACTCGGGGTCTCTCGTCAGCGCCGGCTGCAGCCGCTTGAGCGCCACCGTCCACCCCTCGCGCGGGCCGGCCAGCACGCGGGCGCGGTACACCTCCGCCATGCCGCCCTTGCCGAGCACGGAGAGGATTTCGTAGTTGCCGAAGACGCGGGTGGTCTTCCCTGGGGAAGGCGGCTGGCTCACGGGCTCGTGCTTCCGGATCCTGTCGTCTCGCGGCTGGAAGCGCGCCTGCGGGAGCGCTGCTGCAGGCAGGGCTTCGATGTCGGGGCGCAGCGCGTCCTGCGGGGGACGGCCTCCGGCCGGGTCCGGTTGGCCGGGCGCCCAGCCCACTCGATGGC
>JBKGHK010001443.1:0-1138 GCA_046520375.1 Pyxidicoccus sp. 3LFB2
CCTTGGCGGAGGGGGCGGCCTTCGTCGCCGGAGCCGCCGCGGCCTTCTTCGCGGCGGGCGCCTTCGCCGCCGGAGCCTTCTCAGGCGCGGGGGCCTTCTCCACGGCCTTTTCTGGCGCTGCCTTCTCTGGCGCGGCCTTCTTCGCCGCCTTGGCACCCTTCGCCACTTCCGACGCCGCCTTCACCAATTTTGTCGCCGCCTTTGCCACCCGTTTTGAGGCGTTTTTGATCAGATCCAGCCGGGCGGTGTTGTCCTTCTTCGCAGCGGGCTTTGCGCCAGCCTTGCCAGCGGGAGTCGTCTTCTTGGCCCCGGACTTGGGCTTGGCCATCGACGCAGTCTCCTTGAGAGTTCCCGTGTCCTTTCAACGGGTTGGCGGGCCGCCCCGAGGGGGCAAGCAAGCCTCGCGATCACTGCTGCTTGTAACGATGATCAGCAGGGCTGTCAAACTAACACTTGATTTTCTCACGTAATTTGTCTGCGTCACGGGGTCGAGCCAGGTGCCTTCCGCACGGCTATAAGCCGGGCATGAACGACGCCGCCACGTTGCTGCCGGTCGAGGAGGCTCGGGCCCAGATTCTGGCCCTGGCCCTTCCGCTGCCCGCCGAGTGGGTGCCCCTGGAAGAGGCCCTGGGCCGCACCCTGGCCCACGACGTCACGGCGCAGCGGACCCTGCCCCCCTGGGACAACTCGGCCATGGACGGCTACGCGGTGCGTAGCGCGGACCTGGTGGGGCCTGCGCCGGTGCGGCTGGTGGTGGGCGAAACCGTCTACGCCGGCGCCATGCCGAAGCGGGAGGTGCAGCCCGGGACGTGCGCGCGAATCATGACGGGCGCTCCCCTGCCCCCAGGCGCCGACGCGGTGGTGATGCGCGAGCGCACGCGCCCGGTGCCTGACGGCGGGGCTGATCAGGTGGACATCCTGGAGGCCGTCGGGCCGGGCCACTTCGTCCGGCCCCGGGGCGAGGACGCGCGGGAGGGCCAGGTGCTGCTGCCCCCGGGGGCACGCCGCTGGGCATCCCTGAATTGGGGCTGCTCTGGGCCCAGGGCCAGCTGTCCGCGCCGGTGCCGCGCACGCCCCGGGGTGGCCATCCTCTCCACGGGCGACGAATTGTGCCGCGCGGACGAGCTGCCCCAGGGCC
>JBKGHK010001444.1:0-1131 GCA_046520375.1 Pyxidicoccus sp. 3LFB2
GGGAAGTCCGGGGGCTTCCCGAAGAGCGGGGGGCCACGAGGGGGCGCAGGCCGGCCCCCCCCGAGGGTCCCCGCCGGCCCCGCTGAAGTCACACCCGTTGGATTGGGCGTGAGGAGGGGCTCGTTGATATAACCGGCGCCGACTTTTCCACCGTTTCCCTCAGCGGAGAACGATGCGATCCGGCGCGCGCCCCTTCATCCTCGTCCTGGCACTGGTCCTCGGCTGCAACGGCAGCCGGGACCAGCTGCTCGCCGATCTCCAGAGTCCCCGCCCGGAGGTCCGCGCCCTTGCTGTGAAGAAGCTGGCCGGACAGGGCAATGCGGACGACCTCGTCCTCTTCACCCGCGCGGCCAAGGACCTGGCCGCCATCGTCCGCGCCGAAGCCGCCGTGGCGCTCGGCGAGAGCCAGGACCCCCGCGTGGTGGACCTGCTCGGTGAGCTCCTCGAGGACTCCGACGAGGAGGTCCAGGGGCGCGCCGCCATGGCGCTCTCCAAGGTGAAGAATGACAAGGCCAAGGCGTACCTCACGCTCCAGTACGGGCGGCGGGGGCGCGCCACGCGGCAGGTCATCGTCCAGGCGCTCAAGAACGCCAACGTCCCCGGCGCCATGGCGGAGGTGGTCGCCGCCGAGGCCAAGGCCCATTGGGACCGCAACCTCCTGGCCCTCACCGAGGGCGTGCTGCCCGAGCGCGTGGGCGCCGCCGAGGAGCTGGGCAAGAGCGGGCGTCCGGAGGCCGTGAATCGGCTGCTGCCCCTGGTGCGTGACAGCCAGGTCATCCTCGCCGCCGCCGCGGTGCGCGGCCTGGGCGACGCCGGAGACAAGCGGGCGGTGGGGGCCATCGCCCTGCTGCTGGACGAGAGCTTCCCGGAGCTGCGCGAGGCCGCCATCACCGCGCTGATGAAGCTGCAGGACCCGTCCGCCGCGCAGCGCCTGCAGGCGGTGGCGGTGGAGAAGAGCGCGGTGAGCCCGCTGGCCATCGACGCCATCCTGGCCTTCCCCCGCTCGCCCCAGACGGACGCGGCCCTGTGCGCCGTCGTCATGGACGGGGCTCCCGCCGAGGCCCTGGCCGCGGGCCGGAGCATGCGCTCGCGGGGCGGCTGCCCGGTGGACCCCATTGGCGAGCGGCTGGC
>JBKGHK010001445.1:0-1128 GCA_046520375.1 Pyxidicoccus sp. 3LFB2
CGCCTGGGGCTCCGCCGTCCGTGGAGCGCGAGGACGGCGAGGGGTTGCGCCCGGCGCGAGGCGGCGACGTGGCCATGCTCTTCCGGACCTTCACGCACCTGGAGGTGTACCGGCAGGCGCTCATCCGCCACGGGGTGCCGCAACCGGGTGCTGCGCGGGCGCGGCTTCTACGGCGCGCAGGAGGTGCTGGACCTGGCCTCGCTGCTGGCGCTGCTGGCGGACGCGGAGGACTCACTGGCCTTCGCCGCGGTGCTGCGCTCGCCGCTGGTGGGGCTGTCGGACGCGTCGCTGTTCCTCCTCGCGGGGGACCAGCCCCTGTCGCTGATGTCGTCGCGGCTGGCGGATGCGCAGGTGCTGGCGTCGCTGCCCGAGCGCGAGCGGCTCCGGCTGGAGCGCTTCCTCGGCGCGCTGCCCGCGCTGCGACGGGAGCGCGACAGGCTGGGCGTGCGCGAGCTGCTGCTGTCGGCGCTGGACGTGACGGGCTACCGCGAGGCGCTGGCGGGCTCGCCCTACGCGGAGCAGGCGAGCGCCAACGTGGAGAAGCTCTTGTCGCTGGCGTCGCGGCGGGACGAGCGCGGCACGGGCGGGTGCGTGGCCTTCGCGCGCGAGCTGCGCATGCTGGCGGAGAATGACCCCACCGAGGCGCAGGCGGACCTGCTCGACGCGGGAGACCCGCGCGCGGTGCAGCTGCTCACCATCCACCGCGCCAAGGGCCTGGAGTGGCCCATCGTCGTGGTGCCGGCGCTGGGCGGCCGGCGGCGCAGCACCAGCGGGCGCGCCCACTTCGAGCGCTCGCATGGCATCTCCCTGCGCCCGTGGGTGCCGGACTCGTTGGACGACGACTACACCTCCAAGCGCTTCGACGCGGTGAGGGCGGAGCTGAAGGCGCGCGAGGACGCCGAGTACCGCCGCTTGCTCTACGTGGCCCTCACCCGCGCCCGGGACATGCTGGTGCTGTCGGGCGGTGCGGAGCCCCGCTCGGGCAAGGACTCGTGGTGGCACCTCGTCAACGCGCGGCTGGAGGAGGACTCCGAGCTGCGTGAGCTGGTGGACGACTTGAATGTGGACTCGCTCCCGCCGCCCGCGGACCCGGAGCCTCCGGGCCCGGAGGCCATGGCGCGCGCCGGG
>JBKGHK010001446.1:0-1126 GCA_046520375.1 Pyxidicoccus sp. 3LFB2
GTGGGCGGCTGGGCCTTCGGCCCGGAGGAGGCACGGGGCGTCGCCGGCGGTGGCACGTCCTTCATGGACGGCATGGCCGGTGCGCCGCGCAGCGCCGTGCGGGTGCGGGGCACCACCACCTCCAGCGCCTTCGTGAGCGCGTCCAGCAGCTGGTCCTCGCCCACGCCGGGGACGAGGTGCTCGGTGACGAGCGCGCCGGTGGAGGAGGAGTAGACGCGGGCTCCGACGCGGTAGCCGCTGAGGAACTGGCCCAGCTCCGTCACCAGGACGACCTCGGCCTTGCCCGCGGCGCCGAGCGACTTGAGGCAGGCAGGCTCGGTGCGGTTGCAGCGCAGCAGGGCCCGGCGCTTGGAGGGCGTCAGCTTCCGGGTGACGTCCTCGACGCGGATGACCTCCAGTCCGCGGGACTTGAGTTGCTCGGCCACATGCTCCTGGGCGAACTCGACGACGTGGGAGGGGGCGCCCGCCGCGTCAGGCGGAGCGACCAGCACGGTAATGGGCGCCTGGGATGACGCGACGGGCGCCGGTGCAGCCAGGATGAGCGCGGCGAGGAGGGAGATCCACACGCGGCCACTTTCCCCCCGACACGCGCTCCTCGCAAGGTTGGGAAGCACTGCCAGCGCCGACAGTGAGGGCGGGCTGTCCACGGAGCGCGCGGTGGGAGATCAGCCCACCGGCCACGGCACGAGCCCGGCGTCCAGCGGTGGTCATCCCGGAGTGAGGCCTCCGGGGCTCCGGAATCCCACACCATGGACCACTGCGTCATGGCCCCGCCGGTCGCTCCAGCGCGGGCCCCGCAAGGGCAGGTGCACCGCGCCTACGAGGAGGCCCCGCCAGGTGGCTTCGACGCCGGACCTGGCGAGAGCAGGTACCCGCGCCCAACACCGAGCCCCACGCGGCGGCTTGCAGCGCGGGCCCCGCGAGGACAGGTGCTCGTCGTCCCAGCAGCCTCGGTGCGGGCCCCACGTGGGGCCCCTCCGTGGTCTTAGCGCTGGGGCCGCGAGGGCGCGGGGCGGATCTGCGTCTTCTCGGACCCGCCATTCAGCTCCGCGGAGCCACCGTCGGCATCCTCCTCCTCATCGTCCGGAGGGCGGGGCGGCACTGGAGGGCGGAGGCCGGCGCGGCG
>JBKGHK010001447.1:0-1120 GCA_046520375.1 Pyxidicoccus sp. 3LFB2
GGGCCTCACCCGGGGGCTATGGCACGCCGGGCTTCCGCGTGCTCGCGGGGGCTGGCGTGGACCGCAGGCCGCGGCCTCCGCCGCACCCTCCAAGCCCACGGCGACCACCTGCGCGCTGGGGCCCGAGGACTTCGACGGCTTCCAGGACGAGGATGGCTGCCTGGACGCGGACGATGACGGCGACGGCATCCTCGACGGGCCGGACGTGTGCCCGGGCGAGGCGGAGACGCGCAACGACTTCCAGGACGCGGACGGCTGCCCGGATGACGCGGACGCCTGGAAGCTGGTGGGCCCCAATGGCCAGCCCGTGGAGCCCCTGGTGCTGCGGCCCGAGGCGGCGGACACGGACGGCGATGGCCTGATGGACGTGGACGACCGGTGCCCGAAGGCCGCCGAGGACCTGGACGGCTTCGAGGACGGGGATGGCTGCCCGGACGCCGACAATGACCGCGACGGCGTGGCGGACGCGAAGGACGCGTGCCCGCTGGAGGCCGAGGTCATCAACGGTGCCCGGGACGAGGACGGGTGCCCGGACAAGGGCCAGACGAAGGTGCACGTGGAGAGCTCGCGCATCGTCATCCTGGGCAAGGTGCACTTCGCCACGGGCAAGGACGTCATCCTCGCCAAGTCCTTCCCGCTGCTGCAGCAGGTGGCGTCGGTGCTCAAGGCCAACCCGCAGCTGGAGCAGGTGCGCGTGGAGGGCCACACGGATGACCAGGGCGCCGACGCGGCGAACCTGGACCTGTCGCAGCGCCGCGCCAACAGCGTGCGGGCCTTCCTGCTCCAGTCGGGCATCGCCGCCGAGCGGCTGGAGGCGGTGGGCCACGGCGAGACGCAGCCGGTGGACACCAACGCGACGGCGAAGGGCCGTGAGAACAACCGCCGCGTGGAGTTCAACATCGTGAAGGTCGCCGAGCCCTCGGCGGAAGGAGGCACGCCGTGAAGCGGACCGCTCCCTGGATGATGGCGCTGGTGCTGGGGGCCACCTCCCCTGCCCTCGCGGCGGACGCGGGCGGGCCCTGCGGCGGGCTGCGCTTCGAGAACGGGCGCGTGGAGACGGGCCGGCCGCTGGCGCCGAAGGGGCCGGAGACGGAGGCCTGTCTGAAGGCCGTGGCCGAGG
>JBKGHK010001448.1:0-1116 GCA_046520375.1 Pyxidicoccus sp. 3LFB2
CCAGACGGACGCGGCCATCAACCCCGGCAACTCCGGCGGCCCGCTCTTCAACATGAAGGGCGAGGTGGTGGGCATGAACACGGCCATCATCGGCGGCGCCACGGGCATCGGCTTCGCGGTGCCCAGCAACCTCATCCGCAACCTCCTGTCGCAGCTGCAGGAGACGGGCGTGGTGCGGCGCGGCTGGCTGGGCCTGTCGGTGCAGGACCTGACGCCCGAAATCGCGCGCGCCCTGGGCGTGCAGGCGATGAAGGGCGCGGTGGTGGCCGGCTTGAGCCCCAACGGGCCGGCCGCCCGCGCGGGTCTGCGCGAGGAGGACATCATCACCTCCGTGGAGGGCAGGGCGGTGGACTCGGCCGGCACCCTCACGCGCACGGTGGCGCTGCTCAAGCCCGACAGCAAGGTGAAGGTGGAGCTGCTGCGCGGCGGCAAGGCGCAGACGCTGGACGTGACGCTGGGCACGCGCCCCGCCATGCAGGGCGAGGAGGAGGTGGCGCCTCGCAACGCGCAGGCCACCTCGTCGCGCCGCATCGGCGTGCAGCTGTCGGCGACGCAGGACGGCGTGCAGGTGATGGGCGTGGAGCCCGGCAGCCCCGCCGAGCGCGCGGGCCTGGTGCCCGGCATGCTGCTCGTCCAGGTGGGCAACCAGAAGGTTTCCAGCCCGGAGGACGTGTCGCGCGCCCTCAACGCCGCGAAGCCCGGGGACGCGCTGCTCCTGCGCGTGCGCGCCCCCAACTCGGAGGCGACGCTGCTGCGCGCGGTGGAAGTCCCGGAGCGCTGAGGCCCGAGCTTCCGCCCCGGGAGGCCTCGGGGCGGGGGCAAACCCTGGACAAGCCGCAAGGGCGCCGAGTCCGGGGCCGGCCGTGGTGGCGGACGACCCAGCGGGTCATGACGCGTCCGTCCGTCCGATTCTGAATCCCCGGGGCATCTGACGTAGAGTGCCGTCCGTGCCGCGCTGTCAGACATGCGGCCGGCGCTGGGAAGGCTCCCACGCGCCGTGTCCGCCGAGCCCACCCCCTGCCGGGGGAGGCCCCGAGTCGTCCGCCGTGCCCCCCACCCTGCCCGCCGTCCCGGGCTACCAGGTGGAGCGGGTCGTGGCGCACGGGGGGCTTTTGG
>JBKGHK010001449.1:0-1115 GCA_046520375.1 Pyxidicoccus sp. 3LFB2
CGCAGGCGCGGCTGGCCGCGCTGGAGGCGCCGCAGCGCAAGGCGCTGGCCCCGAGACACCCTGGTGAAGGTGGTGGGGTTGGATCCGGCGTACCTCCCCGCCAAGCAGACTCTCTACCAGTTGGAACGGTGAGGTGGATGTGAAGGTCCTGCTGCTCGGTTCCGGAGGCCGTGAGCACGCGCTCGCGTGGAAGCTGTCCCAGAGCCCCCGGCTCACCCGCCTGCTGTGTGGCCCCGGCAACCCGGGCACCGCGCGGCTGGCCACCAATGTCCCCGTGCGGCCCGACGTGCCGGACGAGGTGGTGGCCCTGGCGAAGCGCGAGGCGGTGGACCTGGTGGTGGTGGGGCCGGAGGCGCCGCTGGTGGCGGGCGTGGCGGATGCGCTGGAGAAGGCCGGCATCCCCTGCTTCGGCCCGGTGGCGGGCGCGGCCCTCATCGAGGGCTCCAAGGCCTTCGCCAAGGAAATCATGGCCGAGGCGGGCGTGCCCACCGCGGCCTTCCGCACCTTCACGGACGTGGCCGAGGCGGAGGCCTACGCCGTGGCGCAGGGCCGCATCGTCGTCAAGGCGGACGGGCTGGCCGCGGGCAAGGGCGTCATCGTCGCGCACGACGTGGAGGCGCCCGCGCGGCGGTGCGCGCGGTGGGCGCCATGGGTGCCGCGGGCCAGAAGATGGTCCTGGAGGAGCTGCTGGAGGGCGAGGAGGTCTCCGCCATGGCCCTCTGCGACGGGGAGCGCTTCGTCATGCTGCCGCTGTCGCAGGACCACAAGCGCGTGGGCGACGGGGACACGGGGCCCAACACCGGCGGCATGGGCGCGTACTGCCCGGCGCCCTTCCTGACCGAGGGGCAGTTGGCCGAGGTGGGCGAGCGCGTCGTCGCCCCCACGCTGGCCGTGCTGCGCCGACGCGGAATACCGTTCCGGGGCGTGCTGTATGCCGGGTTGATGCTCACGCGCAGCGGGCCGAAGGTGCTGGAGTTCAACGCGCGCTTCGGCGACCCGGAGACACAGGTGCTGATGATGCAACTGGGCGAGGACCTGCTGCCGCTGGTGGACGCGTGCGCGCGGGGCCGGCTGGAGCCCCGGCCGCTGGTGGCCCACCCCGGCGCCTCGGTGTG
>JBKGHK010000144.1:0-17754 GCA_046520375.1 Pyxidicoccus sp. 3LFB2
GTCGCCACGCACCGGCCGGGCCCGGACGCCATCCACCTGGTGGGCTTCTCCATGGGCAGCAACGCGGCGCTCACCGCGGCGCACACGCTGGCGCGGGACGGCCGCAAGGCCCGGAGCGTCGTCCTGCTGGCGCCCTTCACCCGGATGGACGTGACGGACAAGGGGCTTCGCGGACGGCTGCGGACCCCGGACCGGTACGACAACCTGGCCCTCGTCGCCGAAGGCCTGCCGCCCGTCCGCGTGCTTCACGGGCAGGCGGACTCGGCACTGCCCCCTTCCCATGGAGAGGAACTTGCCCGCAGGCTGGGGGCGCCGTTCCAGAGCTTTCCAGGGGTGGGGCACTCGGAACTGCTGAAGCACCCCAACGCCCTCGCCGAGGCGCGCGCGGCGCTGGACCTGTAACTCCCCGAACCTTTTTCCAGAGTTGTGAGCTGGCTCGAGCCAGCACCGGAGGCACCGTATGACCGCGACAGTCGAGTCGCCCACCTGCTTCATCATCGGCGAGGGCACCCTCGTCGTCCCCTGTGCCCAGGCGCTCCAGGAGCGAGGCGTCGCGATTCTCGGCCTCGTCACGCGCGAGCCGTCCCTCCAGAAGTGGGCGGAGGAGCAGGGCATTGCCCACGTGCCGCCCGGGGAGAAGGTGCTGCCCTTCCTCTCCGCCACGCCGTTCGACTGGCTCTTCAGCATCGTCAACCTGAGCATCGTCAAGGACGAGGTGCTGCGGCTTCCCCGCCGCATGGCCATCAACTTCCATGACGGGCCGCTGCCCCGCTATGCCGGCCTCAACGTCACCTCGTGGGCGCTGCTGCACCGCGAGGCGCAGCACGGCGTCACGTGGCACGAGATGACGTCGGGCGCGGACAAGGGCCGCATCCTCAAGCAGCGCCTCTTCGACGTCGCCCCCCACGAGACGGCCTTCAGCCTCAACGCGCGCTGCTACACGGAGGGCATGGAGACCTTCGCCGAGCTCGCGGCCGAGCTGGTGGAGGGCCGCGCCGAGCTCGTCGAGCAGGACTTCTCGCAGCGCAGCTACTTCGGCCTCGCGCAGCGCCCGGGCGCCGCGGCGCTGGTGGACACGCACGGCGACGTGGAGGACGCGCGCGCGCTGGTGGCGGCGCTGGACTACGGCGGCTATCCCAACCCGCTCGCCTTCGCCAAGCTGTGGCTGGGCAGCGCGCCGGTGGCCATCTCCGAGGCGCGCCGGGTGGCCGAGGGCTCCGACGCGAGCTCCGGCACCATCGTCTCGATTGAGGGCGATGCGCTGACGCTGGCCTTCCAGGGCGGGGACCTCACGCTGAAGGGCCCCAAGGGCCTGTGCGGCGCGCCGCTGTCGTGGGCCGAGCTGCTGGGCTCGCGCAACCTCGCGGTGGGCGACGCGCTCCCTCCGGCCAACGCGGAGCTGCGGGCCCGCCTGGACGAGGTGGGGCCGCTGGGCGGGCAGGGGCGGAGGCCTTCTTCCTGGGTCGGCTGGAGACGCTCGCGCCCCCCGGGCCTGCCGTTCCTGGGCGGCAGCGCCAAGGAGGAGGGGACGCACGCGCTGACGCTGGCGGCCAGCGACGTCGCCGCCGGCTGGGTCCGGGATTTGCCTCCCGACGAGCGGCTGCTCTTCACCGCCGCGGCCTTCCTGTCGCGCCTGTCTCCCGAGCCGCGCTTCGACGTGGGCTTCAGCGACGCCGGCACGCGCGCTCGCATCCAGGGCGCGGAGGGCTTCTACGCCTCGCAGCTGCCGCTCCGGTTGGAGCTGCCCCTGAAGGACGCGCCGGAAGCCGCGGCCGCCGCCTTCCGCAAGGGGCTGGCGCAGCTTCGCGAGAAGGCCGTCATGGCCCGTGACGTGCTCGGCCGCTCGCCGCAGCTGTCCGGCCTGCCGCGCCACATGGGCGAGGTGGCGTACCCCGTCGCCCTGCGCATCGCCTCCCCCGGGGAGCAGGGCCACCTGGTTCCCGGCGCGGCGCTGACCGTCTCGGTGGACGCGGATGGCGCGAAGGCGCACTTCATCTTCGACGCTACCCGGGTGGACAAGGGCCGCGTCTCCGAGCTGTCGCGCCAGCTCTCCGCCTTCCTCGCGTCCCTGCAGGAGGCCCCCTCCAAGGCGGTGGGCGAGCATGACCTGCTGGGCGCCGAGGAGCGCAAGCTGCTCGCGCTGTGGAACGACACCCGCCGCGAGCTGCCGGCGGACGCCACCATCCATGGCCTCTTCCGGGCGCAGGCGCGGCGCACCCCGGACGCCACCGCGCTCGTCTGCCGCGGGGCCTCGCTGACGTACCGCGAGCTGGATGAGCGCAGCGACGTGCTGGCGCGCCACCTGCGAAGCGCGGGCGTGGGCCGCGACGTGCGCGTGGGCATCTTCATGGAGCGCTCGCTGGAGATGATGGTGGGCGTGCTGGCCACGCACAAGGCGGGCGGCTGCTACGTCCCGTTGGACCCGGCGTACCCCGCCGAGCGCATCGCCTTCATGGTGGAGGACGCGGGCTGCCACCTGGTGCTCACGCAGGAGCGGCTCCTTACGCGCGTGCCCGGCGCCGCGAAGCAGGTGCTCGCCGTGGACGCGGCGTGGGAGCGCATCGCCGCCTCGGCGGACGCGCAGACGCCTCCGGGCGCCCCGGAGAGCCTGGCCTACGTCATCTACACCTCCGGCAGCACGGGCAAGCCCAAGGGGGTGATGATTGAGCACCGCAACTTCGTGAACTTCGGCCTCGGCATGGACGAGCGCCTGGGCACGGAGCGCGGCACGTGGCTGGCCGTCACCAGCCTCAACTTCGACATCTCCGTGCTGGAGCTGCTGTGGACGCTCACCCGGGGCTTCACGGTGGTCATCCACGCGGAGCGGCAGGGCGGGGCGCAGGAGGGCAAGCACGCCTCGCGCGCCATGGACTTCAGCCTCTTCTACTTCTCCAGCGACGAAGGCGAGCGGCCCGAGGGGCGCTATGACTTGCTGATGGACAGCGTGCGCTTCGCGGACACGAACGGCTTCCGCGCCGTGTGGACGCCGGAGCGCCACTTCCACGCCTTCGGTGGGTTGTTCCCCAACCCGGCCGTCACCTCGGCCGCGCTGGCGGCGGTGACTCGCAACGTGCAGCTGCGCGCGGGCAGCCTCGTGTCGCCGCTGCACCCCACGCTGCGCATCGCCGAGGACTGGTCCGTGGTGGACAACATCTCCCACGGCCGCGTCGGCATCTCCTTCGCGGCGGGCTGGCAGCCCAATGACTTCGCCCTGCGGCCGGAGAACTTCGCCGACCGCAAGCGCATCATGTTCCAGCAGATTGAGGACGTGCGGAAGCTGTGGCGCGGCGAGACGCTGGAGGCGAAGGGCGGCAGCGGCGCGACGGTGAAGCTGCGCACCCTGCCGCGCCCGGTGCAGAAGGAGCTGCCCATCTGGGTCACCACCGCCGGCAACCCCGAGACGTTCGAGGAGGCCGCGCGCGCGGGCTGCCACCTGCTCACGCACCTGCTCGGCCAGACGCCCGAGGAGGTGGCGCAGAAGATTGCCATCTACCGCGAGGCGTGGCGCAAGGCGGGCCACCCCGGCAAGGGCACCGTGACGCTGATGCTCCACACCTTCGTCGGTGAGTCCGAAGCCACCGTGAAGGAAGTGGTGCGCGGGCCGATGAAGTCGTACCTCAAGTCCTCGGTGAGCCTCATCAAGGAGGCCGCCTGGAGCTTCCCGGCCTTCAAGGCGCAGACCACGCTGGCCAACGGCAACTTCGGCACGGACAACCTGTCCCCCGAGGAGATGGACGCGCTGCTGGACTTCTCCTTCGAGCGCTACTTCCAGACGTCCGGCCTCTTCGGCAGCGTGGACAACTGCGTCGCCTTCGTCGACCGGCTGAAGGGCATGGACGTGGACGAGGTGGCCTGCCTCGTGGACTTCGGCGTGCCGACGGCGCTGGTGATGGAGCACCTGCCCCTGCTGGCCCAGGTGCTCAAGCGCGCCAACGCGGGCGTGGGCGTGAAGCCGGAGGAGGGCGAGGCGCTGGACGGCTCCGTGCCCGCGCTGCTGGAGCGCCACCCGGTGACGCACTTCCAGTGCACGCCGTCCCAGGCGAGCATGCTGCTGGCCGAGGAGCGCGCCCGCGCGGGCCTCGTGCGGCTGAAGAAGATGATGGTGGGCGGCGAGGCCTTCCCCGTCCCGCTGGCGAAGCAGCTCTCCGAGACTGTCTCGGGCGACGTGCTCAACATGTACGGGCCCACGGAGACGACCATCTGGTCCTCGACGTACCCGGTGAAGAACGTGGGGGACGGGGTGCCCATTGGCACGCCCATCGCCAACACGCAGCTCTACGTGCTGGATGCGCAGCAGCGGCCCATGCCCATTGGGGCGGCGGGCGAGCTGTACATCGGCGGCGCGGGCGTGGTGCGCGGCTACCACCACCGGCCGGAGCTGGACCGCGAGCGCTTCGTGGCGGACCCGTTCTCCTCCCAGCCGGGGGCGCGGATGTACCGCACCGGTGACGCCGCGCGCTGGCGGCAGGACGGCGTGGTGGAGTTCATCGGCCGCCTGGACCACCAGGTGAAGGTGCGCGGCTTCCGCATCGAGCTGGGCGAAATCGAGGCCCGGCTGGGTGAGCACCCCGCGGTGCGCGAGACGGTGGTGGTGGTGCGCGAGGACATCCCCGGCGACAAGCGCCTGGTGGCGTACCTCATCGCCAAGTCGGGCGAGCCGCCCGCGACGGACGCACTGCGCGACTTCCTGCGCTCGCGGCTGCCGGAGTACATGGTGCCGCAGGCCTTCGTCACGCTGAGCGCCTTCCCGCAGACGCCGAACAAGAAGGTGGACCGCAAGGCCCTGCCGCCGCCGGAGCAGGCCCAGGCGCGGGGCGCCTTCACCAAGCCGGAGAGCGAGACGGAGACGATGCTCGCCGACGTCTGGCAGGAGGTGCTGAAGCTCGACTCGGTGGGCGTGGACGACAAGTTCGCCGACCTGGGCGGGCACTCGCTGCTGATGGTGCAGGTGCTCGACAAGCTCAAGGCGAAGGTGGAGAAGCCGCTCACGCTGGTGGACCTGTTCCGCTACCCCACCATCCGCGCCCTCTCCACCTTCCTCTCCGGCGACAGCGGCGAGGAAGAGGCGCTCAAGGAAGTGGCGGCGCGTGGTGAGGCCCGCGCGGCGGCCCGGCGCGCCATGACGCAGCGCCGTCGCCGGTAACACACGCGACACTGGGCGCCCGGAAGTCTCGGCCGGGCGCCCGTGGTCGCCTCGAAGCTCCCGGGCAAATCTCCGCCTGTCAGGGGTGCAGCGGTGCTGCCTCCGGTGAAGCTTCATCGCCTGCGCGGCGTCGCTCGCGTTTCCAGCCCACGGCGAGCGCGACGAGCAGCCCGGGCAGGGTGAGCAGGTCGGTCACGTCCACCACGTGGGCGACGGGCACGGGCGACGGAAGCTCACGCCCCTGGAGTACGGCTCCTGCCATGCGCAGGGGCCACTGCAGGAAGCCCAGGGCCCAGCGCCAGCCGTCCCCCGCGACCACCGAAAGCTTCGTCGCGGAGAAGCACAGCCCCGTCAGGAGCACGCACGTCACCAGCACCGCGCGGGATGGATGGAAGCCGCGTCCGCTCCACGTGCGTGCCTGTTCCCAGAGCGCCTGGAGGACCAGGGGGAACATCGCCAGTCCGGCCACGTCCGACAGCTTCCCCGTCCACCACGAGGGCCAGCGGGCCTTGAAAACGTGGTCGTTGAGGATGAGCAGCGCCACCGCGGCGAGCACCAGCGGATGCAGCAGCGCGCTGCCCGGAAACGGCTCCGGCGGACGTGGCTCGGCGGAGGACACTCAGCGCTCCTGGATTTCCAAGGCGAAGCCCTTCGGCGTGTCTTCCGAGTGGGCGTAGGCCTCGGCTTGCAGCGTCCAGTCCACTTCGACCGTCCCCTCGCCGAGCTCTCCGACCACCTCGATGTGCAGCTCCACCTCCAGCTCACACCGCTCATCGAGCTCGCAGTGGGGGAAGAAGACCCCGCCCGGAGACACCTCTTTCGGGGTGTCAGGCGTGTCGAGGGTGATGTCCCGGCTCAGGTTGGCGGTGTCGCCGGGGTGGACCAGCCGTGAGCGGAGCGTCGGCCCTGAAGAGGTGGTGACGCCGATGGGCTTCCAGCGTGCGGTCAGCATCCCGCTCATGGAGCCCCCGATGCTCTCATTCGAGTTCCTGGCGGTGGCCCGGGCGACGAAGCGACGCGTGCTCCAGGGCTTGTCCTGGGTGAAGTGCATGGTGGGGCCGGTGAACTCCGCGGTGATGGACGGGGAGCGCGGCGGGGACGTGGCGACGGTGCCAAGGCATGCGACGACCAGGACGAGAATCGCCGCACGACGGCGGAGGCGGGAGGGGGACGGCGTGGCGGAGGGGGATGGGGACATGGCGTGCATCATCGCTCGGAGCGGGTCCGGACGTCCTGGCCACGCCCGGAGTGCGGCCCTGGCCAGAGCAACCCACATGCCACCCGTGCAGCCAGGGAGACGCGCGGGCCCCAGGCGGAGGCATGGTGCCGGTGCCCCGAGGAAGAGGCGCGAGCCCCAGGGCGGGGCATGACGCCGACGCCGCAAGCGTGAGGTGGGCCCCGGGCCGAAAGCGTGACGCCGCTGTCAGGTTTCCCGGCGCTGGCGCACGGCCCGGGACTCGTAGAGCCGGTGCAGGAAGTCGTACAGCACCAGCTCCTGCGCCCGCGCCGCCGACCGGAGCATCCGGTTGGCGTGCATGTGGACCAGGCTCGAGGCCAGGTGGGGAAGGGCTTGGCCCAGCGCTCCCTGGGCGGAGAGCGTCCGCAGCCGCTCCATCACCGGCGCGTGCCGCTCCGAGCGCCGACGCAGCACGGCCAGCCCGGGGGCGAGCGGGTCCTCTCCGGCCGCAGGGTTCCAGAGGAGCGCCTCCAGCTCGCGGCGGTGGCTCCGGAAGCGCTCGCCGAGCTGCCGCTCGAAGGCGCCGTCCACCTGGAACTCCTTCCCATGCGCCTCACGCAGCTCCGAGAGGAGCTGACGCCGGGCCTCCAGGTCCAGCCCCAGGTCATCCAGGAGCGCGTGGATGCCGCGCAGCGTGAGCCGCCAGCGCGCGTCCGCGCCCTCGTCCCCCACGCAGGTGTCGAGCAGCTCCAGCACCGCCTCGCTGTCCACGTGGAAGAGGTGCTCGGCGAGCAGGATGCCTTCGTCGCCTCCGTAGCGCTCCACCTCGCGCTCATAGGTGTCCAGCTGGACGCGATGGACGAGCCCGGCCTGGAGCGTCGCGAGCGCGGAATGAAGCCGCTCCAGCACCTCCATCCGGAGCCGCACCGGGTCGCCCTGGAAGCGCACCCGCACGTGCCAGTCCGGGTCCCCGTAGCGCAGGAAGAACCACTGCTTCGCCGCGCCAGAGGCCAGGGCCTCGCGCGCCACCGGGGCCACCATGTCCCGGAGGATTGCGTCCGCGGTGGCCGTGCCCGTGTAGAGCTTGAGGTAGAGCCACTCCGAGCCTGGCGCGAAGGAGCGGGTGATGGGCACGGCGCGCTTGGGGACGGCGCGCACGGGAGGCCGGGTGACGGGGGCCTGTCGCACGAAGGGCACCACCAGCTCATGGACGAAGCGCCCCTCCGGCCCCTGGACGCAGAGCCCCTCGGTGAGCAGCTCCACCAGCACCACGTGAGGCCGCTCCTTCACGAGGTGCACGAAGGTGTCCACGCTCAGCGCGTTGTCCAGGTCCACCGGCAGCACGTTGTCCCGGTCCTCGACGCCCACGAAGCGCGGCAGCCGAAGCTCGGCGCGCAGGCGCTGCGCCGCTGCGAAGCGCTCCGCTTCCGGGGCCGCACCCAGCGCGCGGAGCATGGGGGCCCGCAGGCGCCAGCGGGCACGGAAGAGGATGAGCTTCCCGCAGGTGACACGGGGCAGGAAGGCGCTGTCGGAGAGCGGGCCCCACCACCACCGGAGGCCCGGCGACGCGCCCTCCTGCTGGAGCGTGGCCAGGAAGCTGTAGGGCCGCAGGTGGGCCCGGCCGAAGTTGTGGACGTTGGTCATCCGGGGCAGGACTTCCCGCCCCAGACTCGCGGACCGCAGGACGATGCGCCGGCCCTGGACGGAGATGCGCAGGTCGGTGATGGGCAGCTGCTTCGCCGCGGGCGCGCCCGAGTGGCCGAGGAACACGACTTCATGCTCCCGGAGGACGGGGCGGCACAGGATGTTGCCCACGCGCCCCTCGGGCAGGTGGACCAGCTCCGCGAAGAGGGCCTCCGGACGCAGCGCCTCTTCCGCGCGCAGGTGGGCCGCCACGTGCTGGTGGAGCTCCGGGTCCACGTGACAGAAGCGCCCCAGCAGCGGCACGCCCGAGGGCCCCATCACCGACTCCACCACCACCTGGAACCGCCCCGCGTCGATGTCCGCCGTGGACGCGGCCACCACGCTCGCCATGACGGAGAAGGCGTCCGGCAGCGGGGCCGTCTGGGGATTCTCCAGGGCCTTCAAGTCACGCTCGTCCAGCTCCAGCTGCTGCCCGCCGGCGTGCAGCAGCTCCGTCAGCCGGTGCTGCAGCCAGGCCTGGGCCGGGCCCCAGGGCTGGCGCTCCTCCGCGGCGTCGGTGGGAAGGCAAGCCCGCGCAGCAGCGGGCTGGCCTCGGCGGTGACGGGGCTGCCTGGCTCGAAGCCGATGCCCACGTCCTCGTCCAGCGCCTCCACCAGCGGGACTTCGCGCCCCTCGTAGCGCCGGACGAAGGCCTCGCGAAAGCGCCGGAGGGAGGGCGACTCGCTCCCAGGGCTGATGCGGTGGAGGAGGGCCGCGCCCCGGGCCATCTCCTCCACCACGCGGGGGCCCAGCGTGAGCTCCGCGCCGGGCTTCATCAGGTCCACCTGGAAGAGCCGGCTCACCTCGACGGGGGCGGGCAGGGCCTCCAGCCCGCGCGCGATGACGCGGTAGTGCGACGGCGCCGTCCCCAGCGGCGAGCCATCCAGGTCCGCCAGCGCGCCCTGCACCAGCTCCAGGCGCCGGTGGTACTCGGCCATGGAGGGCACGGGGGCCAGCCGCGCGAGCAGCTCGTCGAGGGGCTCGGGGCCCGTCACCCGGGGCGGCAGTTCGGGGACGAGGAGCTGGTGGTCCACCAGCATGCCGACGTACTCCTCCGCCTCCTCGCGGGTGACGTGGGGGTCCGCCTCGGTGAGGGCGTGGACGAGCGCGGACAGGCGGGCTCCCGGGCGGGCGCGCTCCAGGGTGGCCTCCAGGTAGTCCGTGGGCTCCACGGCGACCAGGTGGTAGGCGCGCGAGCGCCCCGTCATGTGGGACTCGGCGTAGCGCAGCTTCCCTGCGCTCCGGTAGAGGCTGGAGTTGGGCCGGTAGTCGAGGACGGCGCGCAGCGCGGGTTCCCGGGCGAGGCGCTCCGTCAGCGCGCTGACGTAGTCCATGTCCAGCCGGGTGTGGCGGCGGTACGTCTCGCGGGGCTTCAGCGTGAGGCGGGTGCCCGGGCCCATCAGGCCCACGGCGCCGCCCGCGAAGAGGCCGAACGGGGTGGCGCGCGCGGCCATGCGCTGCCAGTAGCGCACCAGCGCGCGCTCGACTTTCTGCCCCCACTCACCCTCGGGCGCGCGGAGCCACTCGGAGAGGCCCTCGTCCATGGAAGGGGAGGCGAGGAACAGGGCCTCGCGAAGCTCTCCGCGCGCGAGCCCGGCCGCGAGGCGGCGCCGGAGCAGGGCCCGGTCCTCCGAGGCGCCTTCGCTCCAGTCGAGGAGCGTGTCGAAGGGCAGCAGGGGGGAGCGGAGGACGAAGAACCCCGACGTCGTGTAGCCGGGGAGGGACGCGAGCGGAGCGTTCATGACTGAAGCGAGGGGCTGGGACGCAGGGACATGAGCAGCAGGCGGTCCCACCGGGGCTCCACCTGGGACGTCGCCGCCAGCAGCGCCAGGGCGATGCCGGTGGCGCCCGCGAGCAGGCCCGGAAGGTCCGTCCAGCGCTCGCCGCCGTCGGGAGGGAACTCCAGCGTCTGGAACCCGCCGACGCCCACGCCCGGCCGCTGGAGTGAGAGGGCATGGCGGAACCAGTGGCGCGCGGCGTCCGCGAAGCCTTCCTCGCCCGTGGCCTGGAAGAGCCGGTTGTACAGGTGCCCGAGGCCGGCCGCGCCATGGCAGAGGCCCGCATCCCTCACGAGCTCGGTGCGGCTCCAGCGGTGCACCGTCTCCTGGCAGAGCGCGAGGGCCTGTTGCTCCCAGTCGGCGTCACACACGGCGCGGGCGATGCCATGGAGGGTAAGCGCCACGCCGACGTCCCCGTAGCACCACGCGGGACGGCCCGGCCACCTGCCGGGCTCACCGCTGGCGTCCAGCCGCGAGGGGAAGCGCGCGGCGGCGGAGTCGGGCGCACGCTGCTCCATCAGCCAGGCCCAGCCGCCTTCGAGCAGGGCCCGCGCGGAGGACTCCGCGACGCCCCACGCCACGGCGCCGGCCAGCACGGCCAGCACGCCGGGGATGCCATGCGCGACGCCCAGGTTGTAGCCGCCCTGGGATAGCGCTCCCGGGCCTCGGCCTCGATGTGGTGGGGCGGCGTCATCCAGCGCACGCCCCTTCCCGCGGGCTCCGCGAGCTCGCCCAGCCGGGCCACCACGTGCTCCAGGCACTGCCGGGCTCCGGGGCGGGGAAGGCGCTCCAGCGTGTAGACGCCCAGCCCCACCAGTCCGCTCACCAGGTCATACCGGTGGAGCCAGGGGCGCGCCTGGAGGTAGTCCGCGAGCGCGGCATCGATGTCCGTCAGCGGGTCTTCGTCGGGCGACTCGGGCGTGCCCTGCAGGTGCTGGACGGCCCAGGCGATGCCGGGAAAGCCGTCGTACAAATCCGGCAGCAGCGCGGTGGTGGCCAGGGCCTCGGTGGCCTCGTCCAGCAGCGCGTCCGCCTTCGCGCCGTACGGTGAGTTCGCCCAGACACTGGCGTGGTAGGCGAACAGGACGGCCACGCCCGTCTGGCCCCGGGCGAGGGAGGTGGCCAGGGGCCCCTGCGTCGGGAAGCGGGGCAGGTCCTCGAGGATGTTCCCCACGGCCCGCAGGGCGGCCTCGCGCTCCGCGCCTTCCAACAGGGGGCTCCAGCTCACCGTCCTCCGCATGCCCTTCGTCCTCGCTTCCTGCGCCGCCGCGAATCCAGACATCCATCTTGCAGGGGCGCGCAGCGAAGGGATCGAAAATCGCTTTCAGGCAGTGATTGTCATTGCGTGCGGGCTGTAAATATACAATGTCAGGTGGCGGACGTTTGCTATGTGAATTCGAAAAACGCGAGGAGTTGCCCCGAGCGGGGTTGCAAACTCCAGCGGCCGCTCGGTGGCGGTGATTCACAATCTCTCAGGGAAAGCGAAGCCATGAACAAGCACGACACCAAGCAGCCCAAGAAGCTGAGCCTGAGCCGTGAGACGGTCCGCATTCTCTCGAACGTGGAGAGCACTCCCGCGAAGAACGAGGACACCTCGCCCCGTTGCACGGATGCCGGTCCTCGCTGCGACGTGTGAAGCACCTGACGGGCCGCCAGGCCCGGTGAGCCTCACCGGGT
The DNA here is from genome assembly GCA_046520375.1 of Pyxidicoccus sp. 3LFB2. GTDB lineage: Bacteria > Myxococcota > Myxococcia > Myxococcales > Myxococcaceae > Myxococcus. The sequence continues at coordinate 11,459 of JBKGHK010000144.1, forward strand.
GGGACGCTCTGCGCTCATCCGGTGAGGTGCCTGACGCGACAGTGGGCCCACGCCAGGGTTGCGGCGGCTGGGACGCGCGGCCAGAGTGCCGGGCCCATGAGCAAGCCCTCCGCTGAGTTCGACGTCATCGTCTGGGGTGCCACCGGCTTCACCGGACGCCTCGTCGCCGAGTACCTCGCCCGGAACCAGGATGCCCACCGTGCGCGCTGGGCGCTGGCGGGACGGGACATCAAAAAGCTGGAGGAGGTGCGCCGGGGCCTGGCCACGCTGACGCCCGCGTGCGCGGAGCTGCCGCTGCTGGTGGCGGATGCGAAGGACCCGGCGTCGCTGGACTCGCTGGTGACGCGCACGCGTGTGGTCTGCACCACGGTGGGCCCCTACGCGCGCTATGGCAACGAGCTGGTGGCGGCGTGCGTGCGCGCGGGCACCGACTACTGCGACCTGACGGGCGAGGTGCAGTGGATGCGGCGGATGATTGACGCCCACCACGAGCAGGCCCGGACGAGCGGCGCGCGCATCGTCCACACGTGTGGCTTCGACTCGATTCCGTCAGACCTGGGTGTGCTGATGATGCAGGAGCACATGCGCGAGAAGCACGGCGGGCACCTGGGCTCGGTGCGGCTCTACATGGGGCCCATGCGCGGTGGCGCCAGCGGCGGCACGGTGGCCAGCATGCTGCAGGCATTGGATGAGGTGGCGGTGGACCGCTCGGTGCGCAAAATCCTGGGGAACCCCCGCGCGTTGGATCCGGACCCCCGCCAGCCGCGCAACCCGGCGGAGCGCGACGTGGCGACGGTGCGCTACAGCCAGGAGGCGGGGCAGTGGACGGGGCCGTTCTTCATGGCCTCGGTGAACACGCGCGTGGTGCGCCGCAGCCATGCGCTGCTCGGCTACCCGTGGGGCCGTGAGTTCCTCTACTCGGAGGTGGCCGGCTACGGCCCCGGAGTGAAGGGCCTGGCCCGCGCCACCAGCATGACGGCGGGCCTGGGGGGTGCCTTCGTCGCGTTGTCGGTGAAGCCGCTGCGCAAGCTGCTGGAGAACAAGGTGCTGCCGGCGCCGGGGCAGGGACCCTCCGCGGAGGACCGCGAGCGGGGCTACTTCGTGGCGCGGCTGTTGGGCGAGGGCACGTCGCCCCGCACCGGGCGCGAGGTGAAGCTGAAGGGCAAGGTGGGCGCGAAGGGGGACCCGGGCTACGCGGCCACGGCGCGCATGCTGTCCGAGTCCGCGCTCAGCCTCGCCTTCGACGCCAATCCCGCCCAGGGGGGCGTGCTCACTCCGGCTTCGTGCATGGGGATGCGCCTCGTCGAGCGGCTGCGCAAGGCGGGCATGACGTTCGAGGTGGAAGAGCAGGCCGCGTAGGGAGCCGGTCCGACCCGCGGCTCTTGAATATCCCAAGGGCCTGGACGTATTGAGCGCGCCGAGTCCTTCCCCCTGAGGTTCGCATGCGCCGCTTCATCTCTTCGTGGCTCCTGGGCATGACGGTGCTGGGGGGGCTCATGGGCCTCCGCCCGCTGGCCTGGAGCGCGCCTGCCGTGGCAGCGGCCTCGCACCCTCGGCCTGCACCGAAGCTTTCGGTCCTCGCGGCGGGCCATGGGTACTCACTGGTGGTGATGCCGGATGGGCGCATCCGGGCCTGGGGCTCCAACGAGGGACTCGCGCTGGGAATCGGGGAGGCCCGGGAGGGACAGGTGACGGGCCTGAGTCAGGTGCGCGCCGTGGCCGCCGGAAAGGACTTCAGTCTGGCGCTGCGCGAGGACGGCACCGTCTGGGCCTGGGGCGACGCCACCTATGGCCGGCTCGGAGCTGACGTAGGCCGGAACGTGTCCGCGCCCGTCCAGGTGCCGGGGCTGCGCGACATCACCGCCATCTTCGCCGGAGATGCCTTCGGCCTGGCCCTGCGCGGGGATGGCACGCTCTGGGGCTGGGGCAGCTCGACCGAGCTCCCCATGGTGGAGCCGCATGGCAAAATCCAGGGCCAGAACCCCGTTCAGGTGCAGGGCGTGGACTCGGTCACCGGATTCGCCGTGGGCAGCTACTTTGCCCTGGTGCTCCGCGAGGATGGCACCGTGTGGGCCTGGGGCGACGGGGACGGGCTCGGAGATGGGAAGAACAAGGACCGTTACACCCCGGAGCGGGTGCCGCGCCTGGAGCGCATCTCGGCGATTGCCGCCTCGCAGCGGAACAGTGCCGCGCTGCGCCGGGACGGCACCGTGTGGACCTGGGGCGCTGCCCTTCGCAAGCACCAGGGAGGCATGCCGCAACCCGTGAAGGGCCTGGACCGCGTCGTCGCCATCTCCCTGGAGCAGGACCGCGGGCTGGCCTTGCGTCAGGACGGCACCGTCTGGGAATGGGCCCTTCGCGAAGACAAGCTTCCCTCCCTGCCCGTGAAAGCCACCCAGCTCCAGGGCCCGAGCGGCATCGTCTCCATGGTGTCCAGGGACTCGAGCACGCTGATGGTGCGCCAGGATGGCAGCCTCTGGGTTGCGAGCCAGGGCTACACCCGGGGCCATAGAGATTCGCCGTGGCGCCCCGTGGAAGGGCCGGGGGAGGTGAAGGCCGCGGCCGAAGGAAGCCAGCACCGGGTGGCGCTGAAGAAGGATGGGACGGTGTGGTGCCGGGGCAAGAACGAAGTGGGCCAGCTTGGCCTGGGCCGGACGAGCTTCCACCCGGTGCCCGTCGTGGTGCCGGGCCTGGACCAGGTCGTCACCGTCGCAGCGGGCGATGCCCATGCATTGGCGCTGAGGCAGGACGGCACCGTCTGGGCCTGGGGCACCAACACGCGCGGCGAGGTGGGGGACGGGACGACCACGGAGCGCCCGGCGCCGGTACGGGTCGCGGACCTCCAGAACGTCATCGCCATCTCAGCGGGCACCGAGCTGAGCCTCGCGCTCAAGGAGGATGGCACCGTCTGGACCTGGGGGCGCGCCAATGGAGCGCTTCCCGAGGAGACAGGCCGGAAGTTCCACGCTCGTCCGTCCCAGGTGCCAGGCCTGAGCCAGGTCATCGCCGTGGATGCAGGCGACTCCTTCTCCCTGGCCCTCAAGCGCGACGGCAGCGTCTGGGCCTGGGGCTCGAACCTGATGGGGCAGCTCGGAAACGGGATTGAGACCTCGTCACGCACGCCCATCCAGGTGAAGGGGCTGGCGCACGTCAAGGCCATCTCCGCGGGCTACAGCTTCGCCGTCGCGCTGAGGGACGATGGGACCGTCTGGGGCTGGGGAGATAACTCCACCGGAGCCTTCGGTCCGGGGGCCGCATTGCGACAATCGACCCCCATGCAGGTGGCCGGCGTGGGTGACGTCACCGAGGTGAGTGCCGGCGCGATGTTCACCGTGGCCGTGAAACAGGACGGCAGCGTCTGGGTCTGGACCATCGATGGACGCTATGCTCTGGGCCTCAATAGCCTCACGCTCGAGGGCCCGGCCCCCATAGTCAACGCGGACTCCATGGTCGCCACCTCCGCTGGGGCGGCACACATCCTGGCGCGCAAGCAGGATGGCTCCGTCTGGGCCTGGGGCCGGCCGGCTGAAGGGGAGCCCGTCGTCGTCCGCAAGCGCGAGCGCAGGGGGCCCGTCCAGGTAACGGGCCTGTCCCCCGGGCCCTGAGCGCGGGCGCCGGACAGCCCGTCCCATCCGAGTCGTCCGACACCTTGGCGCGGCCCGGGCAGCCCACCCCACCGCTTGCACGCTCCTGTCCCGCATCTCATGCTGAAGACATGAGCGACTCCAGCTGCCAGCGCGTCCTGGGCGGAGGTGGGGCCGCGGCCGCGCGCCGCGCCTTCCTCGCGAAGGCGTGCGCCGTCGCCGCCGCCGAGCGGCCCGGTCTCGTCATCATGGCGGATGAGGCGCGCTTCGCGCTCAGCGTGGAGCAGCCGGGCGGACGGTTGAGCGTGCCGCTCGCGGAGCTCTATGAGGAAGAGCGCGCGCTCCCCGCGGAGGAGCGGGGCGCCGCGCTACGTGAGGGGCTTCGCGCGCTGCTGCCCTGAGTCGCTGACCCGTTGCATCGAGCACGCGCGCAGGCAGTCACCTAGGCGAGGGTCAGCAGCCCCCGCACCTGGACGCCGCCGCCGAGCTGGCCCCGGCGCAGCTCCCCCAGCGGGTTCCCCTTCATGCCCATGCGGCCTCCGCTGCTGGGGTAGCCTCCCGCCCGCCCCGGCGGTCCGGGGCCTCGGAGGCACGGATGGCGGCACGCAAGGCGACGGCGAAGAAGACATCCACGAAGAAGAGCCCGGCGAAGAAGAGCCCGGCGAAGAAGACCCCTGCGAAGAAGAGCGCCGCCAGGAAGACGCCCGCGAAGACCCCGGCGAAGAGCGCGGCCGCGAAGAAGGCGCCGTCGAAGGGCGCGGCCGCGAAGAAGGCCCCTGCCCGCATGTACCTGCGCCGCGAGGACCTCGGCGCCCCGGCGGACGCCTTCTTCGCGCGGCAGCCCTCGGAGCTGCGCGAGCACCTCGAGGCCCTGCGTGCCCTGGTGAAGAAGGCCGCCCCCGGCGCCCGCGAGTCCATGAAGTGGGGCATGCCCTACTTCGAGCTGAAGGGCGGCTTCTGTTCGCTCTACGCCTCGACGACCTACGCCGCCCTCAACATCATGGCGCCCCCGGAGAAGCTCGACGACCCGGAAGGAAGGCTCGAGGGCACCGGGAAGACCATGCGCCACCTCAAGGTGCGCAGCGCCGCGGACATTCACGAGGCGAGCATCCTGCGCTGGGTGAAGACAGCGGTGGCGCACCACTCCTGAGGGAGGCACGCCCCGGATGGCCGCCGGGCTCTGGTGCATTGAACTCCAGACGCTGAACGCCGCCGCCGGCCAATCGGGCGAGGTGCTGCTTCAGCATCCCGGCAGGCCTCACGCGCCTGGACGGCCCACCGAACTGAACGTCGGTGGGCCGCGCTTCACGCTTCGTCAGCCTCGGATGTTCGCCAGGTACGCGGGGAGCCGGCTCAGCTGGCCGAGCCCCTCTTCCACCGTGCCCTCGTAGGTGAACACGGTCTCCGTCTGGTCGTAGGCCGTTCCGGTGAAGCTCACCGACGCGGAGTTCGCGCCGTCGCCCCCTCCGACGTCGGCGCCCAGCTTCGTCTCGGTGCCGCGGGCGACGCTCGCCTTCACCGTCACGTCCTCGAGCTCCTCGAACGCGCCGGTGTAGTCACCCGAGAGGAGCTCGGGGAGGGCCCCGGCGATGGTCCCGGTATCGCCGGTCAGCTTGATGGACGTCTGCGTGACGGCCGGGGCCCCTCCCGAGACGCCTGCGCCTCCGATGACGCGACCGCGGAGCTCCACGGACGTGGTCGCCTTGTTCCGCGCCGTCTCCACCAACTGCTCGGCGGAGCCCAGCGGATCGGAGACCACGTCGCCCAGGCCCAGTTCCTTGGGGAGCGGGAAGCGGTGCTCGACGATGACCGTGCCCTGTCCGCCCACCACGCCGGCGCGCCCCCTGCCACCAGGCGCCGTGGCACCGAGCGTCGCGAAGCCCTCCGCGGTCAGCTGCGCCGAGCCGCGCAGGACGACCTGGGGCGGCCCTTCCCGGCCGTTCGGGAACTCGATGCGTGCGCCGTACTGGAGCTTGCCGGTGATGTTGCCTTTGAGGCCCGCGGCGAGGTCCGCGCCGAGTTCGCCCTGCAGCTTCGCGGTGATGTCCGTGCCCAGCTCCACCGCGCTGATGTTCTCCGTCAGCAGACCGAAGTCCGGGGTCAGCGCATCCACCGCTTCCCCGGTGCCGCCCTCGAGCAGCGCGGAGGCCACGCCGGTCGGCCCGAGGAACGTCCGACTGGCCTCGACCAGGTCGCTGGGGTTGTCGAAGGTGAACTCCACCGCCGCGGTGTTCCCGGCGCTGAGCGACGCCTCACCCTTCGCGGCGCCGCTCGTGCCGCTCTTCGACGCGAGCGCCGCGCCCAGCCGGCCCTCGGCGCGGAGCACGTACTGCCCCGCCTCGTTCTGGCTCATCGTCAGCGTGCCGCCGAGCGAACCCTCGACGCCGAACGCGGCACCGGAGACGGTGGCTTCGAGCTTGAAGGAGTCGTTCGGGCCGAGCTTCTCCACCTGCTCCTGCAGCTTGAGGAGATCGACCGCGGTCCTGCCCGCGTCGAGGACCTTCTCGCCGGTGCCCACCGGGTCGACGACTGCGTCGTGAACGGCGCCGTTCAGCGTATGGCCACCGCTCTGGACCGCGTCCAGCATGTGGTGGCGGACGCGGTTGTTGATGTCGAGCGCCCGGTGTCCGTGCCGCGCGCCGGTGTCCACCGCGTCGAGGGCAGGGGCGAGCCCCGCCGGACCGTGCTCGCGTGCGTACGCGGAGCCCCGCT
>JBKGHK010001450.1:0-1112 GCA_046520375.1 Pyxidicoccus sp. 3LFB2
GCGCTGGCGGCTCGTACGGCGGCGGTGCGCGGGCAGGACGCCGAAGCCGAGACGGCCGTGGGCCGCGCGAAGCTCACGCACGGCGACCGCGTGCTGTTCCCCGACAGCGGGCTGACCAAGGCGGACGTGTTCGCGTACTACCGCGAGGCGGCGCCGCTGATGCTGCCCATCCTCACGGACCGCCCCATCTCCGTGCAGCAGTGGCCCGCGGGAATCAAGGCCCCCGGCTTCTTCCGTCACGAGATGTCCGGCATCCCCGACTGGGTGCCCACGCTGCGCGTGCGCCACGAGGAGAAGACGCTCCGCCACGTCAACGTGAAGGACGAGGAGCCGCTGCTGTGGCTGGCCAACCAGTCCGCGCTGACGCTGCACATGTGGCTCAGCCGCGCGCCCCGGCTGGCGCAGCCGGACATGCTGGTGCTGGACCTGGACCCGGGCAAGGGCGGCTGGTCCGACGTGGTGACGGTGGCGATGGCGCTGCGCGAGAAGCTGGAGGCGTACGGGCTGCGCGGCTACCCGAAGACGTCCGGCAAGCGCGGTCTGCACGTGGTGGTGCCGCTGGCCCCGGGGCACACGTACGCCCAGACGCAGGCCTTCGCGGACCGGCTCGTCTCCGAGCTGGAGGAGGACCTGGGCGACATCTCGACCACGCAGCGGTCGATTGGGAAGCGTGGCGGGCGGCTCTACCTGGACGCGGGGCAGAACACGCGCGGCAAGACGGTGGTGGCGCCCTACTCGCTGCGCGCGAAGGACTGCGCGCCCTTCTCCGCCCCGGTGAAGTGGAGCGAGGTGACGAAGCGGCTGGACCCGGCGCGCTTCAACCTCAAGACGTTCCGCAAGCGGCTGGACGCCGTGGGCGACCTCTTTGCCGAGGCCATGAAGGACCGGCAGACGCTTCCGGAGTGACGCCGGACGTGGGAGGTCCACCGATGACCGAGGGGGCCCCTTCCGCTCGCACCAGGGGCCCTCGTCCCCGAGCAGTTGGCGGGTGGAATGACGGTTCCTTCCGCTACCTCCCGCCGGGTGGGACCGCCCGGGCATCGGCTCCGGAATGAAGGTTCCTTGGCTCTGTCTCGACCCTGGTGCGGACATGAGCAGGGCGCAGTTGTGGA
>JBKGHK010001451.1:0-1112 GCA_046520375.1 Pyxidicoccus sp. 3LFB2
GGTGCGCGGGGCCGGGTCGGCGGGCGCATCGTCCCCGGCGCGAGCGCCACAGCCGAGGGACAGGAGCGCGGCGAGCAGGGACAGCGCCGCGAAGGAATGTCGAAGAGAGGGAGGGAGCATGGCAGCTCCCGAACGCTGTGCACGGGTGCCCCGCCCTCAAGGCGCACAGCCCTGGCGGGCGAGCCGCCAACATTCTGCAGCGGACGAGGTCATCCGCTTCGCTGGAGCCCAGCATCCCCGGAGTCGCACGGGGATGCGGACTGGAGGACGGCGTCGCTCAGCGGACGAGGGCATCCACTCCGCTGGAGCCCTGCGTTCCCGAGTCGCATGGGAGGTGGACTGACGGACGGCCGCACTCAACGAATGAGGCGATGCACTCCGTCATGGCCCAGCATCTCCGCTGTCTCACGGGATGCGAACCGAAGGACGGCACGGGTCGGCGGCCGAGGCCTTTCGTCCGCCATGGCCCTGCATCCCCACCGCCTCAAGGGGATGCAGGTTGGAGGACGGCCTCACTCAGTAGCCGAGTTGGCCCTGGCGCGGCTTGCCCGCCTTGTCCGGGACGTACGGCAGTCGCTCGGCGTCCGCCGTCACGCTGGCCGCCACGACGACGGGCGCTTCGCCACCCACGGTGAGGTTGCGCGTGCTCGCCTTCGCGGAGGACTCGTGCCAGGTGTGCAGGATGTACTCACCGGGCGGAACACCCCGGAGCTTGAAGCGGCCCCGTGCGTCCGCCTGCGTGTACCAGGGCGAGTCCACCACGTAGACGAACGCCGACATGGACGAGTGGATGTTGCACAGCAGGCTCACCGGGCCCGGCTGCGTGAAGACCTTCTCGCGCGCCACGCCCTTCTCGTACATGCCGAGGTCGAAGTCGTTGGGCCGGCTCAGCGAGAAGACGTTGTGGAACATGCCGTCCTCGTTCTGGAACACCACCTCCGTGCCCACCGGCACCGCGAGCACGTGCGGATAGAACTTCTTGTCCTTCTGCTGGATGACCTGACGCGGCGCCGGCTTCGGGCGCGGTGTGGTGCCGTCCGCCCGCTTCAGCCACACCACCGCGCCGCCCGCGCCTCCCGCTCCGCCCGTCACCACGCCCTGGACGACGCCCG
>JBKGHK010001452.1:0-1111 GCA_046520375.1 Pyxidicoccus sp. 3LFB2
CGCGCTCCCAGGCCAGCTGCTCCCACCGGTTGTGGATGAGGCCATGCACCACGTGGGCGCCCAGCGTCGGAGTCCAGTAGATGCTGCCGCGCTCGAAGTGATTGAAGCGGCCCACGCCATCCGGCGTGGCCAGTTCACCCGCCTGGCAACTGCCCAGCAGCGCCGGGCCGTTCACCGCGTCGTACTTCGCCTTGATGGCCCCCCCGAGCACGCAACCGGAGCCCCAGTTGTAGTCGGTCCGGTAGCGGGTGAAGACCGCGGCCACGAGCGAGGAACCGCCCACCGTGGTCCTTCCGCATTGCATGGCATACGCGCCCACCCACGGGGTGTACGTGTAGAGCACGGCGGTGGCCTTGTTGGCGGGCGTCACCGTGCAGGGGTCCAACGTCTGCTTGGCGAAGCCGACCCTCCACCCGCTGACCGTGGGCCTGCCCGCGTCCAGATCCCTCAGGTATCCCCGGATCTTCGCGGCACCACACTCCACCTGACTCCCAAAACCCGCGTAGCTCGTGTCGCAGCCCCCACTGTCCGGGCAGCCACAACCGGTGGCCTTGGCCAGGTTGTTCGAGGTCCCGCTCTGGATGAGACCCGACTCGATCTGGATGCGCGCGAGCATGTAGAGCGGGCTGATGCCATGGGCGCGGGAGCGCTCGACGATGAGCGTGGCGGCCGTCTTGTTGCCCCACGCGGGATCTCGGTACCCGGCCAGAAAGGAGCCCTTCTGCTGGAGGAACTGCTGCACCTGCGCGGGAGCAATCCAGCCCCCACCCGTCAGGTCCGCGTCCTCCATCAGCCGGTGCATGTCGTGGGCCCCGGCCAGATCGAGCAGGACCTGACCGGTCAGCTCATCCACGGGACGGGGTTCTTCATCGGGACCACCGCAACCGACGGCCAGGGCACACAACAACAGCAGATGGCGTGACAAGCGCATGCGTCTTCTCGGGGAAAGGGGAGGGGGCCGGCGAAGGTGTCGCGCTGCGGCGGGAGGCGGATGGGCACGCTCCCGCCGCGGGCGGATTTCAATCGTCCGATGCGGACCTCAGGAGTCCGCCAGGACTGCTACTTCATGCGCACCGTGACGGCGTTGGTGGTGGTGTTGAGGGTGAGGAAG
>JBKGHK010001453.1:0-1109 GCA_046520375.1 Pyxidicoccus sp. 3LFB2
TCCTGGCCGGCGGTGAGCTGCTTCGCATCCAGCGCGAGCTTCACCGTGTGGCCGGGCACGCAGGGCCTGCCGCTTCCAGCCCGTCGCGAGCGGCACGCGCGCCTCTGCCACGAAGCCACCCGCGGGGTCCGCCTTGGGGGCGGGCAGTGTCACCTGGGCCCGCACCACCGCCGCGTGCTCCAGGGTGCGGCCGGCGTTCTCTCCCCGCGTCACCCGGGAGGATAGCCCTTCCTCGGTGAGCGCGGCCCACAATTCGGTGCCCGCCGGGGGCGCGGCGTCGAGCCGCACGGTGAGCACGGCGGCATCTCCGTCCACGCGGGCGCTGACGCGCAGGGGCACCTTCGCCCGCTTCGCCGAGGCGGTCGCCTGCGCTCGCGCCTTCGCCTCGTCCCCCACGAAGCTCCGCTCTCCATCCACCACCATCTGCGGCGTGTAGACGCGGTTGTCGTCCCCGTTGAGCGCGTAGCGCCGCTGCCGCGCGCTGAAGGCGGGTGAGGCGTACGGGTCCTTCCAGCCCAGGTCGTCCCAGTAGTCCACATGGAAGCCCAGGGGGATGAGCTCCACGCCCTCCAGCGGCTGCGCGCGAGCGAGCCGCGACAGGGCGGCATCGGCGGGCGGGCAGCTCGAGCACCCCTCGGAGGTGTACAGCTCCACCACGACGGGCGTGCGCGACGCGGGCGTGGCGGTGAGCAGCAGCAGCGGCAGGGCGAGGAGCACGGAGGTCATCTCTCCGCTACGCCCCCGCGCCGTCCGGGGTTACACCGCGTGCCTGACTGGCTGCCGGCCCCCTCAGGGGGCGTAGCTGCGGGTGGGCAGGCGCGAGCGCACCAGCACCGCCACGCCGGCCAGCAGCAGCCACGGCACGACGTGGGCGGACAGCAGGTGGCTCACCGTCCCATCCGGGCAGTGCAGGTGGAGGATGAGCAGGCTCACTCCCGCGGCGGACAGGCCCGCGGCCAGCGCCCGCACGGGCTGGAAGGCGGAGCGGCACAGCAGCACGAGCGCGGCGGCCATCGGCAGCACGGACAGCACCACCTCCGCGCCCATGCACCCCAGCATGCCCCGCATGGGCGGCCGTATCTGGAGCCCCGAGCCGCCCAGCACCTGCA
>JBKGHK010001454.1:0-1106 GCA_046520375.1 Pyxidicoccus sp. 3LFB2
CTGCTCGCGGCCCGGCGCGGGACTCGCGCGCGCGGTGGAGATTGCCCACCGGGCGAGCTGACCGCGGCCGAAGCGGCGCTGCAGACGCTGACGCGGGAGCAGCCGAACCTCGACTACGCGTGGACCAACCTGGGCATCGTCCAGGAGCGCCTGGGCCGGCCGGACGACGCCGAGCGCTCCTACCGTCAGGCGCTGGCCGTGGCCCCCGAGCAGGAGGCCGCGTGGGACTGCCTCGCGCGCCTGTATGGCCGCACGGGCCGGCTGGTGAAGCTGGAGGCGGAGCTGCGCGGGCTGCTGGAGGCCCGGAAGGACTCGGTGCCGCTGCGCACCGCGCTGGCCATTACCCTGCTCCAGCAGAAGAAGCACGAGTCCGCCGCCAACGAGGCCAAGCTCGCGCTCAAGGGCGACGAGCGCCACGTGCGCGCCATGCAGGTGCTGGCCCAGGTCTACTACCGCGAGGGCAAGCACGAGCTGTCGCGCATGGTGCTGGAGAATGCCCGCGCCATCGACGCCACGGACGCGGCCACGCACAACGCGCTGGGGCTGGTGTACCTGGCCCTCAAGGCACGCCCGCAGGCGCTGGAGGCCTTCAAGGAGGCCGCGCGGCTGCGCCCGGACTTCGCCGAGGCGCGCAACAACTTCGGCGCCATGCTCAACGAGGCGCAGGACTACCCCGCCGCCGTCGCCGAGCTGGAGGCCGCGGTGCGCGCCGCGCCGGACTTCGCCTCCGCGCGCCTCAACCTGGGCAACGCGTACCGGGGCCAGGGCGACTTCGAGCGCGCCCGCGCCGAGTACGAGCAGGTCCTCAAGCTGAGGCCGGACCTCGCCGACCCGCTCTTCAACCTCGCCATCCTCTACCTGGACGTGGAGCCGCCCGGGGTGGACACGCTGGAGCGGTACAAGACGGTCCTCAGCTACTTCGAGCAGTACGAGGGCAAGGGCGGCCGGGACGAGCGCATCGCCCAGTACGTGAAGGACGCGCGCAAGGGCATGGAGCGCGAGGAGCGCCGCCGCGAGCGCGAGCGCAAGGACCAGCTGCGCAAGGCCGAGGAGCAGCAGCAGGCCGAGGCCCAGAAGGCCGCCGCCGAGAAGCAGGCCGCCCCGGC
>JBKGHK010001455.1:0-1104 GCA_046520375.1 Pyxidicoccus sp. 3LFB2
CGGACGCCGGGGCCGTCAGCTCCACCGGGGCGGGCACCCGCTCCAGGCCCAGGCGCAGGGCCTCGCGGCCCAGCCAGGTGCCCCGGATGCGCCACTTCGGGTCATTCACGATGACGGCGGCCACGGCCACGCGCGGGTTGTCCTTGGGCGCGAAGCCCACGAACCACGAGTAGTCGCGGAAGGGATTGCGGTCCGCCAGCGTGCCCGTCTTCCCCACGGCGCCCTCCACTCGGAAGTTGCGCTCGCGGAAGACGCCGCGCGCGGTGCCGTGCGTCACCGTCTCCTCCAACATGGCGGTGAGGTCCTTCGCCGCCTCGGGGGTGAGGACGGGCTCGCCCTCGGGAGGCAGGAGCGGGCCGGACTCCGGCTCCACCAGCACCGGGTCCACCCAGCGGCCATCATTGGCGGCCACGGACGCCACCAGCGCGCCATGCAGCGGCGACAGGTACACGTCGCCGAAGCCCGCGCCGGTGTTGGCCAGGCCGAAGGACTCCTCCGGAATGGAGGCCAGCGACACGTCCACGGGGACGGGGAAGGTGATTTCGCGGTTGAAGCGGAAGCGGGCCGCCATGCGGCGCAGCGAGTCCGCCGTGAGGTGCTTGTGCGTCAGCTTGGCGAAGATGACGTTGGCGCTCTTGCCCATGGCCAGCGCCAGCGAGTAGCAGGCCCCATCGCGCTCGCTGTCCTCCAGGTGCTTCTCGGACAGCCGCCGCTTGCCGCCATGGAAGCACTCCTCCATGGACGGGGGGACGCCCGCCTCCAGCAGCGCGCTGCCGGTGACAATCTTGAAGATGCTCGCGGCGGGGAACACCGCGCGCACGGGCAGGCCGCGCATCTCCGGCCGCGCCACCGAGTGCTCCGCCATCGCCAGCACGCGCCCCGTGGACGGCTCCAGCACCACGACGGCGCCATACGGCACCTCGTAGTCGCGCATGATGTTGGTGAGCGACGCCTGGAGCGTCGGGTCGACGGTGAGCACCTGCTTGCGGCCGTCCTTCTCCTTCACCACCAGCCGCTCCCCCTCCAGCTTTGCCCGGGCCAGCAGGTCCGCGGCGCGCGGCAGCGGCTGCAGCTTGGCGATGGGCGGCGCCGACTCGCGCGAGG
>JBKGHK010001456.1:0-1099 GCA_046520375.1 Pyxidicoccus sp. 3LFB2
CGACGTTGGCGCACGCAACGCGCTTCCTCGCGGAGCTGCAGGCACGCCTGGAAGCCCGGACGAAGCGGGTGGCGGGCGTGTACGGGCGGGCCTCGGCGCAGCTTGCGTACCTGGACCCGGCCAGCTTCGAGGAGGGCGGCCCGGAGCCTCGGGAGCGCCTGCGGCGGCTGGCCGCGCTGATGGGCGAGGTGGCGGTGCTGGTGCGCGCGCCGGTGCTGACGCCGGAAGGCCGCTTCGCGCCGGTGCCTTCGGAGTCACCCGACGAGGCCTCGCATCAGACGTAGCGCTGGGCCAGCTGCGACACCTGTCCGGTGGCCTGGGAGACGGCGGTGGCCGCCTGCTGGGTGGTGTCCAGGTGGCGCAGCGTGTCCGTCGTCAGCTCATCCAGCTCGCGCACGGCGGCGAAGAGCTGGTCCACGCCCTGGTGCTGCTGGGACACGGCCTCCGTAATCTGCCGCACCGCCGTGGCGGACTCCTGGGACAGGGCGGACAGCTCGCGCAGCCGCTCGCCGCTGGTGCGCAGGGGGACGAGCGCCGTCTCCACGCCCTCCGTGCCCTGGTTCGACATCGTCGTGGCCTGGTGGGTGGCGGTGGCCATGGTCTCCAGCATGCCGCGCACCTGGTTGGTGGCCCGGATGGACTGGTCCGCGAGGTCTCTCATCTGCCGCGCCACCACGCCAAAGCCCTTGCCGTGCTCACCCGCGCGCGTGGCCTCAATCGCCGCGTTGATGGCGAGCATGTGCGACTGGTCCGCCAGCGCCTTCACCAGCTCCGTCACCCGGCCCACCTCGCGGGCGCGCTGCTCCAAATCGAGCATCTGCTCATGCAGCCCGGAGGCGATGTCACGGATGGAGGCGAGCCCCTTCTCGGTGCCGGCCAGGGACTCCTCGCCCAGCTTGCCCACGGCGGCGGCGCGCTCGGCCACGTGCAGGATGCTGGTGGCGCGGGAGGCGGCCAGGTGCGAGGCCTGCTGGATTTCCTGCGCGGTGGCGCGCGCCTGGTGCAGCGCCGCGGCCTGCCGCGACAGCGTCTGGTTCTGCTGGTTGCTGGCCAGCGACAGCCGGGTGCCGGCCTGGGCCAGGTCTCCCGCGGACGAGCG
>JBKGHK010001457.1:0-1099 GCA_046520375.1 Pyxidicoccus sp. 3LFB2
CCACGAGCCACGCGTCCTCCGGCGCGGCGTCCGATGGACAGCGCGTCCCGCCACGCCGCGAGCTGCGCGCTCGTCGGAGGCGTGAGGTCCCGGGCGGCGAGCCACGTCCCGACCGTGGCGGGCGTCACCAGGGAGAAGACGCCCCGCGCGGGGTTGGCCTGGAGGACACCCCAGGAGAAGGCGGCGCCCGCGGCCTCGGCGCGACGGGACAGGACGATGAGCAGCGCGAGGTGGGCGATGCGAGGCGCGCCGAGCTGGTCCGGGCCCGCGTCCAGCAGCGCCACGGTGCGGCGCGCGCCCTGTGGCTGACGGAAGGCGGGCTTGAGGAAGGACAGCTCACCGAAGGCCGCGCGGCGCACCAGCTCGTCGGGGGACTCCAGGGCCCACAGCCACTCGCTCACGAGGAGCCGGTCATAGGTGCCACGACGGGAGAGGCCGTCGTAGCCCTGGGGCTCGCCGCCCTCGGCCTCGCCACGAGGACGCATGGCGCCGAGCGCCGCGGACAGCCGCGCGACGTAGGGCCCCAGGTGCAGGGCCAGATCCTCCTGAAACACGGAGAGCTGCGACGCCCAGGGACGCAGCGCCGGAGGCAGTGTGCTCACGGGGACACCTCGTGGACCGACACGGCAGGGGTCGGCGTCGGCCACGTCGCCTGCCGGAAGGTCTGTGCACTCGACCTGCTCACGACCCACGCAGGCGTCGGTGCCAGCCACGGCTGTGCGCTCGACGTGCTCACGAAGCCACCTGCGGAGACTCGACAGTCGGAGCGGGCTCCAGCCACGCGGTGAGCGTCACGCGGGACACGGGACGGGCCGGGCCCACGGAGACGAGGTGCCCGGACGCGGGCAGCACCGCCACCGGAGTGCCCGTGCTGCCCGCGCGGGCCAGCAGCGCGCGCTCCAGCATCGACGGCGCCACATCAGGAGCCAGCGCGCAGGGCATCAGCAGCGACGGGGCGGAGGCGTCGCGGCCGAGGTACACGGCGCCATCCACCCACGGCAGTGAGTCCGCGGAGCCGAGCAGGATGAGGATGCCTGTCCCGGCACGCCGCTCCACGTGGCCGAGCCGAGCGTCGTCCTCGGCGAGCACCCGGCGAGCG
>JBKGHK010001458.1:0-1095 GCA_046520375.1 Pyxidicoccus sp. 3LFB2
CGCCTTGCCGGCCTCGGCCGCGGGCGTCGGAGCAGGCGCGGGCGTGGCCTGGGCCACCACGGGCTTCACCGCCCCCGGAGCGGGCTGGGCGGCAGGGGTGGCGGGAGCGGACAGGAGCGTGACGAGCAGGGCTTCCAGGAACATGGCGTGCGTCTCCAGGCGGGCCGTGTAGGGCCAGCGGCGTCCATCTACCCCATACCGACGGGGGACGGGTGCCCGGCATTCATGGCCGCGTCTTGAAGATGCGCTTCCTCTGTTTGATGGACAGCACGTGGAAGCGCTCGCGCAGGGCCTGGGCCTCCTCGGGAGACAGGTCCCCCGAGCTCCCCAGGTGCTCGTCCCGCCAGGCGACCGCCCGGCTGATGCAGGCGGACGCGGCGGCGGAGATGTTGAGGCTCTGGCTGAAGCCCTTCATCGGCACCCAGAAGGTGCCATCCACCGCGTTCAGCACCTCTTCACTTACGCCGCGCCGCTCGTTGCCGAAGACGAGCGCCGTCTTCACGTCGAAGCGCATCGTGTAGAGGCTGGTGGCCCCCTCACGAATGGCGGAGGCGTAGAGGAGGAAGCCCCGCGACTTCAGGTGCTCGCGGCACTCCGCGAAGCTCTTGTAGAGCTTCACGTCCAGCCACTTGTCACACCCCTGGGCCACCTTCGAGTTGGGGACGAAGGGGGCCTCGGGGTTGACGACGACGTGGACCTCCTGCACGCCCATGGACTCGCAGGTGCGCAGCACCGCGGCCATGTTGAAGCTGTCCTCCAGCCGGTCCAGGACGACGGTGAAGTTGCGCGTCCGGTGGCGGATGACCTCGTCGATCTTCTCCTTGCGCGCATCGAGCAGGAACTGCTCCGGCTCGAACGGCTCCCTCTCGAAGCGCTCATAGCGAGCACCGCCACCGGACATCGCCTCAGGACCTCCTGCTGCCGGGCTTGCGCGCCGGAGCCTTCTTCGCGGTCCGCGTCTGCTTCGCGGCCGGCCGCTGCTTGGCCACCGCCGCGCGCTTCGCCGGAGCCTTGCGCGCCGCGACCTTCTTCGCGACCGCCTTGCGCACCGGAGCCGCCTTCTTCGCGGCCTTGCGAGCGACGGACTTCTTCACG
>JBKGHK010001459.1:0-1095 GCA_046520375.1 Pyxidicoccus sp. 3LFB2
CTGGCCATTGCCGCGCCAGCTGCGCCTTCACCTGCGGCCAGCTCCGCGGTGCGCCCCTCCAGGGCCTGGCGCAGCGGGGGCAGCTCCGCGGCTTCCGCCGTGCGCGTGGTGAGCGCCGCCCTGAGGCCGATGATTTCGGCGTCCTTCAGCGCGAGCGCCCGCTCCAGCTCCGCCACCTGGCCCTGCAGGCCACGCAGCCCGTCCTCCACCACCGACAGCTGCTTGCGCGCCTCGTCCCGCTCGGACTCCAGGGTGCGGGCGCGCTCCTGCGCCTCCACCAGCGAGCTCTTGGACCACTCGCTCTCGCTCTCCAGCGCGCTCAGCCCGGACTGCGCCTCGGCCAGCGCCGCCTCGAGCTGCTCGGTGCGCAGCGCCAGCGACTCCTTCTCCGAGTTGGCCGCCTCCAGCTCGCCGCCCAGCCGCTCCACGTCGGTGACGACCTGCTGGTACTGCTCCTGCACCGCCTCCAGCGCGCCCTCGGCCTCGGACTTCTGCGCGGCCAGCTCCGCCACGCGGTCCTGCGCCAGCGACAGCGCCTCCTTGGCGCCCACCAGCTCCTCGGCCACCGCGCCGCGGGACTCGCGCTCCTCCTGCAGCTCCACGGTGAGGCGCGGCAGCTCCGACTCCACCTCCGCCAGCGCCCGCGACAAGTCCTTGCGCTCGGCCTCCGCCGAGGCCAGCTCCGCCTCCAGCGAGGCCACCTTCGCCTCGGCCTCCGCGGCCCGGGCCTCGGCGCGGGCCAGCGACTCGGAGGCCTGGGACAGCTTCGCCGGCGAGTCCTTCACCGCCGCCAGCTGCGTCTTGGCCTCCGCGGCCTCCTTGCGCGCCAGCGTCAGCGACTGCTTCACCCCGTTCAGCTCGCCCTCGCGCTCCGCGTACAGGGTGCGCGCCCGGGCCAGCGTCTCCGTCTTCTGACGGACCACGGCCCGGAAGTACTCCAGCTTGTCGTCCGGGGAGCCCCCCATGGGCATCCGGATTTCAGGGGGTTCGCCAAAGGGGTCGGTCCCCGGGGCCCGTACGGCGCGTGCCACCGCAGCCGCACCCGTGGATGTGGCCGACGCCGGGGCGGCCGCCGGGGGGGCGGGCGCTCCCGTG
>JBKGHK010000145.1:0-17724 GCA_046520375.1 Pyxidicoccus sp. 3LFB2
AGTGTCGTGGCCGCCCGCAGCGGCTCGGGGCTGTGGGCCTCCATGAAGAACTCGAACTCGCGCCCGGTGCGCTGCTCCAGCGTCACCAGCGGGCGGATGTCCGTGTCCGCCGCCTGCATCACCCGCCGCGCCACGCGCACCCGCGGGGTGAAGCCGCGCCGGGTCAGCATGCGCTGGATGATGACGCGCCCGGGCCGGCCCGCGAGGTTGAGCAAGAGCCGCCCGCCCGGCGCCAGCCGCTCCGGCGCCTCGTCCAATAGCCGCGCGATGAGCCCCAGCCCGAAGTGGTCCTCGTAGACGTTCTGCAGCGTGCAGTAGTTGGACAAGTCGTACAGCGCCTGCTCGTCCGCCTGGGACAGCTCCAACGGCAGCTCCTCGCCGCGCAGCACCTGGGGGATGCAGCCCACCACGAAGTCCCACGGGGCCTCCGCCGGAATGCCACGCAGCAGGTCGCTCTCTCCGAAGGACAGGCGCGACACCAGCGTCTCGTCCCCGTTGAGCCACGCGTTGCAGCGGGCCACCACCGGCGAGTGCGGGTTGAGGTCCGCCCCGTGGATGTGGGCCAGCCGGGTGAACTTCGCCAGGGCAATGCAAATCCAGCCCGAGCCCGCGCCCACCTCCACCAGTCGCTTCCCGGCGTACTCGTCCAGCGGCACGCTCAGCAGGCCCTCCATGAAGGTATAGGCCCACGCCTCGGGCGCGAAGATGGACGGCAGCAGGAACAGCTCCAGCCGCTCCTGCGAAGCACCCACCGCCACCGTCACCGTCACCAGCCGCAGCGGGGCCGTCTCCGGGCGGTTGCGGGCCAGCTCCGCCAGCTCGCGCAGTTCCACCTGTGCGCGAGGACGCCGGTCCGGGTGGGCCAGGTCCTCCGACAGGGCACGCAGCAGGTGGAACGCATCGCGGGGTGAGCCAGGGTAGGTGGGCATGACGCGCGGACTGTCCCGGGGGGCCGGGTCGCTGTCAACGCCGCGACTGGCGCACCGACGCAACAGGTTGGCGCTTCAGGGCAAGTCAAGGAATCAGGGCCTGGTCGTAATTAAGCGTGTGCAGTCCGAAACCCGGGACTGACGGAGAAGCCTCGATGTCGCTCATGCCCGTGGACGGGCCCCGTAGTGGAGAGGGGGGAGTGATGGAGATGAACATCTGGACGCCGGCGCTGGCCGGTATGCAGGGGTTGCAGGGCACACCTTCACTGACGCAGCGCGTCCTGCGAGATCCCGCGCGGGCGCGGTGGGAGGCGCGCTCGTGGCGCCGGCAGCTGCGCAACCCCGGGGAGTACGAGACGCCGATGGCGCGGGGGGCGCTGGTGAGGTCGCTGGTGGACGAGGGCCTCCCGGTGGACGCCGAGGTGGCGCGCTACGCGGGGGCTTCGGAGGACCGGGACTGCATCAGCATCGCGCAGGTGGTGCGCTTCGCCGACACGCTGGCGCTGCGCATGGCGCTGGCCCGCACGGATGACGAGGTGCTGCAGCTCGCGCACCTGCGCCGCAACGCCGAGGAGCTGGCGGAGCGGATGATTGAGTGGGCCAACGCCGGCCGACTCTGAGCACGCCTTCTCTCGAACCGCCGACACTCCGGGCAGGCACCCGGGCGTGTCTTCCTTGACAGAGGCGGAGCCCGGCTGTTCTCACGGGGACATGTTCTCCTCGCTCGTCCTCGCGGCCTCCCTGGCCGCGGCCCCCGCTCCTCGCTCCGCCGCGTCGGCGCAGACTGTCGTCCACGTCCCCAAGCTGGATGCGATGGTGGGCCTGGCCTCCTTCCTGGAGCGCGCGGGCAATCACGCGGCGCTGCTGCGGCCCTCGGCCTGGCGCGCCGAGCTGCACCCCTTCCTCGTCATCGACCCCACGAAGCCGGACACGCTCTCCGCGGCCGGGTTGGACCCGGCGGGCCCGGCCACGGTGTCCCTGCGCGAGGACGGCCGCGTGTCGTGCCTGCGCGTGAAGGACGCGAAGGTCTTCCAGGCGAAGGCCGCCGAGGCCATCACCGCCGCCGGTGGGGAAGAGGTGAAGCCCGCCACGTCCAAGGGCGTGACGACGGTGAGCGTGAAGCGCTCGGCGGGTGGGGCCATGGGCTATGCCCTCAAGGGCCAGGAGGTGTGTTCTTTCGGTGCCACCGACACGGGCGGCCCCGCGCTCCTCAAGGAAGCGGTGAAGCTGGTGGGCAAGGCGCCCGCGCAGGACGCGCGGCTGGGCAAGCTGCCGGGCGTGGCGTACCTCACCTCCGGCAACACGGTGCTGGGGCTGGACGGCACGGGCAACGCGCTGCAGGTGGAGGGCACCGCGGTGAAGCTGCCGCTGCCGCCCTTCCAGGCGCGCGGCACCAGCCCCTACGGGGCGATGAAGCCCGAGGGGCTGCTCTTCTCGCGCATCGCGGTGGCGCCCGCGGGCGTGACGCAGGCGGTGGGCTCGCTGCGTGCCACCATCCAGTCCGTGTGCCCCGCGTGCCCCCGGGAGCAGGTGCAGTCCATGGCGGACACGGTGGCGAAGCAGCTCACCGGCAACATGCTGGTGAACATGGACAACGTGCAGGTGCGCGGCTCACTGCGCGCGCCGGAGACGCGCTTCTTTGCCGTGCGTCAGGCGCTGGCCGCCGAGGTGACGAACGCGGAGGCGGTGAAGTCCGCACTCGCGCCCATGGGCAGCTTCCCGGGCGCGAAGGCGCTGTCGGACGGCTGGGCCCTGGCGGTGAAGGGCGGCAACGTCTTCGTGCGGCTGAAGGGCCAGCAGCTGGTGGTGGGCAATGACGAGGCGGTGACGCAGGCCACGCTGGCGGCGCTGCCGCAGACGGGCGCGAAGCTGGAGCGCGCGGCGGACTTCTCACTGGACCCGAAGAAGCTGGCGCGCGGCCTCAACCAGGTGTCGCTGTCCGACGTGCTCGCCGACGAGCAGCTCGCCGCCCTCTTCGCCGTCAGCTCCGAGCTGGGGCCGCTGCTGGAGCAGAGCGAGCGCATCACCGGGTGGATGGACAGCGCGCCCGGCAATGCGCACCGCTTCTCCTTCACATGGACGCTGCCGGCGAAGTAGGCCCCGGCAGGCGAGGCGGGCCGGCGTCCTGGACGCGGGCCCGCCGGCTCCACATCATTCACTGGCACGCATCGACCCGCTGCGGGAGGCATGACCCGGATGGATGAGACGACCTCGGCAGCCAGACCCGCCGGCGCCATCGGAGGACCTCTCAGGGTTCCCCTGGTCGGCCTGCCGCTGCGACTGGGTGGCTTCTTCAGCGACCCCCTGCGCTTCATGCTGCGCGCCCGCGAGCGCTTCGGGAACCTCTCCGCCATCCAGGAGGGTGACGCTCGCGCGGTCTTCGCCTTCGCGCCGGAGCTCAACCGCGAGGTTCTCTCCGGCACGGAGCGCTTCTACTCCCGGGCCATCGCGGAGACCGCGCCGAAGACGTCGGCGCTCTACCGGTTCCGCAACCACCTGCTGGGGCTGAACGGCGATGCCCACCGCCGGGCCCGGCAGCTCGTCGGCACCGCCTTCACCCGCCCCCGCGTCGAGAGCTACCGGGCCGACATGGCCGAGCTCGCGAACAAGCTGTTCGAGCGGTGGCAACCGGGCGAGGTGGTCGACGTCGAGCGGGAGATGCAGCAGCTCGCACTGTGGGTCGTCAGCCACACGGTCTACGGCGTGTCGCCGTCCGATGCGAACCTGGACCTGGGGCTGCGCATCAAGCAGGTCGTCCAGGGCCAGTTCTCCCCGGTGGCGATGCTGATGCCCCGTGACATTCCCGGCTCGCCCTACCGGACCCTGCTGCGGCTGGCCGAGGGCGTCGAGAGGGATTTGCTCGCGCTCATCGCGAAGAAGCGTGCACAGCCGGGCGCGCAGCGTGATGCGCTCGCCGCCATCATCCATGCGCGCGGCGAGGACGGCGCGGTCTTCACCGACGAGGAGCTCGTCGGCCACACGTTCCTGCTGTTCTTCGGCGGCTACGACACCACGGCCAATGCCCTCGGCTGGACGCTGCTGTTGCTCGCGCTCCATCCCCAGGTGTTGCATGACCTGCAGGACGAGCTCACGGTGCTCCAGGGGGGCGCGCCCACGCATGCACAGCTCGCCGCGCTGCCGCTGCTCGACGCCGTCGTGAAGGAGAGCATGCGGCTGCTGTCCCCGGTGGCCTTCACCGCGCGCAGCAGCAGCAAGGGCGCGACGCTCGGAGGCCACGCGCTGCCGGAGAAGGCGGACGTCTTCCTCAGCCCGCTCGTCACGCACAGGCTCCCCGAGCTCTACGAGCGGCCGAACCGCTTCCTGCCCGAGCGATGGATGAAGGGCGAGGCCCCGTCGCCCTGGGCGTACCTGCCCTTCGGGGCCGGGCCGCACGTGTGCGTGGGCGCCAGCCTCGCCGCGCTCGAAATCCGGCTGACGCTCGCCATGCTGCTGCAGCGCTTCACGCTCCTGCCCACGGAGGGCGCGCGCATCGACTACCGGGTGCAGGCGACGCTCTCGACGAAGGCCGGCATGCCGATGCGGGTGCTACCGAAGCAGCGCGTGGAGCGCCCCCCGCGAATCACAGGGAGCGTCCTCGAGCTGTTCGAGGCCCCGGCCGACGCCTGAGCCTTCGCGCCTGGGACCACGGAGCCAGGCGGCGCCCTGCCTGGCCGCCCCTCGCGCGTTCCGGGGACACACTCGCGCGGCGGGACGGCGGGAACCTTCCGTGAAGGCGTCACCATCCGCACCTCTATGGAGGAGGCGGACATGGCTCGATGCGAAGTTTGCGGAAACGATTACTCGTTGGCCTTCCAGGTCATCACCGCGGGGGTGACCCACACGTTTGATTCCTTCGAATGTGCCATCCACAAGCTGGCCCCCATCTGCGAGCACTGCGGCTGCAAGGTCCTGGGGCACGGGGTGGAGGCACGGGGCGCGTTCTACTGCTGCGCCCACTGCGCCCATGCGCGCGGCGCGACGGAGATTGTCGACAACGCGGACCACGCTCCCTCCCAGCAGCGGGCGACGGGTGCCGCGCCGGCGGGGATGAGCGCGGGAAGGACGGAGGAGACCCGGAGCTACGTGGCCGCGCCGGAAGGCGGACCCTCGGAGAGCTGGCGTGGAAGCGGGCTCGCGGAGGACGTGGGCAGGCAGACCTCCTACGGAAGCCCGGCTGAGGAGGACCCCGCTCGCGACGAGAAGATGCGCGAAGCGGAGCGGAGGCTCGGGCTGCCCGAGGTCTGAAGCTCCCGAGCGGTGGCGCTCGCCCGTTACTCCTCCCGGAGCGTGAAGCTCCACGGTCCGGTCCGGGCCGTCACGTCCCCGTGCACATACACGATGTAGATACCGGAAGTCGGAGCGATGAACCGCCCCCGCTCCTTCGTCCGGTCCGGCATGCGGACCTCCGCGGTCGCGAAGCTCGTCGATTGCACGACATAGGTCCGGCCGGCCTGGAGCACGACGGAGAAGGCGTCCTGGTCGACGCCGGACTGGAGCGCTCCGGAAGCGGAGACCGGGAGTGTGAGCGGCGTGGCCCGGACGTCGTCGTCCCCATAATCATCGGTGGCGATCCGCTCCACGCTCAGCGTGAAGGTGGACGACCAGGCCGCGCCGGAGACACTCAGGGTGATGGGCTCCGTGGTCCGTGCATCGATGATGTAGCCGTTCGGGAACTGGCTCTGGCGGGAGACCCAGCCGCTCTCGGCGTGGAGCTCCATCTGGCACTCCGGCTGGCAGGTGACGCGGTAGACGCCGTCCTCGTCGGCCATGAAGCTGATGGCATCCACGTCCACCTCATCATGGAGCAGCCCCATGACGCTGCTGCCCACGGCGATGCGCGTGGCCGTCGCCACCGTGTCGCCATGGTCATCCAGCCCCGTATCCTCCAGCAGGAACGAGAAGTCGCGGCCCCAGGTGGAGGAGTCCCCGAGGGGGCTGGGTGCGTCCGAGAGGTGCAGGTAGTACGTCCCGGCCTGCTTCGTCTCGTAGAGCGCCTTCCCCGGGTACGCCCAGCGCCCCAGCTCCGTCCCGCTGGCATGGGTGAGGCGGACGGTGCCCCGCGTATCGAAGCGGTAGATGTGCCCGGGCGTCCCGGTGAAGGACAGCACGTCCACGTCGTCATGTGACTCCATGCCCACGGAGACGGCGGTGCCAGGCGTCAACGCCGTGGCGCCGGCCATCACGTCCGTGTGCAGGTCGCGCCCCAGGTCCTCCAGCCGGCAGCGATACGTCGCCGGCCGGGTGACCGCGCCAGAAGACTCATCCGTCCCCACCTCCACGAACCAGGTCGCCTCGCCCTCGGCCTTCAGGCCGACCGTCACCGCGCTTCCCGAGCGGCCCCCATGCCCCACCTGCGCCCCCAGCGCCGAGCGCATCCGGAGCACCGGAACCGTCAACCCGTCCCGCTCGCAGGTGAAGCGGTAGCCATGGCGCGCGACGGAGCGGAAGGTGAAGAAGTCCAGGTCGCCCACGTACCCGCGCGTCACGCCGAAGGTCTCGCCCGAAGGCTGCAACAGGGTGGCCTGCGCCATGCCGTTGCCATGGTCATCCACGCCGGCCCGGGTGACGTGGAGCGAATACAACCCCACCCCGCCCGACAGCCGCCCGGAGACCTCCACGTAGACGGCAGCGGCCTCGGAGGGGCCGAAGGCCAGCCGTGCGGGCGCGGACGGCCCGCTGCTCTTGACGACCGACAGCTCCCTGCCCGAGGCATCCAACAGCCGCACCGTGCACTCGAGCAGCGACCGGGACACGCAGCTCACCTGGTAGTGGTGCATGGCCTGCGGGGCGAAGGCGAAGACGTCGCGGTCCGGGGCTCCGGCCGAGGGACGCTGCAGGCCCGCCGGCACCTCGACGTCTCCAGCGGCAACGGCCAGCACCGTGGCGTCCGCCGGCACGTCACCATGGTCGTCCACCAACATCTCGGGAGTGACGCGCTCGCAGAGCAGCCCCGCGTTCTGCTCCCAATCGGCGCAGCGGCACCGCGGCTGGCCGTCGTCGGCGTAGCAGAGGCCGGCGGAGCACTCGACGTCGGCGCACAGCTCGGCTTCGTCACCGGAGGCGCTACACCCCGCGAGCATCACGAGGGTGAGCATGGCCAGCGACCAGCACGCTCGGGAGGGACGGGGATGGGACAGGGTCATGGCGTCACTCTTCGAAAGGGAAGCAGGAAGGAAGCGGGCAGGGACGGCTAGTAGCCCCGCACGGTGGACACCTGCACGCCGAAGCCTTCCGTGCCCACGTAGAGCCGGGTGGAGTCGGAGGGGTGGGCCGTGATGCTCCGGACGGACGTGCCGGTCATCCCCGCGGTGATGTCCGTCCACCCGGAGAAGGCGGTGGCTGACGCGGTGGCGCGCACCAGGGACGCCGGGCCCCCCACGAAGGCATTCTCCTGGTCCGCATCGAGGAGCGCGACAGTCCGGCCCAGATCCCCGAACTCATGCAGCTGCCCTCCTCCGCCCCCGAAGTCCACGGAGGGGCCCGCCGCGAGCACCGCTCCGCTGCTGGCCGCCGCGAGCGACTCGATGTCCGCCGAGAAGCCGCGTGCGAACGCGCCCGCGCGAACCCACTGCGTGCTGTCCGGAGTGAGCGCGTGGAGGTAGCCCCGCTGCGCGGCGTAGAGGGTGAAGGAAGGCCCCGGCCCCGCCGCCGCGAGGCGTGTCTCCACCCCTGTCATCAGTCCCGCGTTCGCGGCGGCCCAGGTGTCCCCTCCATCCCTGGACACCTGCACGTCCACGTCCGTCGCCGCGTAGACGGTGGGTGGCACCGTGGGCAGCACGACCAGGTCCTGGATACGTCCCTGGGGACCCGCGACTTCCCAGCTGGCACCGCCATCGCGCGAGCGGCGCAACCCAGCCACGGAGGTGGCGAAGACGAAGCGGGCGTCGGCGCCAGCCACCCGCACCCCACCGACGGGAGGAGGCACCTGCGCCCACGGCACCATCGTCCACGAGTCTCCGTCGTCGACGCTCTGGAACAGCCCCCCCGGCGTGCCGGCGAAGAGGTGTCCGGAGCGGGCCGCGTCCACGGCCACCGAGACGACGTCCGCGCACGGCATGCCCGTGTTGGAAGCCGTCAGCGCCTCGCCTGCGCGGCCCACGAGCACCCCGGGGCCCTCCGTCCCGACGAGCACCCGGCCACCGCTCACGGCCACCGTGGAAATGGCCACCGTCGGAGGCACGCCCGCCACGGGCTGCCAGGTGACGCCCGAGTCCAGGGACTGCTGCAGCCCCGCACGGGTGATGAGGTGGAGTCTCCCGGCCTGGGTGGAGTCGGGGAACAGGGCGAGGACTTCGGTTTCTCCGTTGAGCAACACGGGCTTCTGTCCCGGCTCCCACCGGTAGAAGCCCCGCGAGGTCCCGACGTAGAGCGAGCCTGGCCGCTCCGGAACCGGGGCGAGGCTCTTCACCACGACGAATTCCGGCCAGACGCGCTCCCAGGGAACCGGTCCCGGGTTGAGCCGGTACACCCCTTGCGAGGTGCCCAGGAATACATCCGTCGCCGTTGCGGCGAGCACGGACGCGGTGCCCTCCGTCAGGCTCACGCGCGTCCAATCACGGGCCCCGGGCGACAGCCGCATCAGGAAACTGTACTCCAGCACCAGCAGCGCGCCGTCCGGAGCAAGCACCAGCGGGCTCCTGGGCTGATAGATGCGGGCGACCGGCGACCAGCTGTCCCCCCGGTCCGGGCTCATCTCGATGTGCTGGGCGGTCGCCGCGTACAGCAGCCCGGACCCCGGGTTCCAGAGCAGGGAGTCCACGGTCTTCCCCCGCAGCCCCTCCAGGTGTTGCCACGTGGTGCCGCCATCCTGGCTGCGATACAGGCCGACGCCGGCCACGGCCGCCAGCACCCGCGACGCGTCCGCGGGGTCCACCCACAGCGCCCGGACCTTGCCTCCGAGCAGTCCCGCCCGCTTCTCCACCCAGGGCACGTCATAGCGGAGCGCCCCGGGCAGGACGGTGACCCCGCCATGCGCGTTGCGCAGCTCCACGTCATAGATGCCCGGAGGCATTCGCGGCGTGGGGCCGGTGAGGCGGGTGCCTTCCTTGTTGAGGACCAGGCCCGCCGTCACCTGCACGCCCCCGATGGAAACGGTGGGCGTGGGGCCCAGGTCCGTGCCCACCACGGTGAAGGGCTTCCCACCGTTGGAAGAGGCATACGGGGGCGAGAAGGACGTCACCTCCGGCCGGGGCTCGTAATGGAAGGCCTGGCGGAGCGTCACCGTCTCGTAGCGCCCCCGCACCACGACGTCCTGGCGTCCTGACGGATGCGGAGGCGTGATGAAGGTGAGCCGCGTGGCACCGGCCACCTGCGTGGGCGCGGGCACGCCCCCCACCTCCACCACCGTGTCTGGATCGATGGCGCTGCCCGACACGGTGACCTCCGTGCCACCCACGGCGGGGCCCGCCACGGGACTCAGCGCATCCACGCTCAGCGTGCAGAGCTGAGGATTCTTCTCGCAGTAGGCGTCCCCATCGAAGTCCATGCACCCGGCGGCGAGCAGCGCCCCCAGGAGCAGCCCCGCCCAGGCGCGGCCCATGTGCCTGACGCTCATGGCAGCACCCCCTGAACCGACAGCATCCCGCCGCCCGCTCCTGGCACGAGGGACACCCGGGGGCCCTCCTCCTTCGGGACTGGCTGCAGGTAGAACCAGGTCGCGGCGCCAAAGGCGAGCAGCGACGCGCCGCCCAGCACCAGCGCCGTCGTCTGGGCCTTGCGGCCGCGCTCCGCGGCGGAGAAGGCCTCGCCGCGCGAAGGGGCCTCGCGCTTGTCCAGCGTCTCGCGGGCCGACAGGGCCTTCCCGTAATAGAGGACGCTCCCCGTGGCGAGCCCCAGCCCGGCAATGCCAGCCACCCAGAGCTGGGGCCGCTCCAGCCGTGGATAGCGGGGGACCCGGGAGCGCTTCAGCGCCTGCTGACGCGCGGATTCCCTGGACTCCTCGGACTCCGGAGCGGGCGCCGCTGGCGCTGACGTCCGGGACGCATCCTCGGACTGCGGGGAGGGACTGGCAGCGGCTTCCGCCTCCGTGGACTTCACGAGAGGCTCCGCCGAGGAGACCGACACGATGGTGAGCAGAAGATAGGCGTTCATGCGTCCCGACCCCCTCGACCGGGAGAACGCATGTCTATCTATCGGAAGGGAAGAGGTCCGGGAAGCGCACGGGAGTCGGGAGGCCGCGAAAACGGCCCGGGCCCTACGCCGGCCGCTCCTGCCGCCAGCCCCGCTGCTGGCGCCCGGCCCGCTCCGCGCGTGCCTCGTACAGCATCAGCCCGCGCTGCACGTCCGCCAGGTCCAGGATGCCCTCCAGCGTCCCGTTCGCCGCCACCACGGCGAGCTGCGGCACCTCCTTCTCCGCCATGCGCCGCAGCGCCGTCCACCCGTCGTCGTCCACGCCCACCACCTCCACCGGCCGCATCAGCTCGCGCGCGTCCGCGTGGCCCGCTCCGCCTCCGGCACCTGGCCCACCGCCTCCATCGCCAACCAGCCCACGGCCGGCCGCGTCGGTCACCGGCAGCAGCCGCTTCGCCTGCCGCAGCGCCCACTGGGCCTCCCACAGCGACGCGCCCACGTCCACGCCCGCAAGGCGCGGCGTCATCAGCGCCGACACCGGCACGCGCTCCAGCGTGGCCTTCATCCGCACCTGCCGCGACTCGCCCTCCGCGCCCACGTAGATGAACACGGCGATGACCATCAGGAACGGGTTGAGGTTGAACGCGCCCCAGAAGCCCAGCAGCACCGCCAGGCACCGCCCCATCAACGACGCCACCCGCGTCGCGCGCACCGCGCCCAGCCGCCCCGTCAGCGCCGCGCGGACGATGCGCCCTCCATCCATGGGGAAGGCGGGCAGCAGGTTGAACACGCCCAGGAAGAGGTTGAGGCTCGCCAGGTAGAAGCACGCGAACTGGAGGTTGAACGAGCGCGTGTCCTGCAACGCCCACGTCGCCCCGCCGAAGAGCACCGCCAGGAGGATGCTGCTGAGCGGCCCCACCAGCGCCATCAGCGCCTCGTCCCGGGGACGCGGCGGCGCCTCTGTCAGCTCCGACACGCCGCCCACCATCATCAGCGTAATCGAGCGCACCCGCCCGCCCCGCCACAGCGCGTAGACGGTGTGCGCCAGCTCGTGCACGAACACGGACGCGAACAGCCCCACCGCCACGCCCAGGCCCCACCACACGGGTGAGCCGAGCAGTCGTTCCGGCGGCACCTCGGCCACCTCCGCCGCCTGACGGAATGCTCCGCCGAACATCACCGCCAGCAGCGGCAGGATGAGCAGCAGCGTGAAGTGGACGCGGACGGGAATGCCGCGAAACGCGCCCACCTGCAAAGAGCCCCGAGCAGCGCGCATGGCAGACCTCCAGGCTTGAAACGTCCGTCCCCTTCCGGCGATGCGCACGGACCCTCCGGAGACCCGTCTGCCCGCCCGCCCCCTGAGTGTCGGCTCCCGGGCGCTCGGGATGTCCTCCCGCGAGCACCCCCGGGCCCCGCGCGCCCGCCTTCGCGCCCGGCGCGTACCCTGGCGTCACACGACGCCCGGCCGGTGTCGCGACACCCATCTCGAGAGGCTGGCATGCGGAACCCTGTCGCGTATGCCCGGACGGCGTGGCGGATGGCACGCGTCCTCCGGAACCCGGAAGAGCTCCAGGACATCCTGGAGCTGGCCGCCGTGCTTGCCCCACCCGCCGCCATGCGCCGGCTGGTGGAGCGGCTGATGCACCAGGACGCCGCCGCCCACGCCTTCGTCGAGCGCCCCCGCCTGGGCTTCCTCCACCTGGCCACGCTGCGCACCCTCCCCGAGGGCACCCTGGGGCGCGCCTTCGCCGACCATCTGGTGGAGAACGGGTTGGACCCGGACGCCCTGCCCTACCTGGAGGCCCACACGGACGAGGAGTACGTGCGGGCCCACATGCTGGAGTCCCACGACATCTGGCACGTGCTCACCGGCTTCCACACCGACGTGGCCGGCGAGCTGGGCATCCAGGCCTTCAGCCTCGCCCAGGTGGGCAGCCCCTTCGCCCTGGGCATCCTCGCGGGTGGGCTGGCCAACACCCTCCTCTATGCCTTCTCCGAGCGGGAGGTGCGCATGCACGCCATCGTCCGGGGGTGGCTGCTGGGCCGCCGCGCCCGGCTCCTCTTCGGCGTGTCCTGGCGTCAGATGTGGGAGCTGCCCCTGGCCGAGGTGCGCCAGCGTTATGCGCTGGATTTGGAGGCGGTGGACAGTGTGCTTCCTGGCAGCACACGGCCCGCCCAATCGTGCTAGAGGGGCGCCCATGGACGAGACCTCCGAGAACCCCCTCCGCGCACGGCTCCAGCAGCTGGAGAAGCAGGCCGAGCTGGGCGGCGGTGCCGACCGCATCGCCAAGCAGCACGAGGCCGGCAAGCTCACGGCCCGCGAGCGCATCGACCTGCTGCTCGACCCGGGCTCCTTCATGGAGCTGGACAAGTTCGTCACCCACCGCTCGAACGACTTCGGCATGGGCGACAAGAAGATTCCCGGCGACGGCGTCATCACCGGCTACGGCACCGTGGAAGGCCGCAAGGTCTTCGTCTTCGCCCAGGACTTCACCGTCTTCGGCGGCTCGCTGTCCGGCGCCTATGCCCAGAAGATCTGCAAGATCATGGACATGGCCACCCGCATGGGCGCGCCCGTCATCGGCCTGAATGACTCGGGCGGCGCGCGCATCCAGGAGGGCGTGGAGAGCCTCGCCGGCTACGCGGACATCTTCCTGCGCAACACCCTGGCCTCCGGCGTCGTCCCCCAGATTTCGCTCATCATGGGGCCGTGCGCGGGCGGCGCGGTGTACTCGCCGGCGATTACGGACTTCATCATGATGGTGAAGGACACCTCCTACATGTTCATCACCGGCCCGGACGTCATCAAGACGGTGACGCACGAGGAGGTGACGAAGGAGGCGCTGGGCGGCGCGCTCACGCACAACCAGAAGTCCGGCGTGGCGCACTTCGCGGCGGAGAACGAGCAGGCCGCCATCGTCATGACGCGCGAGCTCTTGTCCTTCCTGCCCTCCAACAACCAGGAGGAGCCGCCCGTCCAGCCGTGCGAGGACGACCCGTTCCGGGCCGAGGCGTCGCTCAAGGACATCGTCCCGGCGAACCCCAACAAGCCCTACGACATCAAGGAAGTCATCAAGGCCGTCGTCGACAACAAGCACTTCTTCGAGGTGCAGGACCAGTTCGCCAAGAACATCGTCGTCGGCTTCGCGCGCATGAACGGCAAGAGCGTGGGCATCGTCGCCAACCAGCCCGCGGTGCTCGCCGGCGTGCTGGACATCGACGCCAGCGTGAAGGCCGCGCGCTTCGTGCGCTTCTGCGACTGCTTCAACATCCCCCTCATCACCTTCGTGGACGTGCCCGGCTTCCTGCCCGGCACCGCGCAGGAGTGGGGCGGCATCATCACCCACGGCGCCAAGCTGCTGTACGCCTACGCCGAGGCCACCGTCCCCAAGGTCACCATCATCACCCGCAAGGCCTACGGCGGCGCCTACGACGTCATGGCGTCCAAGCACATCCGCGCGGACATCAACTACGCCTGGCCCACGGCCGAAATCGCCGTCATGGGCCCCGAGGGCGCGGTGAACATCATCTTCCGCAACGAGCTCTTGAAGGCCCCGGACGCCGCCGCCGAGCGCGCCAAGCTCACCGCCGAGTACCGCGAGAAGTTCGCCAACCCCTTCAAGGCGGCGGAGCTGGGCTACATCG
Organism: Pyxidicoccus sp. 3LFB2; assembly: GCA_046520375.1. Taxonomy (GTDB): domain Bacteria; phylum Myxococcota; class Myxococcia; order Myxococcales; family Myxococcaceae; genus Myxococcus. The sequence goes on from JBKGHK010000145.1 coordinate 13,644, forward strand.
ACGAGGTCATCCGTCCGGAGGACACCCGCTCGCGCGTCATCCGCGCCCTGGAGATGCTGAAGGACAAGCGCCAGGAGAACCTGCCCCGCAAGCACGGGAACATCCCCCTGTAGGCCCCTTCCCGCCTGGGACACGCCTGCCCTCCCCCGCCTGGAGGGCAGGCAGGCACGCTACATCCAGGAAATTTGAGGGTGGCGGACGGGCTTTCAGGTTGCCAGGAAAGGAACCCCATTTGTCCCACCGCCGACTCATCCTCTTTCTCTCCGACGTTGAAGGTAACCTCACCGCACTGCGCCAGACGTTGAAGCGCGTATGCGAGGCGGTTGAGCTCCCCACGCCTGAAGTGAAGTGGGTGGAGACGCCGCCCGAGGGCCTCGCGGAAGCCGGCTGGCACGCCGCCGAGCTGGAGCTTCCCCCCGCCCCCGGCCGCAAGGCCCGCAAGTCCGAGCAGCCCTTCCTGGAGGAGCAGCTGGACGCCATGACGCAGGCGCTGGCCCAGGACTTCCGGGACCGCGCCCTGGGCGTCTTCGTGGACCGGGAGCACAGCTACGCGCGCACCTGCGTCAGCGGCCCGGGCCGTCCGTCCAAGGCCGTGGAAGGTGAAGTGCTGGACGTCCTGCGCCAGGCCTCGCGCTGGCTGGACGTGGAAACCGGCATGCTGGCCAAGCTGTTCGGTGGTGGAAACGCGGCGCGCAACCTGCTGGCCGCGGCCGTGGACTTCGGCAACGACCCGAGCGCCGTGAAGCCTCCGTCCCCGCCCGAGCCGGACGAGGATGACCGCTTCGTGGAGGCCAAGCTGGCGCAGGCCAAGGTCTACATGGAGCAGTACCGGAGCAACCGGAAGTAGGGGCGCGAAATCCGAGGCGCCCCGTGCTAGAGGGGCGCCCATGCCCAAGATCCGCAAAGTGCTCGTCGCCAACCGCGGCGAGATCGCCATCCGGGTGATGCGCACCTGCAAGGAACTCGGCATCGCCACCGCGGCGGTGTACTCGGAAGCGGACCGCTCCGCCTTGCACGTTCGCACCGCCGACCAGGCGTACTTCGTGGGGCCCCCGCCCTCGCGTGAGAGCTACCTGGTGCAGCAGCGCATCATTGACGCCGCCAAGCAGGCCGGCGCGGATGCCATCCACCCCGGCTACGGCTTCCTGTCCGAGAACGCCTCCTTCGTCCGAGCGTGCGAGCCGCCGGCATCACCTTCATCGGTCCGCCCGCCGCCGCCATGGACGCCATGGGCGAGAAGACCCGCGCCCGCGCCAACATGATCAAGGCCGGCGTGCCCGTGGTGCCCGGCTCCACCGAGCCCTTCTCCAGCCTGGAAGAGGCGCGCGCCTACGCCCTGAAGATTGGCGTCCCCGTCATGCTCAAGGCCGCGGGCGGTGGCGGCGGCAAGGGCATGCGCAAGGTGGAGCGCGCAGAGGACTTCGACTCGTCGTGGCGCGCCGCCAAGAGCGAGGCGATGAACGCCTTCGGCAACGACGCCGTCTACATCGAGAAGTACCTGGAGAAGCCACACCACGTGGAGATCCAGGTGTTCGCGGACCAGTACGGCAACACCATCCACCTGAACGAGCGCGATGCTCGGCGCAGCGCCGGCACCAGAAGGTGGTGGAGGAGACGCCCAGCCCCATCCTCACGCCGGAGATGCGCGCGAAGATGGGCGAGGTGGCGGTGAAGGCGGCCAAGGCCGTCAACTACGTGGGCGCCGGGACGGTGGAGTTCCTGGTCGACGTGCACCGCAACTTCTACTTCCTGGAGATGAACACCCGCCTCCAGGTGGAGCACCCGGTGACGGAGTGGGTGACGGGGCTGGACCTGGTCGCCATGCAAATCAAGGCCGCCGAGGGCGAGAAGCTCCCGCTCACCGCCGCCCCCGAGCCCAGGGGCCACTCCATCGAAGTGCGCGTGTACGCCGAGGACCCGGGCCGCAACTTCATGCCCAGCCCCGGGAAGATTACGTACCTGCGCGTGCCGGGCGGCCCCAACGTGCGCGACGACTCGGGCGTGTTCCCCGGGTACACGGTGCCCAACTTCTATGACCCGATGATTTCCAAGCTGTCCGTGTGGGCCCCCACGCGGCGCGAGGCGATTGCCCGGGCCCAGCGAGCGCTGTCCGAGTACGTGGTGAAGGGCATCACCACCAACATCCGCTACCTGAAGGCGATTCTCGCGCACCCCGAGTTCATCGAGGGCGACTACGACACCAGCTTCCTCACCCGCGAGCATGAGGCGCTGCTGGGCGTGGAGGACGCGAAGCTGAGCGAGATGGCGCTGCTGGCCAGCACGGTGCACGCGTACCAGAGAGACCAGAAGCGCGCGAAGACGCTGCCCACGGCCGGTGGCCAGGGCGGCGGCAATGGCGGTGTGTCCCCGTGGAAGCTGGCGCTGCGCACGCGCCGGTAGTCCCCTCCCCTTCGAGCTCGGAAAAGACCTCCATGCGTTACTTCACGAAGCAGCAGGGCCAGAAGGAAGCGGTGCCGGTGGACCTGGAGCCGCTGGGCAATGACCAGTACAAGCTGACGGTCAACGGCAAGACGTACCAGGTGGACGCGCTCATGCTGGAGCACGGCACCATGACCATGCTGGTGGACGGCCAGTCCTACGGCGTCGAGTTCGAGGAGAACGGCGACGAGGTGGGCGTGCTGCTGGGCGGACAGGTGAGCCGCTTCGACGTGGCGGACGAGCGCCGGCTGCGCCTGCGCGCGGCCACCGCGGGCTTCTCCGTCGAGGGCAGGCAGCTCGTCACCGCGCCCATGCCCGGCAAGGTGGTGAAGGTGCTGGTGAAGGTGGGCGACGAGGTGAAGGAGGGCCAGGGGCTGGTGGTGGTGGAGGCGATGAAGATGGAGAACGAGCTCAAGAGCCCCAAGGCCGGCAAGGTGACGGAGCTGTTCGCCAAGGAAGGCACCGCCGTGGAGAACAACGCGAAGCTGGTGGTGGTGGAGTAGCCGCCCCGCCCGGGAAGGCTGGAGTCGCGGCCTGCCCGGGCGCGTAGAATGGGGGGCATGCGCCGCTACGTCCTTGCCCTCTGCCCGCTGCTGCTCGCGGTGGGCTGCCGCCACGCGAACCTGCCGGACCTTCCCGCCAGCCACGGCCACCTGTCCGACGCGCTGGAGCGCTACGTGGACGACAGCGGGCGCATCCGCGACCCGGACGCCGCGCCCTGGAGCAGCCTCTTCGAGGAAGACCCCGAGGTGGCCGTGGAGCCCCATCAGGCTCCGGCCATCTTCCGGGAAGCCACCGAGGCGCTGAGCGGCAAGCCCACGGCGGAGCAGACCCGCCAGGCCGTGGATGACCTCAAGGCCACCTGCCTGTCCGGCCTGCTGGAGTCCTGTGTCTTCCTGCGCGAGAACTACAAGCTCCCGACGCTGAGCAACGGCGCGCTGCCCGACTTCCCCAAGGGGGTGCTGCGAAAGCAGCTCCACACCGCGGGAGTGGTCAGCTGCCGGCTGGGCGTGGAGGGACTGTTCCGGGATTGCTCGGTCCTCGAAGGCGGCGTCGAGGGCGTCGCGGAGGCCCTGCTCGACTTCGCCCGCCGGGCGAGATTCCACCCCGCGACGGTGGCGGGCCATCCCATCGACATCCCCTACACCTTCCAGGTGAAGTTCTCGCCCGCGCGGCCGGGGGTGCCGATGCCCCAGGTGCTCCCGGAGGACCAGCGGCTCCAGTGGGCCCGCGCGCGGGCGGCGCACGCCCCGGCCAGTCCCATGGCCTGGGGAAGCCTGGCCATGCAGCTGGCGAGGATGGCACCTGAAGACCCCTGGTACCGACAGGCCCTGCGCCACGCCCAGGAGCTGTCTCCAGGGGCCTGGTGGGCGGCCAACGAGCTGGCCTGGCTCCAGGTGGAGGAAGGCCGGTACGCGGACGCGGCGCCGCTCGCGACCCGGGCACGCGCCATCTCCCCCGGCAATCCGTACGTCCTGGAGACGTTCGCCGCGGTGCTGGCGGGAACGAACCAGTGCGAGCAGGCCGTGAGTGAGCAGCGCCGCGCGGTGGCGGCGCTGCCGAAGGAGTGGCCCGCCCCGGAGCGCGAGCGCTTCACCCGCGCGCTGGAGGCCTACCAGCGCGGGTGTCCGGCGACGCCCGT
>JBKGHK010001460.1:0-1093 GCA_046520375.1 Pyxidicoccus sp. 3LFB2
CCCCTGCGCGGGGCGCGGCGTCGCGAGCGGCGTGGCCGCCGGAGCGTCGGGGCCATTCCACTGGGCGACCTCGGCGAGGAACGCCTCCGGGCCCATGCGGGTGGGGGTGAGCGCCCGGGGCGCGCCGAGCTGTCTCCGGGGCAGGTGGGCACTGCCGGTGGGAAGCGTCACGGTGAAGGTGGTCCCCTTCCCGAGGAGGCTCTTCACCGCCACCTTCCCGCCGTGCAGGTGGACCAGCTCCTGCACGAGGGCGAGGCCGATGCCCGTCCCCTCGTAGCTCCGTCCTCGTGCGCCCTCCACCCGGTGGAAGCGCTCGAAGATGCGCCCCAGCTCGGCCTCTGGGATTCCCGTGCCCGTGTCCCGGACGGTGAGCTCCACGTGCTCGCCCAGCCACCCCAGGGAGATGCGGACCTCGCCCTCGAAGGTGTACTTGAAGGCGTTGGAGACGAGGTTGAGGACAATCTTCTCCCACATCTCCGGGTCGACATGGACGGCTTCGGGGAGGGCGGGGCAGTCCACCACCAGCTTGAGGTCGGCGGTCGCCATCGCCGAGTCGAAGGCGCTCACGAGGTCCCGGGTGAGCCGGGCGAGGTCGGTGGGGACGAAGGAGACCTGGGCGCGTCCCGCCTCGATGCGGGCGAAGTCCAGCAGCGTGTTGACGAGCTTCTGCAGCCGCAGGCCGTTGCGGCGCACCAGCTCCTGGCGCTCCCGCTGCCCGGGCGAAAGCGGCTCGCGCTCGTCGGCGAGGCTGTCCTCGACGGGTCCCAGCATCAGGGTGAGGGGCGTGCGGAACTCGTGACTGACGTTGCTGAAGAAGGTCGTCTTCGCACGGTCGAGCTCGGCCAGGGCCTCGGCCCGCTTCTTCTCCTCTTCATAGGCGCGGGCGTTGCCGACGGCCGTGGCGATGTGGTCCGCCACCAGGCCCAGAAACCCCCGGTAGCTGTCGTCCAGCGCGCGGCGCGCGCTCAGGCCCGCGACGAGAAAGCCGTACGGGCGCTCCGCCCCCGGACGGGCGATGGGCAGCACCCACGCCGGCAGGTGGGGGGACCTCGGGCCAGGCGCCGCCGGGCAGCTCACCGAAGCGGGCGCGCAC
>JBKGHK010001461.1:0-1093 GCA_046520375.1 Pyxidicoccus sp. 3LFB2
CGCGGCAGCCGCGCGTCCCGCGTGCAGCTCCGCCAGCGCGAGATTCACCAGGACATTGGCTTCGTCATCGGGGCTGGCACACACCCCACGGTAGAGCGCGAGCGCCTCTTCCAGCGGGGGCGCCGGCTCGCCCCGCGTCGAGCCACCGGCCTCCCGCGCGAGCAGCAGCCCCCAGCCGATGTTGGTGAGCAGGTCCGCCCTTTCACAGTCGGAGACACCGGTCTCCGCACGCAGCACCTCCAGCAGGGCAAGGGACTCAGCATCGCGGCCCAGGGACTGGAGCGTCGTCGCCAGCACCTGCCGCACCGCGCGTTGCAGCCGCCCGATGCCCAGCCGCTCCGCGAGCAGCGCCGCCCCGGTGAAGTGCCGGAGCGCGGTGCCGGGGTCTCCCGATTCGAGCGCCAGCAGCCCCTCGTGATAGGCGAGCTGGGCGCTGCCCTCGGGAAAGCTTCTGTCCAGGGGCCCGAGTGCTCCGAGCACCTCGCGTGCCTCGGTGAAGCGGCGCCCGTGATGGATGAGCGTATAGGTGAGGACCATCGCATCGCTCGTCTCGTCCGAGCGGCGCTGCGCCTGACGGTGGAGCGTCAGCGTCTCCCTCAGCAGCGCGATTGCCGCATCTGCGTGGCCCTGTGACAGCTCTACGCGGGCGAGCAGGCTCTTCGCCCGCGCGCGAGCAACGTCCGTGAGCGACGGAGCCCCCTCGCGCAGCAGTCGCGCTGCTTCCTCGGGCTTCCCCTCCGCGCGCAGCGCCGTCGCGCGCTGGAGCAGCGGCACGGGCTCCAGCTCCCGTACCGGCAGTCGCCACACCGCCGGGCCGCCGGGCAGCGCCACCTCCAGCACCACCTCCGTGGCGCCAGCTGGCACCACGAAGGTGCAGGCACGTCCGCCTGGCGCCTCCCGCTCCTCCACGGGAAGCCGGGCTCCACCCGCGGAGACAGTCAGCGTGACGCGCGTGGGAAGCTCCACCCAGAGCCGCAGTCGGCGGTCTCCGGGGAGCTCACACACCGGTCCGCCCAGGACCGCGGCGCAGCCGGCGAATCCGACGCGAAGTGAGGGCGGCTGTGGGGGAGGCGCAGCGGGCGCGGGCCGCTGG
>JBKGHK010001462.1:0-1088 GCA_046520375.1 Pyxidicoccus sp. 3LFB2
GGCAGTGGGACCGGCGCCCGGAGCTGCCACCCCGGGCCCCGCGCTGGCGGGAAGGTCGAATGGAGGGGCCGGCGGACGCGCGGCGGGAGGCAGCGGGATGGGGCCGACGCGGGTCGGCTCGTGGAAGACGCCGGCCTCCGTGTCGATGTCCCCGTCCACGCTGTTCCACGGCGCGGAGGACTGCCGGGCAGCGGTCGAGCCCTTGGTCGCCTCCACGCCCTGGGCGAAGTACCCGGGCTTGGTTATCTCCACGCCCCGAGGGTCCGGCGCGGCGCCAAACCGGGCGAAAGGGTCCACCTGCCCGTCTGGAGGGGGTGCTGGCGGCGCACCCGTCGCGGCCGTGTCGGTCTCACGGGTGACCCGGAAAGTGTTCTGACACTTGGTACAGCGGACCTTGACCCCCTTGTCCGACACCTTCTCGTCGGGGATCTTGAACCGCGTCTGGCACCGCTCGCACTTGACGATCATTCAGCAGGTCCCGCTGGGAGCGCGAGTATAGGGGCAGTGGGCGGACACCGCGAGCCGGGTTCTCGTAGCTTGCTCGCTCCCACCCCCTCTGGTACGAGGTTCGCCCCTGCGAGACTCAGGCGGGGCACGTGGCTTGGAGTCGAGCCCAAAAGGGGCGGAGAGACACATGAGCGAGGCCGAGCAAGCAGGCGCTCCGAGCAAGGAGCCCAAGATCATCAAGCGGTACACGAACCGGAAGCTCTACGACACCGTGGAGAGCCGATACGTCACCCTTGATGAGATCGCCGCGATGATCAAGGAAGGTACCGAGGTACGGATTGTCGACAATCGTACCAAAGAGGACCTGACCTCCGTCACCCTCGCGCAGATCATCTTCGAGGAGGAGAAGAAGAAGAACCAGATGCCGCTGTCGGTGCTGCGGGAAATCATCCGCCACCCCGGCGAGTCCATCTCCGGCTTCATCCAGCAGCAGGTCACCCCGCGCGTGGCCTCCATCCGCGAGGAAGCCGAGTCCCGCCTCGACAAGCTCCTCCGCCGGGATGAGACCACCGGCAAGGTGGAAGGCGCCCCCGAGGAGCCGCCCGCCGCCGCTGACGCCGCCACGACGGACGCCGCGGCCG
>JBKGHK010001463.1:0-1088 GCA_046520375.1 Pyxidicoccus sp. 3LFB2
GGACAGCCCGGGGGGCAGGCGCCCGGCCCGGCGTCATCGTTGGTGGCGACCACCGTGCCGCTCGCGTTCAGCAGGGCGAGGCCCGGGTCGATGCCGAGGCAGCTCGAAGGCCCCGCCTCGTCGAAGACCTCCAGGGCGACGTCCGTGGTGGCGGTGAGGGTGAAGCGGTAGAGGTCCTCCTCGCTGCTCGGGCTGAGGGCGCCGCCGAAGAGCGCCCCCGGGACGAGCGGGCCGCTGGCCGTGGCCGTCGTGTTGTTGGGCTCCGACTCCAGGGTGGGAGGCAGCTGGCAGAAGCGGTTGCACGCATCCCCGTCTGCCGTGTTGCCGTCGTCGCACGTCTCGGTGCCCGTCCGCTCGCCGTCGCCGCAGGTGGCCACGCGCTGGATGTTGAGGCCGTAGGTCGCGGTGCCCGAGCCGCTGAACAGCACCGCGCGGACGGCGACGTAGTAGGTGCCCGGGCGCAGGTGCGTCACCTCCGGGTCCGTCGACGGGTCCAGCAGGGAGCACAGGCTCAGCCCGCCGTCGTCGTCCTCCGCCAGGACGTTGCCGTTGGCGTCCAGCAGCCGGATGCCCGTGTCGATGCCGTGGCAGCTGTGCGAGCCCCGGCTGTCGTCCGTGTCGATGCGCAGGTCGGTCACCGCGGTGAGGGTGAAGCGGTACACGTCCACGTCCGCCGCGGTGGCCAGCGTGCCGAACGCCCGGGCCGGCACCCAGGTCAGGACGTCGGCGGTCTCCACCGTGTCGTTCGCCTCCGACTCGAACACCCCCTCCACGTTGCAGGTGGCGTTGCACCCGTCACCCGAGGTGGTGTTGCCGTCGTCGCACGTCTCGCTGCCCCTCACGCGCCCGTCGCCGCACCGCGCGGCACAGATGGTGGGCGAGGTGCCGGTGCAGTCGTAGCCGGACTCCTGCGCGCAGGTGGAGGAGCAGCCGTCATTGGACGCCGAGTTGTCGTCGTCGCACGTCTCGCTCCCCGCGCGCACGCCGTCACCGCAGCCCGTCGCGCAGGTGCTGGGCGAGCCGGCGCAGGTGTAGCCGGGCTCCACCCTGCAGGACGCGGAGCACCCGTCGTTCGCGGCCGCGTTGCC
>JBKGHK010001464.1:0-1086 GCA_046520375.1 Pyxidicoccus sp. 3LFB2
CGCCGCCGGGGCCCCAGGCCGTGCGGGAGGCGCGCCGGCTCTCCGTCCCCGCCGACGGGCAGGCCTCCTTCCTTCTTGAAAAGCCATGAACGCCTTGCGCCCCGCCCTCCTCGCGCTCCTGCTCCTGCTGCCCGGGCTCGCCCTGGCGGAGACCTGGCGACTCGCCGTCGTGGTGGGCAACAACGCGGGCAGCGGCGAGCGCCCTCCGCTGCACTTCGCGGAGACGGACGCGGGCAAGCTGGCGCGCGTCCTCGTGGAGCTGGGCGGCGTGGCCCCAGAGAATCTCTTCCTGCTCCAGGGACGCGGGCTGGAAGAAGTCCGCCGCGCGCTCGCACGGGCCGGACAGCGCGTCCGTGGCTGGCACGGGACGCCCTCCACCCGCGTCATCCTCACCTTCTACTTCTCCGGCCACTCGGATGGAGAGGCGCTGGAGCTGGGCAGCGAGCGACTGCGCTTCTCGGACCTGCGAGCCTGGCTCGACGGCACCGGGGCAGACGTGCGGGTGGCCCTGGTGGACAGCTGTCGCAGTGGCGCGCTGCTCACGGCCAAGGGGGGCGCCCTGGGGCCGGCCTTCCAGGTGCGCCTCACGGACGAGCTGGCCTCCTCCGGGCAGGTGCTGCTCACGTCGAGCGCGGCGGACGAGGTGGCGCTGGAGTCCCGCGAGGTGGGCGGCGGCATCTTCACCCACCACTTCGTCTCGGGGCTGAGGGGCGCGGCGGACAGCTCGGGGGATGGCCGCGTCACCCTGGCGGAGGCCTACCAGTACGCCTTCTCGCGGACGGTGACGCAGACGACGTCCACCTTCGTGGGCACGCAGCACCCAGCCTACGACTATCGCCTGTCGGGCCGGGGAGAGCTGGTCCTCACCGAGCTGTCCCGCCCGGACGCCCTGCTGGAGCTCCCCGACGGCTTCGAGCGCGCGCTGGTGGCCCAGGCGCCGAGAGACCAGGTCATCGCCGAGCTGGTGCCCGGAGCCGCGCGGCGTGTGGCCGTCACTCCGGGGGCCTACGCGGTGCGGCTGGTGCGCGGCGGACGGGTGCACGCGGGCCGCGTGGAGGTGCGGGCGGGACAGACGCGCGCGTACGG
>JBKGHK010001465.1:0-1086 GCA_046520375.1 Pyxidicoccus sp. 3LFB2
GCCGCCCGCGCCCACGCCCGTGACTCGGAGCCCGGCTCCGACGTCCCGAGAGGAGCCCTCGGACCCCACGCCGGTGAATCGGAGCCCTGCGCTGGCGTCCCGGGAGGCGCCATCGGACTCCACGCCGGTGAATCGGAGCCCGGCCCTGCCCTCCCGCGAGGAGCCGTCGCCCTCCACCCCCTCGACCCGGAATGCTGGTCCGGGTCACCGTGCGGATTCAGGGGTGTCCACCCCGGTCATCCGGGTCCCCCCTCCGCCAGGCCGTGACGAGCCGCCGGCCCCCACGCCCATCGTCAAGGTGCCCGCGGCGTTGCTCATGCGCGAGGAGTCGTTCTCCTCCTCGTCCAGCCGTGCGCCCCTCCCGGCGCCCCGGAAGGAAGAGCCGCCCGAGCCCACGCCCATCGTCCCCGTGCGCGCGCTGAATGGCTCACGGAGCACCTCGGCCCGGGTGGAGACGCCCTCGGGACGCATTCCGTCCCTCCCCACGCCCCCGAAGGGCACCGCGTCCATCGAGTCCGAGCGCCCGGCGCCCGTGCCGCGCTCGGGGTCTCCTTCGGAGACCGGGCTGCCTCCTATGATCCGGGGAGGCGCCGCCTCTTCCGATACGGGACTCCCGCCCATTATCCGTGGCGGTACGGCCTCCTCTGAACCCGGGCTGCCTCCCGTGATTCGCGGTGGCTCCGCCACTTCCGACGCCGGGCATCTCCCGATGATCCGAGAGCACCGGCTCCTCCGAGACGGGACTCCCGCCCATTGTCCGTGGCGGCACGGCCTCCTCTGAACCCGGGCTGCCTCCCGTGATTCGCGGCGGCACGGCCCCTTCGGACACGGCACTTCCCCCCATCATCCGGAGCGGATCCGCCGCCTCCGAAACGGGCCTGCCTCCCGTGATTCGCGGCGGCACCGCCTCTTCCGACACCACACTTCCGCCCGTCATCCGGGGCGGATCCGCGGCCTCCGACACGGGCCTGCCTCCGATGATCCGAGGAGGCACCGTCTCCGCGATCCGGAGCGCCCGCCGCCCATCCTCCGCCAGAACGGCACCACCCCTTCGGACACCGGCCTGCCCCCGATGATCCGGGGCGG
>JBKGHK010001466.1:0-1083 GCA_046520375.1 Pyxidicoccus sp. 3LFB2
GAGGCTCGTCAGGAGGACGCGCGCCGCCTCGCCCGAGGAAGCACGGCCTCGCCGACGGAAGCACGCCTCGCCGGAAGAGGCTCGGCTCGCGGAAGAAGCGCGTCGCCTCGCGGAAGAAGCTCACCTCGCCGAGGAGGCCCGCCTCGCTGAAGAGGCCCGCCTCGCGGAGGAATCCCGGCTGGCTGAAGAGGCGCGCATTGCTGAGCAGCGCCGGCTCGAAGAGGAGGCCCGCCTCGCGGAGGAACTGAGACTCGCGGAGGAGGCTCGTCTCGCTGAGGAGGCTCGTCTCGCGGAAGAGGCCCGCCTCGAAGAGGAGCGCCGCCTCGCGGAAGAAGCGCGTCTTGCGGAAGAGGCTCGCCTCGAAGAAGAGCGTCAGCTTGAGGAGGCACGTCTCGCGGAGGAAGCCCGGCTTGCCGAGGAACGCCGTCTCGCGGAAGAGGCTCGCCTCGCTGAAGAGTCACGGTTGGCCGAAGAGGCCCGCATTGCGGAACAGCAGAGGATTGAAGAAGAGGCTCGACTCCAGGAGGAGTTGAGGCTCGCGGACGAGGCGCGCCGCGCCGAGGAAGAACGGCGCAGAGCCGAAGAGGAGGAGCGTCTCCGCGCGGCAGAAGAGGCCCGTCTCGCTGAGGAGGCTCGGCTGGCGGAAGAGGCGCGTCTCGCTGAGGCGGCGCGCGTTGCGGAAGAGGCGCGTCTCGCTGAAGAGGCTCGACTGGCGGAAGAGGCGCGGCTCGCGGAAGAAGCGCGCATCGAAGAGGAGCGTCGCCTCGTTGAAGAGGCTCGGTTGGCGGAAGAGGCTCGGCGTGCGGAGGAAGCACGTCTAGCGGAAGAGGCTCGCCTCGCCGAAGAGCACCGCCTTGCTGAGGAGGCTCGACTAGAAGCGGAGCGTCGCCTCGCTGAAGAGCGCCGCATCGCGGAGCAGGAGCGGCTGGCGGAAGAGGCGCGTCTCGCGGAGGAGGCCCGACTCGCCGAGGAGGCTCGTGTCGCTGAGGAGGCTCTCCGGGCGGAAGAGGCGCGTCTCGCTGAGGAGGCTCGTCTCGCTGAAGAGGCGCGTCTCGCTGAAGAGGCGCGTCTCGCTGAAGAGGC
>JBKGHK010001467.1:0-1082 GCA_046520375.1 Pyxidicoccus sp. 3LFB2
CCTCCGCGCGCGTGAGGTCCAACCGTCCGCTCAGGAAGGCGCGGCGGGTGAACTCCCCAGGCGTCGCCGGGCGCACGCGCTCGTCCTCCAGCGCGCGTGCCAGCAGCAGGCTCAGCAGGCGGGGACTGCCATGCGCCTGCAGCTCCACCACGTCCTCGCCGGTGAAGGAGTGCGGCGCGCGGAAGTAGAGAAAGAGCCCCTCGTCCAGCGCGCGGCCCTGCGCATCCACGAAGGTGGCGAGGTACGCGTGACGTGGCGTGGGCTCGGCGGGAACTCCGGGCGCCAGCAGCGGCCCACGTCCAGCGCGGCGGGGCCGGACAGCCGGAGGATGCCCACGGCCCCGGCGGTGGGCGCGGTGGCCAGGGCGGCGATGGTGGGGGAAACGGACGTCATGTCTGCACGGTGGGGGAACAGGGAGCCCGCGTCCACCGGGACGTCATGCGGAGCGGGGCACCCCGCGATTCACAGCAACGGGGCCCGCCTTCAGCGAGGCCCCATCGGGGGCGTGGAGCCGCGGGCGGCCTTCTCCACGGCCTCGCGGTTCTCGTCGATGTAGCGCTCCACCGCGCCGTCCTCGAGCTCCAAATCCCGCAGCACGCCCGGGTAGACGACGCGGAAGGCGGGGGAGTCCTCGTCCCCTCGCAGGCGGAAGCTCATCTTCAGCACCGCCGCGCCGTACAGCTTGTCCTTGAGAGCCTTCGCCTTGCCCATCCCTCGTCTCGCTTCCGGCGACCCTGGCGTGTGTGGCGCGGGCGCGCTCACTCGTCGAAGTCGTCCTCGTCGTCGTCCGGCAGCAGGCTCTTCTTGGGCAGCGGAGCCGGCTTGTCCGGAGTGAACACCACACGGCGGTTGCGGCCTTCGCCCTCCACCGTCACCTTCGTCCCTTCCATTCCTTCTACTGCCCTGAGGACGCGCGCGCGGTCTTCCAGCTTCATCGCGGCCAGCGCATAGAACCGGCCCAGGCTGCCCGACTTCCCCGCGAGCTGGCGGGCGGCCTCTCGAAGCGCGGCATCCTCTTCCACTGCCACCGAGCGCTCATCCGTGTCCGCCCGGGCCGCCGGAGCAGGCCGGGCCGGCGGGGG
>JBKGHK010001468.1:0-1081 GCA_046520375.1 Pyxidicoccus sp. 3LFB2
CCGCGGTGAGCGAGTCTTCCTGCGCGGCGGCGGGGGGCGGAGGCGGAGTGGCCGCGGCGAGCCGCTCGGGGTCGAGCGCCGCCGACAGCTGGGCGAAGCGCGGCGAGAGCGGCTGGCGGTAGATGATGGAGACCCACTCGCGGATGCGCACCTCGACGGCCACCCACAGCTCGAGGGGCTTGCCGAGGAGGAAGCCCACCTCGTCGAGCTCCTTCTTCGGCACCGGGTAGCCGCAGGCCACGTGCAGCGTGCTGCCGTCCAGCGACAACGGCACCACGCACAGGCGCTCGGCGAGCTTCGGTGGGATGAAGGAGGCGACGTCCGGGTTGGGCTCGAAGTCCATCAGGTTCACCGGCCGGAAGCCGGAAACCTCACCCAACAGCGCGAGCACGTCCGCCTCACCGGCGATGCCCCGCTCCAACAACACCGTGTCCAACAGCCCGCCCTGTGCCTGGTGCTGACGCAGCACCTCGCCCGCCTTCTCCTGGGAGAGAAGCATGCGCGAGACGAGGAGCTGGGCGAGGCGGGCGGGCATGTAGGACGCGGCATCTTACGGCCACGGCCGCAAGGCACAATGAAACGGAAGGTCAGCTCGGTTGAACGACGAAGGTGGACGTCAGCTTGTCATGCAGTGTCTGCCCGCGTCGGTCGAAAAGCGCCATCCAGAAACCGCCCAGGAAGAGCACGAAGGACAGGCTGGCGAGCATGGCGCGCACGATGGCGCGGCCCGGTGCCGGGGCCAGGCCATGCGTGTCCACGAGCCTCAGACCCAGGAGCAGCCGACCGAGCGTGCGCCCGTTCCACAGGAAGGCCGCCACCGCGCAGTACACGAGGGCCAGCACCAGCACCAGGAAAAACCCGGGCAGCAGCACGGTGTGGAGCGCGCGCAGCCACCCCACGAAGGCGTCCAGGCCCGTCAGCCCGGCCTCGGGCGCCTCGTCCCCGTCACCGACGAGGCGAGGGTGATGTAGAGCGCGCCACGCCAGCGATGGCCGCGCGTCGATGGTGAACGAGAGCAGCCGGCGCCACAGCGAGGCGGGGCGCGCGTGCACCTCACCGTTGCCGGCGGCGGGCTGGGCTT
>JBKGHK010001469.1:0-1080 GCA_046520375.1 Pyxidicoccus sp. 3LFB2
TGGGCACGCTGGACGAGGACTTCGAGGTGGAGTCGTCGCCCGGGGACATCTTCCTTTTGGGCAGCACGGCGTGGCGGATTCAGCGGGTGATGGGCAGCACGGTGGTGGTGGAGGACGCGCGAGGCGCGCCGCCCAACGTGCCCTTCTGGCGCGGCGAGGCCCCGGGCCGCACCGACGAGCTGTCCGCCCAGGTGGGCCGGCTGCGCGAGGAATTGCTGAAGCGCGAGGACGCGCAGACCTTCCTGGAGAAGGAGCTGCGCATGCCGCCGCCCGCGGTGGACGCGCTGCTGGGCTACCTGCGGCTGGGCAAGAAGATGCTGGACGCGGTGCCCAGCCACACCACGGTGGTGGCCGAGCGCTTCTTCGACGAAGCGGGCGGCATGCAGCTCATCATCCACGCGCCCTTCGGCAGCCGCATCAACCGCGCGTGGGGGCTGGCGCTGCGCAAGCGCTTCTGCCGCTCGTTCGACTTCGAGCTGCAGGCGGCGGCCACCGAGGACGGCATCCTCCTGTCGCTGGGCGAGCAGCACTCCTTCCCGCTGGCGGACATCTTCGACTTCCTCCACCCGGACCATGTGGAGGAGGTGCTGGTGCAGGCGGTGCTGCAGGCGCCCATCTTCGGCACGCGCTTCCGCTGGGTGGCCACGCGGGCGCTGGCGCTGCACCGGTTCATGTCGGGCAAGCGCGTGGCGCCCAACCTCCAGCGCGCGCGCAGTGAGGATTTGCTCGCCGCCGTCTTTCCCGCGCAGGTGGGCTGCCAGGACAACCACGGGGGCGGTGACATTGAACTGCCGGACCACCCGCTGGTGAAGCAGACGATGGACGACTGCCTGCGCGAGGCGATGGACGTGGACGGCCTGCGCGAGGTGCTGCGGCGCATGCGCGATGGCCGCATCAAGCTGGAGGCGCGCGACGTGCCGGAGCCCAGCGTCTTCGCGCACGCGATGATTCACAGCCAGCCCTACACCTTCCTGGACGACGCGCCGGCCGAGGAGCGCCGCGTGCGCAACGTGGCCCTGCGCCGCGCCATGCCCGCCGAGGATGCGGCGGCCTTCGGCGCGCTCGACGCCGCGGCCATCG
>JBKGHK010000146.1:0-17716 GCA_046520375.1 Pyxidicoccus sp. 3LFB2
TGCAGCGGCACCCGGGCGCCCCGGTACGAAGGCACCGGCGGGCGCGGGTGGTCCGCCGGAAGCTCCAGGGCCGAGGGCGCCCCCGCCAGTCGCTGCTTCCACCAGTCCATGGACGCGGAGCGCGCGGCCTCTTCGTCCCGCTCGCGGCGCCAGCGCGCGAAGTCGGGATACTGGAATGGAAGCACTGGCAGCGAGGCTTCCCGCCCCGAGGAGAACGCCGTGTAGAGGGCGCTCAGCTCCCGCGCCAGGATGGCGAACGAGGCGCCATCCGAGACGAGGTGGTGCAGCACCACGACGAGCAGGTGTTCATGCGTGTCGAGCCGGAACAGCGTCAGCCGGCACGCGGGCCCGTTCACGAGGTTGAAGGGCGCGCACGCCTCTTCCCTCGCAAGCCGCAGCGCCGTCGCCTCACGCTCCGCCGCGGGCGTCTCGCGAAGGTCCACGCGCCGCATCCCCGGCGCCAGTCCCGGCCGCGTGACTTGCGAGGGGGTGCCGTCCTGCTCGCGGAACGTGGCGCGCAGGGCCTCGTGCCGGTCCGCCAGCGCCGCGAAGGCCCGCTCCAGCGCGCCCTCGTCCAGGACGCCGCTGAGCCGCACCGCTGCGGGCAGGTGGTACGCCGGGCTCCCCGGATGGAGCTGCTCGAAGAGCCACAGCCGCTGCTGAGCGGACGTGAGCGGCGCCGGCGTCCTGCGCCCCGCCCCTGACCAGCGGTGCAGGCACGGAGGCACCGCGAGCCTCCGAAGAGCGTGCGCGCGAGGTCGGCCACCGTCGGGCCCCTGGAGCAGGGACCTCCCAGTCCGGACGGACGGTGCCCAGGGCCTCGACGTCGTTCGCCAGCTCGACGGCGCCCAGCGAGTCCAGACCGAAGGACGTGATGGGCACGTCCCGCGCGAGCGTCTCAGGAGACACCCGAAGCCGCTGAGCGAGCCGCCCCACAAGCCACGCTTCCATGCCCTCGACGGTGACGGGCTGCGTGGGCACGGCCGGGGCGACGTCCTCCAGAGTCCCTGCCTCGCTCCAGGTCATCAGCGCCCGCGCCGTCCCGGCGAGCAGCTCCGCCCGGGCGGCACCGCGCTGGACCTTTCCGCTGGACGTCTTGGGCAGGGCCCCGGGCTCCAGCAGGACGAACGTGTGCAACTGGACCTCGTGCGCCTCGGACAGGTGACGGCGCACGGCGGCCACCACCTCATCCGGCGTCCAGGGCCTGCGCGCGTCGAGCTCGCACATCACCGCGAGCCGCTCCTCGCCCTCCACCTCGATGGCGAACGCGGCGCTGCCACCGGGCCGCAGCGCGGGGTGGCTGCGCTCCAGTGATTGCTCCAGGTCCTGCGGGTGCAGGTTGCGCCCTCGCAGGATGATGAGGTCCTTGCTCCGGCCCACGATGAACAGCTCGCCATCGCGCAGCAGCCCCAGGTCTCCCGTGCGCAGGAAGCGCTGGCCGCTCGGGTCCTCCGCCAGCATCGCGCCGAAGGTCGCCTCGCTCTCCTCGGGCCGCTCCCAGTACCCGCGCGCCACGCTGGGCCCGGAGACCCACAGCTCCCCCACCCGCTCCGGCGGGGCACGGGCGCCGCGTCCCCGGCTCCACGACGAGCACCGTCTGGTCCGGCATCGACCCGCCGCAGCCGACCAGCGGACGCGCGCCAGGCCCTTCCGGCGCCTCCACGGCCTCGTTGCGCTCCAGCGCCGCCGCGTCCCACGTCCGCGTGCGAATGCCCTCGCCCTTGCGCCCGCCCGACACAATCAGCGTGCCCTCCGCGAGGCCGTAGCACGGATACAGCGCGCCCCCCTGGAAGCCCGAGGGAGCGAAAGCCTCGGCGAAGCGCGCCATCACATCGGCGCGGATGGGCTCGGCGCCGCAGAAGGCCAGCTCCCAGCGCCGCAGGTCCAACCCCTCGCGCTCGGCGGCGGGCACCTTGCGCACACACAGGTCGAAGGCGAAGCAGGGGCCGCCGCTGATGGTGCCGCCGAAGCGGGACAGCGACTCCAGCCAGAAGCGCGGGCGCCGCAGGAAGGCGAGCGGCGACATGAGCGCCACGGGGAAGCCCGCGAACAGCGGCTGGAGGACGCCGCCGATGAGGCCCATGTCGTGGTACGGCGGCAGCCAGATGACGCCCACGCTGTCGTCGCGCACCTGGAAGGCCTGGGAGATGAGTCCCAGGTTGTGCAGCAGGTTGCCGTGTGTGAGCCGCACGCCCTTCGGCGTCCCCGTGGAGCCGGACGTGTACTGGAGGAACGCCAGCGTGTCGGGCGAGGGCCCCGGACTCCGCCAGTCCGACTCCACTCCCTCGGGGAGTGCATCCGTCGCCACCCAGCGGAGCGCCGCCAGCTCCGGCGCGTGCTCGAAGAGCGCCTCGCCCACCTCCTGGATGGCGGCCGTGGTGAGCACCACGCTCGCACGCGCGTCGCGGATGATGGCGCGGAGCCGGGGCAGCGTCCGCTCCAGCCGCATGGGGTCGGGCGGATAGGCGGGAACCGCCACCAGCCCGGAGTACAGGCAGCCGAAGAAGCCCGCGATGTACTCCAGGCCCGGCGGGTAGAGGAGCACGGCCCGCTCGCCCGCACGCGACAGCGACTGGAGCACGGCGCCGATGCGGCGCGCACGCACGGCCAGTGCCGCATAGCTCAGGGGCGCGTCGTCGCCGCCGTCCTCCAGGAAGGTGTAGAGCGTCCGCTCACCAACGCATTCGCGCGGGCTTCGAGCAACGCCAAGAGAGTCCCGGCCGGGGGGGAATGCGCGATGGATGGGGGCATGGTCGCCAGAGGGGGTGAAAGCCTGTCGGCTTCGCTGGTGAGCGGGGGGAGCATAAGCCAGGAGCGCCCTGATTTCGGCCGGGGCCCTGCCGCGAGGAGTGAACGCGGGACCCCGAGCATCCTTCTCAGGTCACCTGAAACCGTCGTGCTCGCACGATTAGCCAGCGTCGCCTCGCACTCACGCAAGGCTGGGTCCGGTTACACTCCTCACGCCCACGGAGGGCTCACATGTCCGACACAGCGCCCACGCTCGAAACGCTTCCTTCCAACGCGCTCACCCTCTTCCGCGTCGCGGGGCTCATCCGTGTCGCCGTGTATGGCGGGCTCGCGGTGGTAGCGGGCTTCGCGCTGTCGATGACAGGACTTGGCAGGTGGGCCTGGCTGATTCCCTGCGTGGTGCTGCTGGTGACGGTCTTCTTCGTCGCCTGGTATCCCCAGCGGGCGCACCGGCGCTGGGGCTGGGCCCTGCGCGAGCACGACCTGCTCATCGCCCACGGCGTGCTGGTGCGGCAGCTGGTGTCCATCCCAGCAGGTCGTATCCAGCATGTGGACGTGCACCAGGGGCCCATCGAGCGGGCGCTCGGGCTGGCGCGGCTCCAGGTCTACACGGCCTCCGGCGGCGGCGCGGACGGCGAGATTCCCGGCCTCGCGCGAGAGACCGCGGACGCCCTGCGCGAGAAGCTCGTACGGCGCGAGGCCCGATGATGTCGTCTGAGACCCCGCTGCCGCTCACGGCGGCCGACGCCGAGGTGCCGTGGAAGCGGCTCAGCCCCCGGGCTCCGCTCGCGGCGCTGGTCCCCATGCTCGGGCTCGTGGGCCGCCCGCTGCTGGGCGCGATGCTGCCCACCTTCTTCATGCGCGACGGAGGCCTGCCCGCCTTCGCCTGGGTGCTGGTCATCGGCATCATGGTGCTCAGCGTCTCCGCGCTGCTCTACGAGGTGGCCACGCTGCGCTACCGCGTGGTGGGCGCGCAGCTGGAAATCCACTCCGGCGTCTTCACCCGCACCTCGCGCTTCATCGAAGCGGCGCGCGTGCAGAACACCGAAGTGCTCCAGCCCCTCACCTCGAAGCTGCTGGGCCTGGTGGAGCTGAAGGTGGAGACCGCCTCCGGCCAGAAGGCCGAGGGCCACCTGCGCGGGCTCACCCCCGAGGACGCGCAGGCGCTCATCGACGCGCTGCACGTGGCGCGGGGCCAGGACGCCCCGGCGCTGGCGCCCGTGAGCACCGCGGGCGCGCTGGAGGGCGAAGTCCTGGCGCAGATGCGGCTGGGCGACCTGCTGCGCTACGGCGCGACGGCCACGGGGCTGGGCGTGCTCGCGGTGGTGATGGGCGCCATCAACGAGCTGATGGAGGCCTTCCACAAGCTCGTGCTCCCCTGGCTGGTGGCGCGGTCGGAAGCGCTGGCGCGGCCCGGCATGAGCTGGGTGTCCGCCGTCCTGGCCATCATCGTGGGCCTGCTGGCCATCTGGCTGGTGAACGTGGTGCTGGCGGTGCTGCGCTTCCATGGCTTCCGCCTGGTGGATACCGGCAAGCACTTCCGGGCCGCGGGCGGGCTGCTCACCCGGCGGCAGGTGACGGTGCGGCGCGAGCGCATCCAGCTGGTCGTGCTCGACGAGCCGCTGCTGCGCCGCTGGTTCGGCTTCGGCTCGGTGGAGGTGGAGACCGCGGGCGTGCGTGCCGGGCGCGAGCCCGCCGAGCGCGCCGAGCTGATGGTGCCCGTGGTGCCCACCGCCCGCATGGAGTCGCTCGTCGAGCGGCTCATCCCCGGCCTGCCCGCCGCGCTGGGCGAGCTGTCCCTGCGCCCCGCGCACCCCAAGGCGCTGCTGCGCGCGCGCGTGCGCGCGGTGGGGCTGAGCGTCCTCTTCGCCGTGCCCGCGACCCTCTTCTTCTGGCCCTGGGGCGTGCTGGCCTGGGCCCTGCTGCCGCTCCAGCTCGTCGGCGCCTGGTTCGACTGGCGCTTCCAGGGCTGGCTCATCACCGAGGGGCTCGTCGTCGTGCGCCAGGGCTTCTGGCGCCGGCGCACCACCGTGCTGCGCCGCTCGCGCATCCAGTCGGTGCGGGCCGTGCAGGGGCCGCTGGAGCGGGGCTATGGCATCGGCCATGTCCAGGTGGCGGTGGCGGGCTCCCACGTCACGCTGCCCTGCGTGGGCTGGGACGAAGTGGACCCGCTCATCGACGCGCTCCCCGAGCCGAGACGCTTCCGCGTATAGTCGCGGCTCCCCGAGTGACGACCCTGCCCCCCACCATGAAGAAGACGCTCTCCCTTGTGACGCTGCTCGCCGCCGGTGCTACCCAGGCCGCGGGCTTCCAGATTGATACCCACAGCGCACGCTCGACGGGCATGGGTAACGCGTCCACCGCCGTGCTGGACGACTCGTCCGCCATCTACTCCAACGCCGCGAACATCCTCGGCGTGAAGACGCTGGACATCACCATCGGCGACACCGGCATCCTCCCCCTGCTGGAGTTCACCCCGACGGGTGGCGAGGCGCAGGGCCAGAAGCTGACGCTGTCGCCCCCGCCCCACGTCTTCATCGTCTACCGCCCCTTCGAGAAGGCGGCGTTCGGCCTGGGCGCGTACACGCCGTACGGTGCGCGCAGCCGCTGGGAGGATGGCTTCGTGGGCCGCTTCAAGGGCCGCGAGTCCAGCCTGGCCGCGTACTACATCAACCCCACCTTCGCGTATCAGCTGCACGAGTATTTCCGCGTGGGCGTGGGCGTGGACATCGTGCGCAGCACGGTGGAGCTGAAGCGCTCGCTGAACTTCATCCAGAGCGAGGGCGCCATCCACCTGGGCGGCGGCGCCTGGGGCGTGGGCTTCAACGCGGGCATCCAGGCCGAGGTGCTGCCGGATGAGCTGACGGTCGGCCTCCACTACCGCAGCGCGGTGTCGTCCACCTTCGAGGGCAGCGCGGACTTCCAGAACATCCCACTGGAGTTCGAGCGGCGGCTGGTGGACCAGGACGTGAAAGCGGACGTGAAGTTCCCCGCGACGCTGTCGCTGGGCCTCGCCTTCGCGCCCATGGAGCGGCTGACGGTGGCGATGGACCTCCAGCTCGTGGACTGGGCCAGCTTCCAGTCGCTGACCATCCAGTTCCCGGGCAACCCGGAGCTGAACAGCCCGGTGGCCAAGCAGTGGGTGGCGAAGGCGAAGTACCACCTGGGCGCCGAGTACGGCCTGACGCAGGCCGTGCAGCTGCGCGCCGGCTTCGTGGTGGACCTGTCGCCCAGCCCCGCCGAGACGCTGACGCCGGACCTTCCGGACGCGGACCGCTACAAGTTCAGCCTGGGCGCCGGCTACACCCTGGGCCGGCTGCGGGCGGACGCGGCCTACCAGCTCGTCATCCTCGCGGACACGGAGAGCACGGCGCCGGGCATGGACGGCACCTACTCGGGCTCCGCCCACGTGTTGGGCGTGACGCTCGGCTACTCCCTCTAGGCAGGTGCGCGCATGCGCGGCTACGTGCTGGGCTTCCAGGAGGTCGACCCGACGCAGGTCGCGGTCGTTGGCGGCAAGGGCGCGCACCTGGGGGCGCTTTCGCGGCTCGAAGGCATCCACGTGCCGGCGGGCTTTTGCGTCACGACGGCTGCCTTCCAGCGGGTCATGGCGGAAGCACCGTCGCTCGACGAGCGGCTCGTTCAGCTGTCGCGCCTGAAGCCGGATGACCGGGAGGCAATCCGCGCGCTCAGCGCGGAGGTCCGGCGGACGGTCGAAGGCATCGCCATCCCCGACGAGGTGGCGGCGGCCATCACCCACCCGCTTGCCCGGCTCGGCGAGCACGCCGCCTACGCCGTCCGCTCCAGCGCGACGGCGGAGGACCTGCCGACGGCCTCCTTCGCGGGCCAGCAGGACACGTACCTGAACATCGTGGGGCCGGCGGCCATCCTCCGGCATGTCAGCCAGTGCTGGGCCTCGCTCTTCACCGAGCGGGCCGTGACCTACCGCCTGCGCAACGGCTTCGACCACCGGAAGGTCCACATGGCCGTGGTCGTGCAGCGGATGGTCTTCCCGCAGGCGGCCGGCATCCTGTTCACGGCAGACCCCGTCACCTGCAACCGGAAGGTCGCCTCCGTGGAGGCCAGCTTTGGCCTTGGCGAGGCCCTGGTCTCCGGCCGGGTGAATGCGGACGTCTACAAGGTGCGGGACGGCGAGGTCGTCTCCACGGCGGTCGCCACCAAGCAGCTTGCCATCCTCGCCTCGCCGGCGGGCGGGACGCAGGAACAGGTCATCGCGCCGGAGCGGCAGGCGCAGCCCGCGCTGACGGATGCGCAGGTCCTGCGGCTCGCGCAGCTGGGCCGGCGGATTGAAGCGCACTTCGGCCGCCCCCAGGACATCGAGTGGTGCCTGGTCGACGATGGCTTCCACATCGTCCAGAGCCGGCCCATCACTACGCTGTTCCCCATCCCCGCGGCCGGCGACCGGGAGAACCACGTCTACGTCTCCGTCGGTCATCAGCAGATGATGACCGACCCGATGAAGCCCCTGGGGCTCTCCCTGTTCCAGCTGACGGCCGGCCGGCCCATGTACGAAGCCGGCGGGAGGCTGTTCGTCGACGTCACCCGGGGCCTGGCTTCGCCAACGATGCGCCCGGTCCTCGTGGAGGGCCTGGGCAAGTCCGATCCGCTGATCAAGGACGCGCTGCGGACCCTCCTCGACCGTGGCGACTTCATCCCGTCGCTCCCGGACGCGGGGCCCGGCGGTGTGCCGGCTGGCGCCGCGCCAGCCCCGCTCGAAACAAATCGGGCCATCGTCACCGAGCTGATGGAGCGCAGCCAGGCCTCCCTCGCCGCCTTGAAGCGCGACCTCCGGACGAAGTCCGGACCGGCGCTGCTCGACTTCATCCTGGAGGATCTCCAGGAGCTGAAGCGGCTCTTGTTCGACCCGCGCAGCCATCAGGTCTTCACGGCCGCGATGGATGCCACCTTCTGGCTCAACGAGCAGCTGCAGGCGTGGCTGGGCGAGAAGAACGCGGCCGACACACTCACGCAGTCCGTCCCCGACAACGTCACGTCGGAGATGGGGCTGGCGCTCCTGGACGTCGCGGATGTCATCCGCCCGTCTCCGGACGTGGTGGCGTTCCTGCAGCACGTCGAGGACGAGGGCTTCCTGGACGAGCTGCCCAGGCTCGCGGGCGGGCGGGAAGCGCGAGACGCCATCCAGGCCTATCTCGACACGTACGGCATGCGCTGCGTCGGCGAAATCGACATCACGAGGCCGCGCTGGAGCGAACGCCCCACCACGCTCGTGCCCCTGCTCCTCGGCAACATCAAGAACTTCGAGCCGGGCGCCGGCAAGCGGCGCTTCGAGCAGGGGCGGCAGGAGGCCCTGAACAAGGAACAGGAGTTGCTGGCGCGCCTGCGGGCCCTGCCGGACGGGGAGCGGAAGGCCGAAGAGACCCGGCGGATGATTGACCGGGTCCGGACCTTCATCGGGTACCGGGAGTATCCGAAGTACGGCATGGTCAGCCGCTACTTCGTCTACAAGCAGGCCTTGCTGGAGGAAGCCGAGCGCCTCGTGCAGGCCCACGTGCTTCGTGAGAAGGAGGACCTCTTCTACCTCACGTTCCAGGAGCTCTACGACGTCGTGCGCACGAAGCAGGTGGATGCCCCGCTCATCCGCCAGCGCAAGGACGCGTTCAGGTCATATCAAGCGCTCACGCCGCCCCGGGTGCTCACGTCGGATGGCGAGGTCCTCACCGGGGCGTACCGACGCGAAGATGTGCCGGCCGGCGCGCTGGTCGGCCTGGCGGTTTCCGCCGGCGTCATCGAGGGGCGGGCCCGCGTCATCCTGGACATGGCGGACGCCGCGCTCGAAGCGGGCGACATCCTGGTCACCCCCTATACGGACCCCAGCTGGACGCCCCTGTTCGTCGCCATCAAGGGCCTGGTGACGGAGGTGGGGGGCCTGATGACCCACGGTGCGGTCATCGCACGGGAGTACGGCCTGCCGGCCGTCGTAGGGGTGGAGCATGCCACCCGGCGGATACGGGATGGGCAGCGCATCCGCGTGCATGGCACGGACGGGTACGTCGAGCTCCTGTCCTGAGCCGCGTCTCGCGATTCCCTCCTGCTGACACGGCGCCGGCAGGCGCTCCCGGGCCTGTGATAGACACGGCGCGAGTGGCCACGGCGTGGCCATCACCGCGGGAGGCATTGTGCACGCCCTGCAGCTCGTCATGAACCCGGGGCTTCCGGACGAGAAGACGTTCCCGCTCGGCGAGGGCGTCACGTACATCGGCCGGGACGTGGAGAACCAGGTCTCCGTCCTCCACCGCAGCCTGTCGCGCCAGCACGCCCGGCTGGACACGACGCACGGCCGGATTGTCCTGACGGACCTGCAGAGCAAGAACGGCACCTTCGTCGGCTCGGTCCGCATCTCCAGCCAGGAGCTGCGGCCCGGAGACACCTTCAGCTGCGGCGCCGTCACCTTCCGCCTGCTCGCGGACACGCAGGCGACGCTGGTGAGCCCCATGCTCACCCACGAGTCGCGTGCGCTCTCGCAGATGTCGCTCCAGGAGCTGCTCGGCGCGCAGGACCCGCAGCGCTCCTCCGCGCTCAAGCTGGGCACCGCGCCCGTGGCGGAGCGGGACCGCGACAAGCTGCAGATCCTCCTCAAGGTGAGCCAGTTCCTCTCGTCGCCGGGCACCATCGAAAGCCTGATGGAGCGCTCGCTGGAGCTGGTCTTCCAGGTGCTCGAGGTGGACCGCGCGGTCATCCTCCTGGTGGACAAGACCACCGGCGTGTTGCGGCCACACGTGTCCCGGACGTCGGACGGGTCCAGGGACTCGGCACAGCTCTACAGTCGCCACATCACCACGTACGTGCAGCAGCACGGCGTCGCGGCGCTCTTCGCGGATGCGCGGTTGGACCCGCGCCTGGACACCGCCGAGTCCGTCGTCCAGCAGTCCATCTACGCCGCCATGTGCGCCCCGCTCAAGGCGCGGGAGGAGCTGCTGGGCGTCCTCTACCTGGACAACCTCCGGCGCCCGGAGCGCTTCTCCCAGGAGGACCTGGAGTTCCTGTCGTCCTTCGCCAACCAGGTGGGCATCGCGCTGGAGAACTCGCTGCTGTACCGGCGAATCGAGCAGGAGGCCATCCGCCGCAACAACTACCAGCGCTTCTTCCCGCCCAGCGCCCTGGCGCGGTTGGACCAGTCGTCGGGGATGGAGCTGGGCGCGAAGGACGCGGAGGTGACGACGCTCTTCTCGGACATCTGCGGCTTCACGCAGCTGTCCTCGACGATGCGGCCCACCGAAGTCGTCGACATGCTCAACGCGTACTTCCCCATCATGGCGGACATCGTGTTCGAGCAGGAGGGAACGCTGGAGAAGTACATCGGCGACGCGCTGATGGCGACCTGGGGCGCGCCCTTCTCCCACCCGGACGACGCGGACCGCGCCGTGCGGGCCGCGGTGCGGATGCAGCAGGAGCTCCAGCGGCTCAACGAGCAGCGGCGCGCGAATCAGCAGGAGGAGCTGTTCATCCACATCGGCCTGAACAGCGGCCCGGTGGCCGCGGGCAACATCGGCTCCAAGCGCTTCCTGCAGTACGCCACCATTGGCGACACCACCAATGTCGCCAGCCGGGTGTGCAGCGCCGCGGGCGCGGGTGAGATTCTCATCACCCAGAGCACCTTGAATCTATTGACGGAGCGGCGCTGGCCCCTGGAGCCCCTGCCGCCCACCTCCGTCAAGGGCAAGGACGCGCCGCTCACGCTCTACCGCGTGCGCTGGGACGCCGGCCCCACACCGGGTACCTGAAGCAGACGTCACGGCGCCGCAACGCCGACGCCAATCACACCACCCGTGTGCCTGGAGTCTTGACACTGCTGCCACCCCATGGCATCTAGCGCGACAACGATAATGAGAACCATTCTCATTACCTGATATTTCCTCGTCCGGCCGTTTCCGGAAGAACAGGCGAGAAGCACCGATGGGGACGACTTCAAGGGTGGCACTCGTCACCGGTGCCGCGCAGGGCATCGGCGCGGCGGTGGCACGGGCGCTGGCGGACAGCGCGTCCATCGCCGCACTCGACGTGAAGGTGGAGGGCCTCGGCTCCCTCGTCACGGAGCTGCGCGGGCGCGGCTGCCAGGCCTCGGCGTGGCACGCCGACGTGAGTGACAGCGCCGCGGTGGAGGCGGTGGTGGAGCGCGTCGAGCGCGAGCAGGGCCCCATCGACATCCTGGTGAATGTGGCCGGAATCCTGCGGATGGCGCCCACCGTGTCGCTCACCGACGCGGACTGGGCGGCCACCTTCGCCGTCAACACCCATGGCGTCTTCCATGTGTCCCGCGCCGTCGCCCGGCGCATGGTGCCGCGCCGCTCGGGAGTCATCGTCACGGTGGGCTCCAACGCGTCCACCGTGCCCAGAATGCAGATGGCCGCGTACGCCGCCTCGAAGGCCGCGTCGAACATGTTCACCCGGTGCCTGGGGCTGGAGCTGGCCGAGCACGGCATCCGGTGCAACGTCGTCTCCCCCGGCTCCACCGACACCGCCATGCAGCGCGGAATGTGGACCGACGAGCATGGCGCCCGGGCCGTCATCGCCGGCTCGCCCGAGACGTTCCGCGTGGGCATCCCCCTGCGTCGCATCGCCACCCCGGCCGACATCGCCGAGGCCGTGCGCTTCCTCGTCTCGGACGGCGCCCGCCACATCACCATGCACGACCTGGTTGTCGACGGTGGCGCCACCCTCGGCGCCTGAGTCCCCTTCCCCGGCACTCCCTCCCCCTCACAACTGACTGCGGCACTCCTCCGTCCGGAAGTTGAGAATGATTCCTAATTCTATTGTCGTGATGCGGTCCCCCCTCGCGATTCGCGAGGGAGCCACGGTGCGGACTCTCGGAGCCGGAGGCCGGCAATGGTGAAGCTCGCCGCGCAGTTGCTGGAAAGCTACGAGGCCGGGTCCTCGTTCTTCTTCGCCTCGCCTCGCCGGACGCTGCTGGCGCAGGGCGCGTTCGCCACCGTTCCGCATACGTTGGGTGAAGACGCGCTGGAGCGCCTTCCGCAGCGCGTCCGCGCGGTGCTGGATGACGCCCGGCAGGCGGACCACGACATCCCGGTGGTGGTGGGCGCGGTGCCCTTCGACGGCAGCGCCCCCGCGCAGCTGGTGGTGCCGATGACGATTCAGCGCGCGGGCCCGCTGGTGTTCGACACGGGCGTCACCGTGCACCGTCCGCTGGGTGCCAGCTACACGGTGCAGCCGGTGCCGGAGCCCGCCGCATACCTCCACGGCGTGGAGCGGGCCCTTACGCTGATGCAGAGCGGCCCCTTGCAGAAGGTGGTGCTGTCCCGCTCGCTGCACCTGAGCGCGACGACGCCCATCGACCTGCGGCAGCTGCTGCGCAACCTCGCCTGGCGCAACCCCTCCGGCTACACCTTCGCCGTGGACCTGCCTCCGGCGACGGACGGTGCCACCGGCCGCCGCACGTTGATTGGCGCGAGCCCCGAGCTGCTGGTGTCCCGCTCGGGGTTCCAGGTGCTGGCCAACCCGCTGGCGGGCTCGGCCGCGCGCAGCGTGGACCCGCTGGAGGACCAGGAGCGGGCCCGCGCGCTGATGGCCTCCCCCAAGGACTTGCACGAGCACGCGGTGGTCATCGACGCCGTGGCGGAGGCGCTGCGGCCGTACTGCAAGACGCTGGACGTGCCGAAGGGCCCCTCGCTCGTCAGCACCGCGACGATGTGGCACCTGTCGAGCCGCATCACCGGCGAGCTGTTGGACCCGTCCATCTCCTCGCTGACGCTGGCCGCCGCGCTGCATCCGACGCCGGCGGTGTGCGGCTACCCGACGCGGCTGGCGCACGAGGCCATCGGCTCCATCGAGCCCTTCGAGCGCGGCTACTACACGGGCGCGGTGGGCTGGTGCGACGCGAGCGGTGACGGCCAGTGGGCGGTGACCATCCGCTGCGCCGAGGCCGACGAGCGCACGCTGCGGCTCTTCGCGGGCGCCGGCATCGTCGTGGGCTCGAAGCCCGAGTCCGAGCTGGCGGAGACGGAGGCGAAGTTCCGCACCATGCTCCAGGCGATGGGCCTGGGCCAGGCCGCCGAGGCGCAGCGATGACGTCCCCTGCCCTCCCCCTGCCGGGCTGCCCCACCTGGCCCGACGAGTTCGCCACCCGCTACCGGGAAGCCGGCTACTGGCGGGGGGAGACGTTCGGCCAGCTGCTGCGCGCGCGGGCCAGCACCCATGGCGAGCGCACCGCCGTCGTCGCCGGGACGGAGCGCTGGACGTACCAGCAGCTCGACGCGCGCGCCGACCGGCTGGCCGCGGGCTTCCTCGCCCTGGGAATCCAACCGAAGGACCGCGTGGTGGTGCAGCTGCCGAACATCGCCGCCTTCTTCGACGTGTGCTTCGCGCTGTTCCGCATTGGCGCGCTGCCGGTGTTCGCGCTGCCGGCGCACCGGGGCTCGGAGATTGGCTACTTCTGCGAGTTCACCGAGGCGGTGGCCTACGTCATCGCCGACCGGCACGGCGGCTTCGACTACCGCACGCTGGCCGAGCAGGTCCGTGCGAAGGTGTCCACCCTGCGGCACGTCATCGTCGCCGGCGACGCGGGCCCCTTCACGGCGCTGAGCAGCCTGTACGCCGCCGAGCCCGTGCCACTGCCGGAGCCCCGCGCCAGCGACGTGGCGTTCTTCCAGCTGTCGGGCGGGAGCACCGGCGTCCCCAAGCTCATCCCCCGCACGCACGACGACTACCTCTACAGCGTGCGCGCCAGCGCGGACATCTGCCAGCTGGACGCGTCCACCGTGTACCTGTGTGCCCTGCCCGCCGCGCACAACTTCCCGCTCAGCTCGCCGGGCATCCTCGGCACGCTCTACGCGGGCGGCACCACGGTGATGGCGCTGCACCCCAGCCCCGACGTGGCCTTCCCGCTCATCGAGCGCGAGCGCGTCACCGTCACGGCGCTGGTGCCTCCCCTGGCGATGATCTGGCTGGAGGCCGCGAAGGCCCGCCGGCACGACCTGTCCAGCCTGCGCATCCTGCAGGTGGGTGGCGCCCGGCTGAGCAACGAGGCCGCCCGGCGCGTGCGCCCCACGCTGGGCTGCACGCTGCAGCAGGTCTTCGGCATGGCCGAGGGCCTGGTCAACTACACCCGCCTGGACGACCCCGAGGAGCGGGTCGTCACCACCCAGGGGCGGCCCATCTCGCCCGACGACGAGCTGCGCATCGTCGACGAGGACGACCGCGAGGTGGCCCCCGGCGAGCTGGGCCAGCTGCTGACGCGCGGGCCCTACACCATCCGGGGCTACTACAAGGCGGAGGCGCACAACGCCCGCTCCTTCACGGCCGACGGCTTCTACCGCACCGGCGACCTGGTCCGGCTGACGCCCGAGGGCTACCTCGTGGTGGACGGCCGGGTGAAGGACCAGATCAACCGCGGCGGAGAGAAGATTGCCGCCGAGGAGGTGGAGAACCACCTGCTCGCGCACCCCGCCGTGCATGACGCCGCGGTGGTGGCCCTCCCCGACGCGTTCCTGGGCGAGCGAACCTGCGCGTTCGTGATTCCCCGAGGCGCGCCTCCGGCGGCGAATGTCCTCACCGCGTTCCTGCGCGAGCGCGGCCTGGCCGCCTTCAAGATTCCCGACCGGGTCGAGTTCATCGACGCCTTCCCCCAGACGGGCGTTGGCAAGGTCAGCAAGAAGTCCCTGCGTGAGGCGCTCTCCCGCGCCGCCGTGGGCAGCACCCCTCCCCCCTCTCCGCGCTGAAAGGACCCCACCATGGCGCTCCCCTCCATTGCTCCGTACCCCATGCCCGGCATGGCCGACCTGCCCACGAACAAGGTCGCCTGGACGCCCGAGCCCCGGCGCACCGCGCTGCTGATTCACGACATGCAGCGCTACTTCATCAACGTCTTCACGGCCGGCCAGTCCCCGGTGTCCGAGCTGGTGGCGAACATCCAGCGGCTGCGCCAGCACTGCGCCGCGCTGGACATCCCCGTCGTCTACTCGGCCCAGCCCGGCGGGCAGACGCCCGAGCAGCGCGGCCTGCTGCAGGACTTCTGGGGCCCCGGCATCAAGGCCGACCCCGAGCAGAAGCAGATCATCGAAGCGCTGGCCCCGGCCCCCGGCGACATCCTCCTCACCAAGTGGCGCTACAGCGCGTTCCGGAAGACCGAGCTGCACGAGCTGATGCGTGAGCGCGGCCGAGACCAGCTGCTCATCTGCGGCGTCTACGCGCACATCGGCTGCCTGCAGACGGCCAGCGACGCGTTCATGAGCGACGTGCGGCCCTTCCTCGTGGCGGATGCCCTGGGAGACTTCTCCCTGGAGCACCACCGGCTCGCGCTGAACTACGCGGCGCAGTTGTGCGCCGTCACCCTCATCACCCAGCAGGCCATCGACGCGCTGGGGCCCCGTCCCGCCGCGGCGGCCTCGCCGCTCAGCCGCCAGAAGCTTCGCGAGGACGTCGCCGAGATGCTCCAGCAGTCCGCGGCGGAGCTGAACGAGGACGAGAACCTGCTTGAGCGCGGGCTCGACTCCATCCGCATCATGAGCCTCGTGGAGCGGTGGCGGAGCGCGGGCACGGAGGTCACCTTCGTGGAGCTCGCCGAGCGCCCCACGCTGGCGGACTGGTTCACGCTGCTCTCCCAGGCCGCACCGCCCGCGTCCCAGGGCCCCGCCTCCCACCGCTCGTAACCCACGCAGCCGCTTCATCTCCAGGGAGCACCGCCGATGCGCGACTCACAGCCCGCGGGATGGCCACTGTCCGCGGCCCAGCACGGAATCTGGGTGGGCCAGCAGTTCGACCTCAAGAGCCCGGTGTACAACGCCGGCGAGTGCATCGAGATTCGGGGCGCCGTCGACGTGGCGCTCTTCGAGTCCGCGCTGCGGCAGGCCGTCGGAGAGGCCGAGGCCCTGCACTCGCGCTTCGTGTCCGGCGCCACGGGGCCCGTGCAGTACGTGGAGCCCCGCACGGACTGGCCCCTGCACGTGGCCGACGTCAGCGGCACGCCCGACCCCTGGGCGGCGGCGCATGCGTGGATGCGTGAGGACCTGACGCGGACGGTGGACCTGAGCCAGGGGCCGCTCTTCGCGGAGGCGCTGTTCAAGGCCGCGCCGGACCGCTTCTTCTGGTACCAGCGCGTCCACCACATCGCGATGGACGGCTTCGGCTTCTCGCTGCTGGCGCGAAGGGTGGCCGACCTCTACACGGCGCGAGTGACGGGACGCGCCGCGACGGGAGGCTTCGGTCCGCTGCGGCCCGTGCTGGACGAGGACGCCGCGTACCGGGCAGGCCCGCAGGTGGAGGCGGACCGGGCCTTCTGGGTGGGCCGCTTCGAGAACGGGCCCACGCCGGTCAGCATCGCCGTGCCCGCGCCCATGTCGTCCACCTTCGTGCGGCAGATGCAGCACCTGTCTCCCAGCGAGGTGGAGCGCATGCAGGCCACCGCGCGCCAGGCGGGGCTGGGCTGGCCGGACCTGGTGCTGGCCACCACGGCCGTCTGGCTGCACCGGCTGACGGGCGCAACGGAGGTGGTGCTGGGCCTGCCGGTGATGACACGCCTGGGCTCCGTCTCGCTGAAGGTGCCTTGCATGGCGATGAACATCGTCCCGCTGGCCGTGACGGTGAAGCCCGAGGCGGGGTTGCTGACGATGGCGCGCGACGTGGCCGCGGAGCTGCGCGCCATGCGCCCTCACCTGCGCTACCGCTACGAGCAGCTGCGCCGGGACTTGCGCCGCGTCGGCGGCCAGCGCCGGCTGTTTGGCCCCGTGGTCAACCTCATGCCGTTCGACTACGCCCTGCGCTTCGCGGGGATGCCGGCCGTCGCCCACAACCTCTCTGCGGGCCCCGTCGAGGACCTGTCGATTGGCATGTATGCCCGCTCCGACGGCAGCGGGATGCGGGTGGACTTCGACGCCAACCCCGCCTGCTACCGTCCCAACGAGCTGCGCGCCCACCAGCGAAGCTTCCTCCAGCTCCTGGAGTCCCTGGTCGCCGAGCCCGAGCGGCCGGTGACTTCGCTGAAGCCGGGGCGGAGCCGGACGTCACCAGAGCTGGAGACGCCCCGCGCTTCGGCCGCGTGTGTCCTCGATGGAGGCCCGCTGCCCTCTTCCGCGCGCCCCGTGCTGGAGCTGCTCACCGAGCGCGCCCTGGAGCAGCCCGAGGCGATTGCCGTGGAGCACGGCCCGTATCGGCTGACGTACCGCGAGCTGCTCCAGTCCGCGCGCGGGCTGGCGGACCGGCTCGTCGCCGAGGGAGTGCGGCCGGACACGGCCGTGGCCGTGATGCTGCCGCGAGGCCTGGACGCGATTGTCGCGTCCTGGGGCGTCCTCTTCGCGGGAGCGGGCTATCTGCCCATCGACCCCTTCGGCCCTCCGTCCCGCACCGCCGCGATTCTCGCCGATGCGGCGCCCGACCTCATCGTCACCACGGGCGGTGACGGACCGACGCCAGGCGCCGGACCGCAGGCCCCGGGCCACCTGGTCGTGAAGCGGCGCGCGGCCGAAGCTTCCGTGCCCCCACGCACTGCGGAAGCACGGCTGGCGTACGTCATCTACACCTCCGGCTCGACGGGCCAGCCCAACGGCGTGCAGATCGACCGCGAGGCACTGGCCCACTTCGTCGCGGGAGCAACGCACCGGTACGGGCTGCGCTCCGACGACCGGGTGCTCCAGTTCGCGCCGCTGCACTTCGACGCCAGCGTCGAGGAGGTCTTCCTCACCCTGTGCGCCGGCGCGAGGCTGGTGCTGCGCACCGATGAGATGCTCCAGTCGGTGCCCAGGCTCCTCGACGCCTGCGCCGAGCACGGCATCACCGTGCTCGACCTGCCCACGGCCTTCTGGCACGAGCTGGCCTACAGCGTGTCGACGGACTCGGCCCGCCTGCCCCCGTCCCTGCGCACCGTCATCATCGGCGGCGAGGCCGCGCTGCCCGAGCGCGTGGCCCGCTGGCGCGCGAGCGTCGGCTCCGAGGTGCGGCTGCTCAACACCTACGGCCCCACCGAGGCCACCGTCGTGGC
>JBKGHK010001470.1:0-1079 GCA_046520375.1 Pyxidicoccus sp. 3LFB2
CAGCAGGAAGGGCGGCGGCACGGGGCAGTGCGTGCAGGGCCCGCGCAGCGGCACGGCCAGCCGCTGACCGGCGCGCAGGAAGTTGTTACGCATCCGGTTGGCCTTCTTGATCATCGCCACCGAGGACCCGTACCGCTTCGCGATGCCACCGAGCGTGTCACCGTTGCGAATCCGGTGCGTCGTCACGTTGTGCTCGGGCTGGAGCGCCAGCAGCGGCTGCACGCGGCGGCCCAGCTCCTGGGCGCGCGGATTGTGGAAGCGGATGTGGAAGTGGTCGCGGTGCCGGCGCGCGTGGCGGATGACGCCCGTGGGGCCGTCGTTGAACAGCGAGTCCAGCCACGCCTTGTCCTCACCGACGGACAGCGCGTAGTCGTAGATGACCTTGCGCACGCGGCGGTCCACGAGGACCATCTGCACGTCCGTCTTGGTGACGAGCGCGCGGAGCAGCGCCCAGTTCAGCGGCACGTTGATGTACTTCTCGCGCTCGCGCTCGCGGATGGGGTCCACCGTCGGGTAGTAGAAGCCGACGTCCACGTCCCGGCCGTTCTGGTGGCTCTTGTGCGGACGCAGGTAGCCGCCGTCCTTGTTGCTGATGCCGTTGACGCGCAGCGGAGGCGCCGAGGGGAACCGGGCCCGCACCTCGCGGATGGCCTCGGTCAGGTAGTTGACGGTTTCCTCGGTGGCCCAGGCGACCTCGGGGGAAACGACAATCCACTCCGGCCCCTGCGGGAAGCGCCTGGCATTCACCAGCCGGCCGCTGTGCACGAAGCCCACGGCCATGGACCCGAGCGACGCAATCTCGTCCTTCCACTTCTTCGCCAGGTCCTCGTCGGAAATCTCCGCCGAGTACACCGGCCCCAGCGGCACGTTGCCCGGGGCCATCGCCTCCGTCGACTCGCCGCTGTCCCCCGCGTCGCCGTCGACGACCTCCGCCTCGTCGTCCTCGCCCTCGTCCTCGGCGGAGAGCGCACAGTCCCCCTGGGCGGCAAGCGCCTCGGCATCATCAGCCGGAGCACTCGCCGGGGCCGGAGCCGGTGTCAGGGCCGGAGTCGGCGGCGCCTCGGAGCGCGCCGCGTCCG
>JBKGHK010001471.1:0-1078 GCA_046520375.1 Pyxidicoccus sp. 3LFB2
CCTCCAGCCGCCCCTCGCGCACCACCCGCCCGTCCGCGAGGATGGCGACGCGGTCACACACGCGCTCGGTCTCCGCCAGCAGGTGCGAGTTGAGGAAGAGGGTGGTGCCGCGCTTCACCTCGTCCAGCAGGATGCGGCGCACCTCCAGCCGGCCCATGGGGTCGATGCCGTCGGTGGGCTCGTCCAGCACCAGCAGGGAAGGGGAGCCCACCAGCGCCGCCGCCAGCCCCAGCCGCTGCCGCATGCCCTTGGAGTACCCGCCAATCTTCCGGCCCACCGCGTCGCCCAGGCCCACCCGCTCCAGCAGGCGCAGGTTCCCCGGCGCATCCGCCTTCAGGCCCTTCAAGCGTGTGACGGTGGACAGGAAGGCCGTCGGCGTCCACGTGCCCGGCAGGTGCAGGCGCTCGGGCAGGTAGCCGATGCGCGCGCGGATGCGCGGGTCCTCCGGCGAGCCCCCCAGCACCTGCACCGTGCCCGCCGTGGGCTGGACGATGCCGAGGATGCTCTTGATGAACGTCGTCTTTCCCGCGCCGTTGGGGCCGATGAGGCCGAAGGCGCTCCCCTCGGGCACGCTCAGGTCCATGCCCTTGAGGGCATCGTTCCCTGTCTTGCGGAAGGCGCGGCGATACGTCTTCCGCAGGCCCCGCACTTCGATGGCTGGCGCTCTGGCTGTCACGGTTGAGACTGTAGACGACTGGCGCGGCCGACGATTGCCTGCCCGGTGCTGATGGCCAGCGAACAGCCAGGGGAGCGCGCGTTCCACTCACCGCGACACGCTTTTCGCGCACGTGGGAAACACGTTTCGCACTCCTTCCGTGCCTGCCGCGCCGCGACACCTCGTGCTTCCGAGAGCTTGGAACCGTTGGGGCTCCATGGTCCGACCCATGCACACCCGGCCCGGCACATTCCCCACCCGAGAAGGAGAAGAGCCATGGCGTCCCAGGACCGCTTCGAGCAGCAGCTTCAGGAGGCCCGTCGTGAGCTGGAGTCGGCCGAGCAGGGGCTGACGGCCGGCACCGAGGCGGCGCGCGTGCGCTACGCCCGGGCCCTGCACGAGGCGGACATCGCCGAGCGCCGC
>JBKGHK010001472.1:0-1077 GCA_046520375.1 Pyxidicoccus sp. 3LFB2
ATACCCCCGCCGAGGTATTGGCCCGGGCCGTTGCGTTGACGGGTTGAGACCGCCGACGTGTACCTCGGTAGCCAGAAGGGGCGCACCCAAGGCGCTGCTTGCTCAAGGGCGGCCTGGGCGCGGCGGGCCGTAAAGGTGTTCCCGTTGTCGAGCACGAGCACGATTCGTCTGCCGGTGCGCCTGGCGTGCGCTACCAGCTTCTTGAGCAGCGGCGGGAAGAGGCTCGAGGTGACTCGGTCCGGCTGGTGCGTGAAGAGGAAGTGCTGGTCCGGGTAGCGAAGTGCGCCCACCACGCCCACCCGCACGTTCTTGCCCGGAGTGGGAAGCCACAGGCGGCTGCCCTTCCTCTTCCACATGGAGCGTGTGACGGGCAGCAGGTCGAAGCGGACGCCGTCGGCATACCACAGCTCGAAGTCCGCTCTGGGATTCAGAGCCATTTTCCGCAGGGAGTGGAGGCGCCTTTGGGCGCGCGCTTTTTTCCTCCTCGTCTGCCAGGTGCCGGGTGGTGAGCTTCGCCCGCCTCCAGGCGAAGCCGTGGCATCGCAGCAACTCGCCCACCCACCATGCGCTCACCTCCACCCGGGTGCGCTCCTTGAGGTAGGCGGCCAGCCGCCCACAGGTCCAGCGTGCGAAGGCGAAGCCCCGTTGGCGTGGGTCCGCCTCCACTGTCTGCATCAGCAGTCGGAGGTACTCCGCGGTGACGCGAGGTGGCCGGCCCGGACGAGGCGCGTCAGCCAAGCCCTCCAGGCCGTGCTGACGCCATCGGTCTCGGCAGCGGTGCACCGTCCGAGGCGCCACGCCCAGCGTCCGGGCGATACAGGCCGCACTCATCCCCTGAGCGCTCCACAGGACGACGGCGACGCGCATGGCCACTGCGCCTCGTGCCTCGTGGCGCAGCATCTGCTGAAGCCGCTTCCGCTCGGAAGGGGTTAGGCTGAGACCACGCTGCCCGGAAGGCACATCGCCGCTCCTTCTGCTGAATGGGCGGCGATGTTACCTCTGACAGGACTTACCCCGGGTGGCTTAGAACTCGTTTCATAACCCCGCCAGCAGCCCTGGTGGGAGGTGCAGCCGCGC
>JBKGHK010001473.1:0-1076 GCA_046520375.1 Pyxidicoccus sp. 3LFB2
CGCCCTCGGGTCCAGGCCGCTTCAAGCTGAAGGGGAAGATGGAGCCGGACGCGCCGAGAAGGAGCCGCGCCTTCGGGCGTGCTGCTCGTGGCCATCGCCAAAGCACCCGAGGCCGCCGTCCTCTACAGCAAGCTGGCCCTCATCCTCGTCCACCAGCGCAAGGACTACGCGCGCGCCGCGGAGCTGCTGGAGCGCGCCGTGGAGCTGGAGCCCGGCAATGCCGTCTTCCAGCAGAACCTGCTCAAGGTGACGGGCCTTGCCGCCGCGGCCGCGGGAGAGCGCAAGGAGCAGAAGCGCGGCCTCTTCGCGCGCCTCACCGGCCGCAGGAGCTGAAGCGGAGGGCACGCCTCAGCCCGGCGCCGCTCACGGAGGCCCGCCCCCGTCCAGCAGCCGCTCGGCCTCCTCCAGGGAGAAGGCCAGGTACGCCTCGTGGCCGATGCTGCGGCTGACGCGCTCGAACTGGAGGGCCGCCTGCGCCGAGCGCCCCACCACCCGCACCGCCCGGCGCAAGCCTCGTGCCCGCGCGGCCTCGACGATGCGCCGCAGCTGCGCCGCGCACTCCGAGGGGACATGCGTCAGGCCACTGAGGTCCGACAGGGTGTCCAGCCCCGGCCGCAACCGGTCGATGGC
Source organism: Pyxidicoccus sp. 3LFB2 (assembly GCA_046520375.1). Lineage (GTDB taxonomy): Bacteria > Myxococcota > Myxococcia > Myxococcales > Myxococcaceae > Myxococcus. The sequence continues at coordinate 631 of JBKGHK010001473.1, forward strand.
GCTCACGGCGGCGTCGCCAATCTGGCGCGCCTCCGCGTCGTCGACATCACCCCAGATGCGCACCACCAGCCGGTTCTTGCCGATGCGCGCTTCGACTTCGAACACGGAGCCACGACCTCCAGGAAGAAGCCGCCTTCCCTCGTGAGCCCAGTCTAGCGCCGGGGCCGCGCGGGCTTCCAAGTCCGTCGCACGGCCCTCCAGGGCGAGCATCCGCCACGGCTTCAGATTTCCGCTATCCCCTGGCGCTCGGCCCAGCCCTCCAGGCCATTGGGGAGGCGGATGCGCACGAAGCGGCCCGTCTCCTCCAGCATCCGCACCTTGAGGCCGGCGTGGACCTCGAAGATGGAGCGGGCGCCGGGCTGGGGCAGCTCGCGCGCCACCAGCGTGGGGGCCACCACCACGGCCTCGTGCACCGTCGCGTCCACCCAGGCATGCGTGGCGACGAG
>JBKGHK010001474.1:0-1063 GCA_046520375.1 Pyxidicoccus sp. 3LFB2
CCCTCGGCGGCGGCGGCGGGCGGCACGGCGGCGGCGGCCTGCGCCAGACCCACCGCGGGCGTCTGGGTGGCGACCACCGGGTTCTTCTCGGTCGTCTCGTCGGTGCCGGCAACGGCCACGGCCAGGTTGGCGGCGGCCACCGCGGCCGGGTTCTCCAGGCGGATGGTGGTGCCACCCACGCGGATTTCGTCACCGAAGGTCAGCTGCCCCTTGTTGACGCGCTTGCCGTTGACGTACGTGCCCTCGACGCTGCCCATGTCGATGATGGACATGGCGCCGTCGGTGGCGACCTCGATGACGGAGTGGATTCGGCTGACCTTCTCGTCCTCCAGGCACAGGTGCGCGGAAGAGAGACGACCAATCTTGATGATGTCGCGCTCGTAGTCCTTGGAGGCGACCAGCGAGTCGCCCTTGAAGACCTTGAGTGTCAGAGGAACGGCCATGGGGGCTCCTAAAGGTGGGTATGGGCTACAGACAACGCTGGCTCCGGAAGGTTCCCGCCGGAGCGCGGACGCCGCCTACAGCTCCCCCACGGACTGCATCACCTTGTCCTCGAAGTCCTCGCGGATGCGGATGAGGTTCGAGTGCTTCACCTTGTCGCGGGCTTCGATGTACTCGCCGTCCGGCTTCGTGAGGTCACCTTCGATGGTGTCGTCCTCGAAGTCGATGTTGGTGGTCTTGGAGTAGCGCACATTGCCCTCCCCGCCCCCACCCTCGGACTTGGCGCCCTCGTCCTGGGCCAGGGCCGGAGCCGCCAGCAGCACCGCGCACAGCATCAGAGCCTTCCGCATCACTGTCTCCCACGAGGGCCCGGCCGGGCCCGTGCTGCATCGCATCCCCCTTTAAAGGGGACGCTCAAGGTTCGCATCATCCCCCGGGGCCCCGCTACAGCGAAGGCACCCGGGGACGTCGCACGTTTCACAGCAGGTCGTCTTCGGGCTCTGAAGGATCCGCCGGAGCTGCATTCTTCTGTTCAGGAGTCCCACCCGCCGGAGCCGCGGGGGCGGGGGCCACGGCGCCGCCGGCCGGGGTGGCCTGCGCGGAGGTGCCGGTGGCGGAGGCG
>JBKGHK010001475.1:0-1060 GCA_046520375.1 Pyxidicoccus sp. 3LFB2
CCTGCCCGAAGCGGAGCGCGTGGCGCGAGAGGCCCTGGCGCTCCGGCAGGCGCTGGCGGAACCCGGGGCCTCGGCGCTCTCGGAGCCCCAGTCCGTGCTGGGCGAGGTGCTGCTGGCGCGAGGCGACGCGGCCGGAGCCCCGGCCCCTGCTGGAGCAGGCGCTGGCGGGCTGGGAGCAGGATGGCGCGAATGCCCTCAACCTGGCGATTGTCCGCTTCGCGCTCGCCCAGGCCCTGCGGCAGGAGGGAGCAGACGCCGCCCGCGCCCGCGCCCTGGCCCTGGCCGCTCGCGACGCGGTGGCCCCCACCGCCGAGCCCCGCATCGTCCGGCTCGACGCGCTGAATGCCTTCCTTCTGCACTGACGCCCGGCGGGCCTTTCCCGGGGGAGGCGGGGCTCGCATACACTCCGGCGCACGATGAACCGCGAAGAAGCGAACCAGGCCCTCGAGCTCATCCGCCGCGTCGTCACCCAGGCGCGAGACGACTCGGCGCTGCAGAACTGGGGCGTCATCTGGATGCTCCACTCCTTCACCAATGGCGCGGGCTTCGCGGCCACCCACTGGCTGTGGACGCAGGGCCACCGCACGCCCGGCCCCTATGCGCTGCTGTGGGCCGGGCTGCTGTCCTTCAACATCCTCAGCATCTTCGTGCTGAAGCGCGGGCAGACGGCCGGGGCCCGCTCCTTCATCGAGCGGCAGATCTGGGCCATCTGGACGACCTTCATCGCGGGCATGGTGCTGGTGGCCGTCATCAACTGGCTGCTCGGGTTGGACCGGCTCTTCCTTCCCTCGGTGGCCTGCGTCCTCTTCGCCACGGCCTTCTCCATGATGGGCGCGCTGATGGGGCGCGTCTGGTACGCGGTGGCCGGGGCCTTCGCGCTGACCGCGCTGGGGATGACGCAGGTGCCGGACCAGGCCTTCAACCTGCTGGGCGCGGTGTGGTTCGCCACGCAGTTCGGCGGCGGTCTCGCCCTGCACCGTGCGCGCGTGCGCAGGCTGGCCGCCGGGGGCGCCGGGCCCCGGCTGGTATGAGCCCGGAGTCGCTCGCCGCGCTGGTGGCG
>JBKGHK010001476.1:0-1057 GCA_046520375.1 Pyxidicoccus sp. 3LFB2
GGGGCGGGCGCGCTCGGCGGCGTGGCGCTGCTCGGCCGTGGTGCGGCTGATGACGCGCAGGGTGCTCTCTCGGGCCTCCTCTTCGGGGAGGACGCGGGCGCGGGAGTGCAGCCAGGGCAGGTCCTCTTCAGGCCCCCACCACCAGCCGCGCACCAGGTGGATGGGGAGCTGGGCTCCGGCCTCCAGCCTCAGGCCGGGGAGCGACAGGTCGAAGAGGCGCGGGGCCGGCGTGGGGAAGGGGACGATGGACGTGGACATGGGACGCGGTTCCTCGGTGGAAGGGGCGAGGGGAGAGCGCGCGTCCAGGAACGACGAAGCCCACCAACCCTCGCGGGTGGGTGGGCTCCGGTGGCTCGTCAGTGTCGGCCCGACGGACGTCAGCCGACGCTGGCGGGCTGGAGCCCACCCGGCATCGACATTCGACACATGGAGCGGAAGTTCTTCATTCGCCCCTACGGATAGTCCCGGGCCCGGTGTGAGTCAAGCCGCGCATCCGTGACAGGCGTCGGGTGGTGCTCACCCAGGGCTTCATCCCCGAGGCGTGAGTGCGCGCACGGCCAGCTGCTCACGGGCCTGGCTCTTGGGTGGCGCTCACCCAAGGCTTCATCCCCGAGGCGTGAGTGCGCGCACGGCCAGCTGCTCACGGGCTGGTCGTTGGGTGGCGCTCACCCGGAGCCTCATTCCCGAGGGGCGGGGGCACGGCCAGGGTGCTCACGGTCGGGGCGTTGCGGTTGCGCTCACCCGGAGCCTCATTCCCGTGGGGTGGGGGCACGGCCAACTGCTGGAAGCGCGGCTCACGGGCCGGGCCGTAGCGTGGCGCTCACCCGAGCCTCATTCCGTGTGGGGTGAGCGGGTGCACGGCCAACTGCTAGAAGCGCGACTCACGGGCCGGGTCGTTGCGCGGGAGGACGGAGGGCCGGGGCGTGGTGATGCGGTGGCCGGCACAGGGCCGTGCGGACCGGAACTGGAGGCGTGCTGTTCGGAAATGTCGGGACATTTCCACGGCGGTCTCAACCCGTCAACGCAACGGCCCGGGCCAATACCTCGGCGGGGGTAT
>JBKGHK010001477.1:0-1055 GCA_046520375.1 Pyxidicoccus sp. 3LFB2
GAGTGGCTGGGTGCGCGCGGCGGCGCTGTGGCTCGCCCTGGACTGGCAGCGCCAGCGCAGCGGGCAGGTGCAGGCGGATGATGGGGATTTGTCCGTCCTCATGGCGCCCGGCGACGACCCGGAGCTGGCCTACCTCAAGAACACGTACCGCGCCGAGTTCAACGCGTCGTTCGCCTCGGCGCTCGCGGCCCTGGAGCCGCGCCAGCGCAACTTCCTGCGCCTGAAGTACCTGGACGGGCTGAGCATCGACCAGCTCGGCGCGCTGTACGGCGTGCACCGCTCCACCGCGGCGCGCTGGGTGGTGGGCGCGCAGGAGGCGCTGCTCCAGGAAACGCGCAAGCTGCTCACCGAGCGGCTGCGCCTCACCCGCTCCCAGCTCGACAGCGTGCTGCGCCTCATCTCCAGCCAGCTCGACGTGAGCCTCAGCCGCCTGCTGCGCTCGCGGCTGGACTGACGAAAGCCTGCGCGCCGTGGCCTGTCTGGACGAGAGCACCTTCGTCGAGCTGCTGGTGGGAGGCCTGCCTCCCGCGCGCGCCGCGGAGGTGGATGCACACCTGGACACCTGCGCCAGCTGCCGGCGCCTCGTCGCGGACGGCATGCGCGCGCAGCCCCCGACGAGGGCCCGCCCGGCGAAGTCACCGCGCTCACCCCGCCCCGCCCCTCCCGCGCTGAAGAAGCGCTGCTGGAGAAGGGCACCGCCGTGGGCCGCTACCTCGTGCTGGAGCGGCTGGGGCGCGGGGTGGCATGGGCGTCGTCTACAGCGCGTATGACCCGGAGCTGGACAGGCGCGTGGCCCTCAAGCTGCTGCGCGCGGGCGTGCTGGGCCTGGACGCCGAGGAGGGCCGCGCCCACCTGCTGCGCGAGGCCCAGGCCATGGCCCGCGTGTCGCACCCGCATGTGGTGCCCGTCTACGACGTGGCACCTTCGGCCAGCACATCTTCCTGGCCATGGAGCTGGTGGGAGGCGCAGACGCTGCGCCAGTGGCTGAAGGCCGCGCCGCCTGCTGCGGCTGGGGGCGCAGGAGCACGTGCTGCTGCTCAACATGCACCACGTCG
>JBKGHK010001478.1:0-1051 GCA_046520375.1 Pyxidicoccus sp. 3LFB2
CTCGGGGCCTGGGGTCTGCGGGGTGTCGAGGTTCACGCTGTCCTGTCCGCTCAGTGGCGAGGCAACCCGTACCGAGGCGGCCTATTTCCCGATTCTCTAGCAGCCTCACTTCCGGCGCGAGGTGCCCGGGCCCGGGGACTCACAGGGCGGGCTCGCGGTGTCGGGCGCCGGAAGGAGGCGGAAGGCAGAGGGTCCGGGAGGCAACGCGAGAGGACGCCCGGCCCTTCCTGGCCCCCCGCGCGCTCCCGGGTGGGGGAGGGGTGGGGGGCGTGCAGCCGGTCAGCGTGAGGCGGGCTTCCGGGCGCCGGACTCGTCTTCGTCCTCCGGCATGGGGACGCCGCCCAGCTCCTGGGCGAGCGCGGTGAGCACGTCCTGGGTGCAGAGGATGCGCGTGCGCGACATGCGCGACAGCACGCGCTGCACGGCGGACTCCACCGTGCCTTCCGAGGGGATGTCGAGCGCGCGGCCTGCCTCGGTGAGGGCGAACAGCGCCTTGCGGCCGTCGAGCGGATCCGCCTTGCGCTCCAGCAGGCCCCGCTTCTCCAGCCGCTTGAGGACGCCGGTGAGGGTGCTGGGGTGCACGTGGAGAATCTGCGCGAGCGTGCCGGCGGTGATGCCGGGGAAGCGGCCGACCAGGCGGACGACCAGCCGCTGGGGACCCGTGAGCCCGAGCGTGGACTCCATGCGCTTGGAGGTCGACTGGAGGCCGTGGTCCACGGCCCAGAGCAGCCGCATGAACTCGAGCACCTCTCCGAGGGGAGGGCCCTTGGGCCGCTCGCCTTCCTGCGGCGCTGGCTCGTCGCTGGCCATGTCCTTCATGAGTACATCATCCTTCACCTGCAGCCCCCTGTCTCTCCGGTCGTTTGAGTCGCACAAGATGTACCCCTTTGGCGGGGCGCCTGCTGAGGAAAATCCGTTGGGTGGTGGTCACCAGCAAGCGAAGGGCCGGACTTCCGCTCGCAGTGGGAGCCCCCGTGCGGGCCTGGCGCGCTGCCCCCGGAGGGGGCGTGGGGCCGGGGGCCGGGGCGGCTGGAGGGCCTGCCCGGTGGCC
>JBKGHK010001479.1:0-1033 GCA_046520375.1 Pyxidicoccus sp. 3LFB2
CCGGCCTGCACGCCGCCGGTGCTCCCGAGCGCGGCCTTGCCGCTGATGGAGGAGAGGTCGGCCACGAGCCAGTGGCCCTTCTCCGCGCCCTGCGTGCTGGCGGCGCCCTCGCCCCACACCTCCACGCCGTCCAGGGCGGGGGAGGGCTTTCGAAGCTCGGCGCGCAGCACCTGCTTGGCGTAGACGAAGGTGTGGTCCGGGCCGCCGTCCGCGGGCGGGGCGAAGTGCACCTGGCCCTCTCCGTCCGTGTAGACATCGAAGCCGCACTGCTCGGCCAGGCGCTGGATGTGGCGGAGCGCGCGGGGGCCGCGGTGCAGCACGTAGCTGGGGAAGGTGGGGCCGTCCTTGATGGTGCCCTTCCTGGCGCCGACCTTCTGCACCAGCTCGCTGACGATGGAGCCGGCCGTGGTGCTCTCGTAGGCGCCGCACACGTCGAGCCGCGCGAGCTTTGTGAGGGCGTCCGTGCCCACGACGGTGGCGGAGTCCGGGGTGGCCCGCGTCTCCAGCACGACGCCGGTGAAGACGGTGACGCTCCCATCCCCCGCGTCGAGGGAGACGGTGGTGGCGTCCCCCGGCGAGGGCAGCGCCGAGTCCGACGCCGCCAGCTCCAGCGTGCAGCGCCCGCCCGCGCCGTCCATGGTCAGCTCGCTCACGATGGAGCGCACGGCGCCATTGCCCTGGCCGGCCTGGCTGGAGGCACGGAAGGAGCCGATGGTCACCGAGTAGGCGATTCCAGCCATGGGCTCAGACCTCCAGCCCGTGACGGCGTGCCGTCTCGCGGAGGATGTCCACCAACGCGTCTTCGAGCGTGCGCCGGTCCAGACCGCCCTGATTCTTCTCGGGGTCCACGTGGACGTTGACGTTGAAGGTGTTTCGCACGGCCGCTTCGGTGCCAGCGGCCGGCGTGCCCGAGCTGGCCGGGGGCGCGGAGGACCGCTCCACGGTGAGCGCCGAGTGGGTGAGCTGGTGCGCCTTCTCCCAGACGGGCGCCATGCCGCGGGTGACCTGCTCGCCGAGCCGGAGGGTGGCCGCG
>JBKGHK010000147.1:0-17556 GCA_046520375.1 Pyxidicoccus sp. 3LFB2
CCAGCAGCCCCGCGTGCGACGGACGCAAGGACAGCGGCACCGCCAGCACCAGCCGCGCCAGGGCCTCCTCGAAGTCGTCCGAGTCCACCCGCACCGACGCGTGCCACGAGGCCGGCGCGTACTCCAGGGGCCGCCCTTCGCCCGTGTCCAGGCGCACCACGCGCGTGCTCGCGCAGCCCGCCACCCACGGCAACAGCACCAGGGCCCACCACAGGCTTCTCCTCACTGTGCGCCTCTTCCGACGTGGGAACTTCTCGTCGCCCGAAGGGTCAGAGCCTATCTGGAAGGGCGGCCTCTACACGAAGGCGGATGTGGCTTCGTTCCATGTGAAGCTGAAGAACGTGCGCTCCGCCCGAAACTGCGCGGATGCCTGGCTCCGAAGCCTGAGCGGGCACGGTGGGAGCCGCTCGACGGAGTCGAGTGCGGCGGGCGCGACGTCCGGTTCATCTCCAGGGAGGGCCGCACGTAAGGTTCCGGCTGCAACCAGCCACGGAACTATTTGCAATAGAGGTACTGATGTATTGTTGATGCCCGCCGTGCGCGGCACATTGACAGTTGCGCTCGGGGCTCCACGGTACAGCGCGGCTTGCGAGCGCGCCCGTGCGCCCCAGATTGCCTCCGCACCAAGCGGAGGTCGTACCAATGATGAGCAGCAAGTGGGGCGGGGTCCTGGGGATTCTGGTGTTGGGGGCAGGGTGTGGGCAGGAGGAGGTGTCAGGGGCCGCGTCCGCGCCGGACACGAATGAAAAGATCGACGTTGAAAGCAGACGCATGACGGCGTCCGCCTTCGTGGCGGAGCCCACGCTGGAGCCCGTGGCCTGTGTGCCTTTCGACGCGCAGCTGCTGCTGCCGGAAGAGGCCTGCCAGGTGCGGAGCTACACGGCCGACGGAACCCTGGCGCGCGTCAGCCACCTGCGTTGGGAGCAGGGCCGCGAGGTCTTCCGCCGTGACGAACTGGCCTCGGGACGCTGGACCGAGGTGACGAACGGCTTTGACGGCGTGAATCCCATCCTCTGGCGGGAGGTCCACTCCGACGGCACCTGGTCCGAGCGCATCCAGCGCTGGGCGGGAGGCATCGAAATCTTCCACCGGACCGCGGACTCCAGTGGCCGGTGGGAAGAGCTGAACCGCCAGCTCCTCGGCACGAAGGAGCGCCTCGTGCGCAAGGACACGTCCAGCGGCTGGTGGACCGAAACCGAGTGGATGTACCTGCCCTCGGGGGAGCCCGAACGCAAGGAGGAGCGCGGCTCGGGGATGAGCACGCTGGTCACGCGCTACTTCTACGATGCGAACGGCCACCTCCAGCGCACCGAGAATGACTACGGCGTCACGACCTACACGACCGACGCCCAGGGCCGCGTCGTGCTCGCCGACAACGGCTACACCCTGCGCCACTACACCTATCACCCCAATGGCCAGGTCGCGCGTGACCGGACCGAGGACCCCACCAACGACCAGTCCGTCACCTACGAATACGACGCCCAGGGCCGCACCACCCTCTACGAGTCGTGCCGGCTGGGCGACTGCAACTCCGAGCAGACCGCCTACCGGCCCGATGGCCAGGTGCTCACCTCCGAGAAGTACACGTCCCGCCGATTGGAAGAGCATGTGACGCGGCGCGCACTCCAGTACGACAGCGAGGGCCGGCCCGTCATCGACTGGAACGCGGACGAGCACATCGACTACCGGCCCTCGGAGCCCATCGAGACGCGCAGCCGCAGCACCCAGCGCTCGACCTGGCTGTGTGGCGTCAACCGCAGGGTGATGCAGGAGACGGACTCCAACGAGGACGGCCTCGTCGACAGCGTGCGCCAGCTGCAGCGTAATGCGAACGGCCGCGTCGTCCGCGAGCTGCTCTCGGGGGGCACTCCCGCGCCCGACGACATCGTGCGCATCGAGTACCAGTACACCTGCGACTGACGCCGTCCGCCCCGAGCGCTGAGGGGCCCTGAGGTCTGTCAGGCATTCAACGGCAGGGCTGGATGACCGTCGGACCGGGAACAGTCCGAATGATCACCGGACAATCCCTCTCACGGTTTTGTGTGGACCAGGTGACTGATCCGCGCGCCGCACTGAGGCGGCGAGCGGAGACCCACCCCATGCAAAGACACTTCTTCGAATCACCATCGCGTCTCCCCACGCGAGGAATTGCTCGTGCGGCCATTCAGGGCCTCGCCGTCGTGAGCTGGCTCGTCACCGTCGCCATCGCTGGCGTGCCTTCGACAGCCCTGGCCCAGGTCTCGACCTGCGAACTGGGGGATGAGCGGCCCTGCCCGCTCTCCAATGGCTGTTACGGGGTTCAGCACTGCGGGCCGAAGGGCGTGTGGTCGCCATGCTATTGCGGCGGTGCCTCGGTGGGGCCGACCTGCACGGCCACCGTGGGCGCGGACGGCTGTTCCGCCACGTTCTCGGGGCGGCAGCAATGCAGCGACAGCTGCGAGCCCACTGCGACCTGTGTCCCGCAGACATGGCAGAAGATGGCCGCTGACTTCAGCGAGGGACTTCGCTCCTTCCAGCGCGTGGAGTGCGGCGGCGTGTCCGGGACCTGCCCATTCGTGGATTCCAACCAGAACTACACCCTGGCGGGGAAGCTGACAGGGAATACCAGCAACACCCCGGCCCCTCTCTACGGCTCCGGCTGCGCCTCGGCGGACGGTGTCGGCTGCCGCTTCTATTCGGACGGGAGTGGCGAGCTGAAGGTCTCCGTGAAGCCGCCTCCTGTCTCGGTGGTGAATCCGGGCTCGCCGTCGGAGCCCTATGACTGGGTGGCCAGTGGCCCCCGGAACGAGCTGTCCCTGCTCCGGGAGCAGTGCAACGACACGAAGCTCTATGTGGGCGAGGGAGAGGTCCGCCACTACTCCTTCTCGGTCTACATCCCTGACGAGACGGCCCTGCCCGATCCCGTTCCGTACAGCCAGAACAATAGCAAGCTGAGCAATGTCGTCTGGCAGGTGCACGAGACGGGCAACTGCGTGGGCGGCGGGCCGATGTTCGACCTGGCCTTCGCGCGCGCGGACGCCACCACGGGACGGCACACGGGGAGCACCTGGGGCTGGTTCATGTACCGGAAGGCGGGCTACGTCGACGGCACGGCGGTCACCCGCATCCTCCCCAACACCACCTTCAACCTACCTTTCATCCGCAACGCCTGGTACCACTTCGTGGTCAAGGTCGTCTGGGCGCCCACGTCCGGCGGGAGCGTCCAGGTCTGGGCGAGGAGGGAAGGGGACACGGCCGCGCTGCCCATGACCTGGGCCTCCGTGAACCATCCCACCCTCTACCGCTGGCCGACGCCCGACACCGATGCCGAGTGTGATGCCGGCGAGTTCGAGTACGACACCACGCGCGCACCGGGCGCGGTGATGAAGGGGTATGTCAAGACGGGCCTCTACTCGAAGGCGGATGTGGCCCCGTTCCATGTGAAGCTGAAGAACGTGCGCTCCGCTCTGAGCTGCGCGGATGCCTGGCCCGCGGAGATGAACAGCGCGCCCTGCCCGAACTGATGACGCCGCCCCGGACCCTGAACCCCGGGGCCTCATGACTGGAACGGGGGCGCGGGCCCTCAGTTGCAGAGCCCGCCCATGGAGCCCCCGTGTGCCGTCACCCGCGCTCCGTCATGGTCCACGAAGCACACGAAGTCGCAGAAGGGTGCGAGCGGGCGTATCAGGTAGCGCGTCCCGGGCCCGGGCGTGCCGGGCTCTCGAAGGGGATTGAACAGCCCGCTCTGGTCGGCCCGGCTCAACACCGCACCGAGCGGTTCGCCCACGGTGAGGGTCCGGCAGAAGTCCTTCCCATCGGTCAGCCGCCACTGGATGAGGCCGTACGGGCCACAGCAGGCCACGGTCACCAGGAGAAGACACCCCCAGGGCCACCACGAACGCGGACGGCTCCGCCCCGGTGCCATGCCGGACTCAGCGCCCGCGCTTGGGGAAGTGCGGGTACACGTCCTTCTCGAACACCTCGCGCAGCTTTGGGAAGTTGAGCGCCCACTTCACGCCCAGCCGCCACGGCGCGAACAGCGCCTTGGGCACCCGGGGGAACAGCTCCTGGGGCCACTCGAGGTACGTCTTCTCAATCTCGTCGACGTCGAAGTCCTTCTCCACGTCCACGGCGTAGGGCGCGCTGCTCGGCACGTGCCCATCCAGCTGCTCCAGCAGGCCCGGGGGCAGGAACGTGGTGTGCAGTGTCATGCCGATGTCGAAGTTCTTGCTGCCCAGCCGGCAGATGGGGCCCTTCGCGAGGTCCTGCGAGTCGAAAATCCAGACCTCGTCGCCCGTGGAGTCCGCGGACAGCGCGGGCGTCGGGTCCGACACCACCAGCGCCACCATGTAGCCCTTCCAGTGCGACACCGCAGGGAAGCGCGCGCTCGGGACGAACTGCGGCGCGAAGCCGAACCAGCCCGTGGGCAGCACGTAGCCGTCGAACCGCCCGGAGTGGACGAAGAACTTGAAGAAGCTCGCCGCGCGCCCGTCTTTGATGGGCAGGCCGTCCTTGTCCCCCACAATCGGCTTGTACAGCTGGTACAGCGCCTCGGGGACCATGTCCGCCGTGAAGCCGTCCGAGTTGAAGTACAGCGCCAGCTCCTCGGGCGGAATCGTCTCGTTCACCGGCGTCTGGTTCATCCGCAGGTGCGTCTCCAGCTCGCCGTTGATGAGGCCCGCGTTGGAGAAGACCGTGAGGCCCCAGGTGAAGTCGTCGTGCGAGTACAGGCTGGACTGGATGCGCAGCCGCTTCATGTCGATTTTGTGCACGCCCAGCGAGCTGCGCGTGACGGGCACCGCGGTGGGCATGCCCACCTGCCAGTCCTGCACCCGGTTGCCGTTGATGAGCAGCTCGCCCTCTTCCAGCGAGTGCGACAAGTCCTCGGTGGGCGAGTGCCCCGCGACGAGCGTGATGACGTCATCCGGATTCTCATACAGCGCCGCGAAGTGCAGCCCGCCGCCGCCCGACTGGAAGCGGTACGCCGGAACCGACGGCGGGTCCTCCGCCGACAGCGTGCCCGGCGAGGGGCGCAGGTCCGAGCGCTTCACCACCCAGAACACCGCCTGCGGGTACGACGCCTGCGCCGTCAGCCACTCCACCAGGCGCTTGGAGCCCGGCAGCCACGGCGCCACGGCCTGCGAGGCAATCTGCCAGAAGTTGATGGGGAAGTTGGAGTCCAGCAGGACGACGTAGTCCCGCGTGGCCGCAATCTGGTGCAGCGACGCCGTCACCACGGGCTTGCCCGTCTGCGCGTCCATCAGCTTCCAGTGGTGCAGCCGGTTCTCCCACGTGTCCCAGCTCACCAGGTGCGTCCACCCGTCACCCAGCGGCCACTTCGGCGCGTGGTTGGTGAAGAACAGGCGCGGCTTCTGCGAGGGCTCGTCCGGGGCCACCGGCTGTGCGGGCTCGGGGTCGAAGGCCGGGTGCGCGGTGCTCTGCAGCAAGGGGAAGGCCCAGGGCGCGGGAATCGCCGCGTTCCATTCGCGGCGGTAGCCCAGCGGCGTGTACGCCTTCAGCGTCTTCGGGTGGATGGCCCACGGGCGCCCCGCGTCCGTCGTCACCAGCAGCATCTTCTCGCCCTCGACGAGGAAGGGCGCCGTGTTGGGGCTCTCCTGGACGCCCAGCGTGAGCGACACTTCGGCCAGCGTGGTGTCCCGGAAGTGGTTCAGGTAGCGCGTCACCGGCCCGCGCGCCGTGGCGCCCGCGTCCACGGACTCCTTCGCGTAGTGCGACGGCGTGCGCATGAGGGCGTTGGTGAACTTCGCCCCGTTCGCCCCCTGGAAGTCGAGCCGGAGCACGAGTCCATCCGACGCCAGGGCAGGGGAGCCCGCATGGACGCTGGGCCCCGCGACGAAGACATGGCCCTGCAGGTCCGGAGGGAGCGCGCCGGCGAGCACCTTCAGGGGCTCGTCCACGTACTCCGTCTGGCTCGTGGTCATCGTGTTGTGCGGCATCCCCGGACGCGGGCCCGGCTGCACGACCAGCCCGGGGTAGTCATGCCCGTCCGGCTGGCGCGGGTCGACGGAGGGCTCGGAGCAGCGAGCCTCGGAGAGCGGGGCGGAAGAGGTCTTCAAGGCCGTGTCGGCTTCACGCATGACGGCTCCAGGGTTTTGGGTGGCTCGGGGATGCCGTGTCGGGGGAAGAGGGGCGGCAAGGTATCACGCACGTACTGCCAGGCCGGATGGGCCCGGCCGCCCGTCCGGTCTGGAAGGGAGCGGTGAGGGCTGCTTCATCCAGTACCCGGGCGTGGGCCGGTGTGAGATGATTCAGCTGTTTCGCGGAAGCCCCCACTTCCGTCGAAGGGGCGGACCCCCCCCAAGGCCAGAACCATGGATGAACACGGCATGTCCGAGCGCCAGACGATTGGCGGCAGGTACGTCCTGGAGCGCAGGCTCGCCGGTGGCGGGATGGGCACCATCTGGGTGGCGTTCGATCCAAAGCTCCAGCGCCGCGTCGCGCTGAAGCTGATGGCGTCACACTGCGCCCCGGCCCCGCTGTCCCGCCAGCAGTTCGAGTGGGAGGCCCAGGCCATCGCCCGGCTGCAGAACCCGCACGTCATCCAGGTCTACGACTGCGACCTCGCGGGCGACACGCCCTACATCGTCATGGAGCTGCTGGAGGGCGAGGACCTGGAGGCGCTGCTCAACCGCCGCGAGCGGCTGTCGCTGGCCCTGGTGGACCGGCTGCTCACCCAGGCCACGCGCGCGCTCACGGCCGCGCATGCCGCGGGCGTCATCCACCGGGACCTCAAGCCCGCCAACCTCTTCCTCGCGCGCTCCGCGAGCGGCGAGCTGGTGAAGGTGCTCGACTTCGGGCTCGCGCTCCTGATGTCCGGCGGCGCCGCGAAGCCCCACCCGGATGAAGAGATGGCGGGCACGCCCCGCTACATGAGCCCCGAGCAGCTGCGGGGCGTGGACCCCCGGCTGGACCACCGCTGTGACTTGTGGGCGCTCTCCATCGTCGCCTACCGCGCGCTCACCGGGCAGCACCCGTTCCCCCTGGAGTCGCTGCGGCAGATGCGCCTGGGCAACGCGCCCCCGCCGCCGCCCGCGCCCTCCAGCATCGTCCCCGAGCTGGGCGCGGAGGTGGATGCCTTCTTCGCGCGCGCCCTGGACCCGGAGCCCTCGCGGCGCTACCAGTCCGCGCACGAGCTGGCCTCGGCCTTCACCGCGCGCGTGGAGGCGGGTCGCCCGTCGCGGCCGGCGAAGGTGCTGGTGGTGGACGACGAGCCGGACGTCGTGGTGCTGATGGAGCAGAGCTTCCGCAAGCAGATCCGCCGCTCCGTCTACCAGTTCCTCTTCGCCGCGGACGGGGAGGAGGCACTGGAGCAGCTGCGCCACCACCCGGACATCCAGGTCGTCCTGTGCGACATCAACATGCCGCGCATGGACGGGCTCACCTTCCTGTCGCGCATCGGCGAGGTCAGCTCGCTGACCCGGGTGGTCATCGTCTCCGCGTATGGCGACATGAACAACATCCGCACGGCGATGAACCGCGGCGCCTACGACTTCATCACCAAGCCCATCGACTTCCCGGACCTGGAGACCACGCTCGTCAAGACGCTGAAGCACGTGCGCGAGCTGCGCAGCACCATCCGCTCCACCGAGGAGAATGGCCTGTTGCGCATGTTCGTCCCTGGCGGGGTGCTGGAGCGGCTACCCCCACTCCTGCAGGGCTCGGACGCGCTGGCCGGCGAGCGGGGAGAGGGCACGGTGGTGTTCATCGACGTGGATGCCTTCACCCCGGTGCTGCACCAGGAGGCGCCCGACGAGTCGCTGCGCCGGCTCAACGCCAACTTCGAGGCCATCGTCCCGGAGGTGCTGTCCCGCGGCGGTACGGTGGACAAGTTCATCGGTGACGCCGTCATGGCCGTCTTCCGGGGGCCGGGCCACGTGGACCGCGCGCAGGAGGCCTGTCTCTCCATCCGCCGGCAGCTGAGCACGCTGGCGGAGCGGGGCGGCGAGCGCGCCCCGTATACCCATGGCGTCTGCATGGGGCTGGACTCGGGCGATTTGGTGACGGGCAGCGTCGGCGCGAAGGCGTCCGGCCGGCTCGACTTCACGGTGCTGGGCGACGTGGTGAACACCGCCTCGCGACTGGCGGCGCTGGCGGTGCGCGGGCAGGTGCTCGTCAGCGCCCGGGCGCGAGACCTGGCGCGAGAGCCCTTCGAGTACACGCCCCTGGGCGACCGGACGCTGTCCGGCGGGGCCGAGCCGCTGCCCGTCTTCGAGCTGGTGCGCGGCGAGGGCGACACCGCGTCGCCCCGGACGAGCCCACGCCCTTCGTCCCGGCCGAGCGCCACGAGGAACCCGGGGCGCCGGTACTGGTGGCAGGGCCCTCCCGGTAGCAGGGGAGGGCGGCCCGCCTTCGCGTCAGCTCTGCGTGACGCGCACCGTGGTCTTCATCTCCTTGCCCGTGGCCGGATCCCTGGCGCGCATGGTGAGGATGCCCTCGACATTCACGTCGAAGGTGATTTCCACCTGCACGCCGCCGGCGCGGGCCTGGTTGATGCCGGAGAAGGTGAACTCGCCGAGCAAGTCGTTGCGCGCCACCAGCTCGTGGTCACCCTGGTAGATGCGCATGGCCAGCTCGGTCTGGTTGTCCATGCTGGTGGTGGCCAAAAGCTGCTTCGCGTTGGGGATGGGCGCGTTGCGCGGGAAGACGGTGTGGAACGCGCCGCCCGCCTTCTCCAGGCCGATGGCCATGGGAATCACGTCCAGGAGCTGGATGCGCAGGTTGGTGTCGTCCTGCAGCGAGTGCGCGTAGAGCGCCGCGCCGATGGCCACCGCCTCGTCCGGGTGCACGCCCTTGCTGGGCGGCTTGCCGAAGAACTTCGTCAGGCGGTCCTGGACGATGGGCATGCGCGTCTGCCCGCCCACCAGCATCACCTCGTCGATGTCCTTGGTGGACAGCCCGGAGTCCACCAGCACGCGCGCCACCATCTGCAGGGTGCGGTCCACGAGCTGGTTGGTGAGCTGCTCCAGCATCTTCCGGGTGAACTTCATCTCGATGTTCAGGGGCTGGCCCTGGGACGTCATCGTGATGAAGGGGATGTTGAAGGGCACCTCCTCGCGCGCCGACAGGTCAATCTTGGTGCGCTCGGCCAGGTCCTTGATGCGCTGCATCGCCACCGGGTCCGTGGCCAGGTCGATGCCCGTCTTGGCCGCGAAGTCCTTGAGGACGTGGTGGATGATGGCGTTGTCGAAGTCGATGCCGCCGAGGAAGACGTCACCGCCGGTGGACTTCACCTCGAAGACCCGGTCCCGGATCTCGATGATGGACACGTCGAACGTGCCGCCGCCCAGGTCGTAGATGACGACCTTCTCCTTCAGCCCCTTGCCCACGCCGTACGCCAGCGCCGCGGCGGTGGGCTCGTTGATGATGCGCACCACCTCCAGGTCGATGAGCTTGCCGGCGTCCTTCACCGACTGGCGCTGCCGGTCGTTGAAGTAGGCGGGCACCGTCACCACGGCCCGCTTGATGGGCATCTTCAGGTAGTTGGAGGCCACCTCGCGGATCTTCGCGAGGATCTTCGCGCTGATCTCCTGGAGGGTGAACTCCTTCTTCCCGACGTCCAGGGTGACGTCGTTCTTCTTGCCGGGGCGCATGTTGTACGCCACGACCTTCTTCATCGTCTCGACGACGTCGCTGCCGTAGGGCCGGCCCACCAGGCGCTTCGCGCCGTACACGGTGTTGCGTGGGTTGAGCTGCCACTGGCGCTTGGCCTCGTAGCCGATCAGCTCGTTCCCCTTGTCGTCGATCGCGAAGATGGAGGGGATGGTGTACTCGCCCCCCTTGTAGGGGATGAGCTTGACGTTCCCGCTGTCCTCGACAATCGCCGCGCACGAGTTCGTCGTGCCGAGGTCGATGCCGATGATGGGCTCCTTGTGCATCGTGCTTGGACTCCGGGTGGGGGGCGCCGCAGAGAAAGACTGAAGGAACGACGCTATCTCACCCCGGACGGGTGCGCGAGTATGCACACACCCAGCCCCCCTGCTTCCCCAGGTGGGGGCCGGGGGCAGAGGGGGGGCCCGCCGGGGGGTTGGACCGCGCGCCCCCGAACACACGCCCCTTCCGGGGCTGGACATCCGTGGGGCTGGCGGAAAAGTTCGGAACCCTGCCGGGGCCGTGCGGCAACCGGGCGGCATGGCTACATCGAACTGACCCCGTGCGAGGAGCGACACCCGTGGACGCGAAGGGCTATCTGCAGGAAGTGGGCGCGCAGGTGAACGCCGACTTCGTCAAGAACCGGTCGATCCTGTCCTTCGAGGAATACCTCTCCCTCTTCTTCAATGACCCGCGGGCCCAGGCGCGCAACGCCGCCCAGTACCTGCGGGACGTCATGGACCACTTCGGGACGGAGACGGTGTCCCACCCCACGGGCACCATCCGGCGCTTCAAGGTGTTCGACGCCCCGGGCGGCGACAAGAGCGACCGGGTGGCCGGCCAGGAGGAGGTGCAGAACGCCATCTACCGGCTGCTCGGCAACTTCATCCGGGCGGGCCGCATCAACAAGCTCATCCTCCTGCACGGCCCCAACGGCAGCGCCAAGTCCACGCTGGTCAACGCCCTGAAGGAGGGCATGGAGGCGTACTCGCGGCAGCCGCAGGGGGCGCTCTACCGCATCGCCTGGGTCTTCCCGTCCGAGAAGCTCATCAAGGGCTCCATCGGCTTTGGCGAGCGGGACCCTGGCCAGGAGGAGGTCACCACCTACGCGCACCTGGAGGCCGAGTCCATCGACCTGCGGATGCCGTGCGAGCTGAGGGACCACCCGCTCTTCGCCGTGCCGCCAGGCGAGCGCCGCAAGCTGCTGGAGACCGCGCTCAAGAAGAAGGGGCTGGGCAACGGGGACGGGGAGACGGGCGACTTCATCCTCTCCGACTACGTGCGCGACGGCGAGCTGTGCTCCAAGTGCCGCAGCATCTACACCGCGCTGCTCAACTCGTACGGTGGGGACTGGCTGAAGGTGATGCGCCACGTCCAGGTGGAGCGCTTCTACGTGTCGCGCCGCTACCAGGTGGGCACGGTGACGGTGGAGCCGCAGATGAGCGTGGACGCCGTCGTCCAGCAGATCACCGCGGACCGCACCCAGCTCAACGTGCCCGCCCCCCTGCACAGCACCGTGCTCTACGAGCCGCATGGGCCCCTCATCCACGCCAACCGGGGCCTCATCGAGTACGCGGACCTGCTCAAGCGGCCGCTGGAGGCCTTCAAGTACCTGCTGGGCTTCAGCGAGACGAGCGAGGTGCCGCTGGAGCCCTTCGTCCTCCAACTGGACGAGGTGCTCATCGCGTCCGCCAACGAGAAACACCTGGGCGCCTTCAAGGAGCTGCCGGACTTCGCGTCCTTCAAGGGCCGCATCGAGCTGGTGCGCGTGCCGTACCTGCGCCGCTACCGGACGGAGCAGCAGATCTACGACGCGCAGATCACCTCCACCACGGTGGGCAAGCACGTGGCCCCGCATGCCACGGAGGTGGCCGCCATGTGGGCGGTGCTCACCCGGCTGAAGAAGCCCATTCCGGACCGCTACCCCAATGACGTGAAGGAGCTCATCGACCACGTCACCCCGGTGGAGAAGCTGCACCTGTACGAGGAGGGCGCGCCGCCGGACCGCCTCAGCCTGGCCAACACCAAGGAGCTGCGCAAGCTGCGCGAGGACCTCTTCACCGAGTCCGACGCGTACCCCAACTACGAGGGCCGCTCGGGCGCCAGCGCGCGCGAAATCAAGACGGCGC
This sequence comes from Pyxidicoccus sp. 3LFB2, assembly GCA_046520375.1. Taxonomy (GTDB): domain Bacteria; phylum Myxococcota; class Myxococcia; order Myxococcales; family Myxococcaceae; genus Myxococcus. Next base: position 11,718 of record JBKGHK010000147.1, read on the forward strand.
TGTTCAACGCGGCGCAGAACCCGGACTACAAGTGCCTCAACGCCCTGGCCGTGCTGGAGGAGCTGGAGGCCATCTGCAAGGACAAGAGCGTCTACGAGTTCCTCCTCCAGGAGGTGGTGGACGGCTACCACGACCATGACGCCTTCGTGCGCGTGGCCGAAGTCGAATACCTGGACCGGGTGGACAGCGAGGTCCGCGAGTCCATGGGGCTCGTGTCCGAGGGCCAGTACCGCGAGCTGGTGGAGCGCTACATCCAGAGCGTCAGCCACTGGGTGCGCGGCGAGAAGATGCGCAACCGCATCACCGGGGAGATGGAGAAGCCCGACGAGCACCGCATGGTGGAGGTGGAGGCCATCGTCATGCCCAAGGGCGAGGACGCCGCCGAGTTCCGCCGCGGCCTCATCTCCTCCATCGGCGCGCACCGGCTGGACAACCCGGACTTGGAGATGGACTACCCGCGCATCTTCCCGGACATGTTCCGGCGCCTGAGAGATCACTACTTCGAGGAGCGCAAGCGGGTGCTGCGCAAGAACAAGGAGAACGTCCTCAAGTACCTCTCCGAGGACCGCAACCAGCTCACCCCGCGCGAGCAGACCCAGGTGCAGAGCACGCTGAAGACGATGGCGGAGCGCTACGGCTACTGCGAGGCCTGCGCGAAGGACGCCATCCTGTTCCTGATGAAGAAGCGCTACGGGTGAAACCCACACGCGCATGAGCGGGCAGGCGGACGGGGCCCAGCCGGACGCCTGCTTTCAATGCCGGTGGGGGCTCGGGATGATGGGAGCCGCAAACGAGTTGTGTACTCGTGGCGCTGCCGTTCCCCCCTCGCCGGAGAGTCGATGAGCCGCTTCTTCAAGGGCGTTCCCGCCCTGATCGCCCTCGTGTCGTGCGCCAGTGCGCCCTCCCAGCAGTCCGCCAGCGCGCCCGCGCCCCATGCGGCGCCGGTGGTGGAGCAGGTGGTGGCCGTGCGCGAGGCCCCGCGTCCGTCCCGCAAGGAGATGGTGCGGCGCATCCTCCCGCACAACGTGCGGCTGCAAGTCGCCGAGGGCGGCAAGGCCCGCAGCACCGCGTCCGGCGTGGTGGTGGGCTCGGAGCGTGACGAGCAGGGTGGGGTGGTGGCCTGGGTCATCACCAACGCGCACGCGGTGGAGATGGGCCATCTGAAGGCCCCCGTCCTGCGGGTGATGGTGGACCGGCGGGGCGACGTGCTGGAGCACACCGGCGAGGTGGCGGCCACCGGCGTGGTGCCGGACCTGGACCTCGCGCTGGTGCGGGTGCCGGGCCTGACGCTGCCCGCGGTGGAGCTGGCGGATGATGCCGAGCTCGAGCTGGGCGAGGACGTGGTGGTGGCCGCTTCGCCCTTCGGCCGCGCGCTGTCGCTGTCCGGCGGCATGCTGTCCCAGGTGGAGTGGGACAAGGAGACCAAGCGCCCGAAGATGGTGAAGACGGACGCGCCCATCGGCTATGGCGCCTCGGGCGGCGGCATCTTCAGCCTGGAGACGGGCCGGCTGCTGGCCGTGGTGGAGGGCTACCGCACGGCGAAGGTGGACTTCGCCGTGGAGGAGCAGAGCTACAGCTTCGACGTGCCCATGCCCGGTGAGACGTTCGCCGCGCCCACGTCCAAGGTGCGCCAGTTCCTCCAGGCGAAGGGCTTCGGGCGGCTGTTGCGCCACAGCGCCCCCACCGAGGGTGGACTGGCCCAGGCCGCCGGGCGTTAGCCGCCGCACGTCCTGGACGCCCCGGGTCGTCCGATTCTTCGACACGCGCCCCGGGCGGGATACATCCCGACGCTGGAGGTGGGGATGTCAGGACGTGTCTCGTGGGACCAGTACTTCATGGACATCGCGAAGCAGGTGGCCACCCGCGCCACCTGTGATCGCAAGCACGTGGGCGCCGTCATCGTGCGGGGCCGCACGATTCTGTCCACCGGCTACAACGGCTCCATTCGCGGGCTGCCGCACTGCGATGACGTGGGCCACATGATGGAGAACGGCCACTGCGTGGCCACCGTCCACGCCGAGGCGAACGCCATCATCCAGGCGGCCACCAATGGCGTCAGCATCGACGGGGCGACCATCTACACCACCGCCAGCCCCTGCTGGCCGTGCTTCAAGCTCATCGCCAACGCGGGCCTGGTGCGCATCGTCTTCGGCGAGTTCTACAGAGACCCGCGCATCTTCGAGTTCGCCGCCCGGCTGAAGCTGGACCTCGTGGGCCTGGGCGAGGCTGCACGCGATCCGACGACGACGTGAATCGTACCTTCGTCCAGTGCTGGACACGGGGAGGCCCGCGCTGATCGCGGATCACCCCGAAGCGTCGTCTGAAGGACACTTGGGAGGCCTTTCAAGTAGGCGTCCTGCCACGGGAATTTGCCTCTTCCGGCAAGAATTACCGACCGAGGGTTGACGTTCCGGAAGGGGCTCCCTAACTCTTGGCACCGGTAAGGGCGGCGGCGAGGGCAGGCGGTAAAAACCCGAGGAGTTTCCGTTGGTTAGCTCGACGGCTGTGTCCAATACTGCACCTTCTGTCCAGGAGTCGGCGGACCCCATGCTGGGCGCGGTGCGCTACGGCGCCGTGCCGACGCTGATGGACAGCCTGATGCACGACGTGCGCAACCCGCTGAACGCGCTCGCCATCCACCTGGAGGTGCTCTCCGAGAAGCTGAAGGTGGAGACGGGCACGGTGCCGCCGTCCCAGGAGAAGAACCTCAAGGCCATGCGCGATCAGATCCAGCGCGTGGACGGCATCCTGAAGCTGTTCGCCGAGTTCCTGGTCCACCGCGGCGCGACGCCGGGGGACGCGGACCTGTCCGAGGCCACGACGCGGGCGCTGGGCGTGCTGGGCCACGAGGCCCGCAAGCGCCGGGTGCAGGTGCAGTCGGCGGTGGAGGCCGGGGTGCGGGCGCGGCTGCCGGACATCTCCGAGCTGGGCTTCTTCCTCGTGCAGTCGCTGCTGCGCGCCTTCCGCCGGGCGGAAGGGGGCGGCCAGGTCCGCGTGCTGGTGCGCGCGGAGGGCACTTCCGCGGTGCTGGAGGTGGAGGACACGGGTGGCGCCTCCGAGCCCATGCCGGAGGTGGTGGCGGCCCTGGAGCTGCGCTGTGCGCAGCTGGGCGTGGAGCCGCACATCCGCGCGGGACACTGCCGGCTGGTGTTCCCCCGCGGCTAGAGCGCCGCACACCGGCGCGGCACGACAGCTTCTTTCCTGATTCAGACAACATTGCGTCACGACGCAGCACCGGAGGTCTTCAACTTGGGCAGCGCACGAATCCTGGCCGTGGATGACGAACGCGACACGTGCGAGGCGCTGGCAGAGATGCTCAGCTCCTGGGGTCACAAGGTCGAGATCGCATTCGACGGGCATGACGCCCTCCGCAAGGCGGGTGAGTTCCGGCCGGACGTCGTCCTGTCGGACCTGGCCATGCCGGAAACGGATGGCCTGTGGCTGTTGCGCAACCTGAAGGAGGAGCTGCCGGACTGCCCGGTGGTCTTCCTCACGGGGCGCGGCACCATCGACGCGGCCGTGGAGGCCATCCGCGAGGGCGCCTACGACTTCATCGTCAAGCCGCTCGACACCGCGCGGCTGAAGGTCTGCATCGACCGGGCGCTGGAGAAGAAGGAGACGATGCGCGAGGTGCAGACGCTGCGCAGGCGGCTGAAGCAGCTCGGCTCGTCCGACCTCATCGCCCAGTCCGCGAACATGCGGAAGGTGATTGAGCTGGTGGAGAAGGTGGCCCCGTCCAAGGCCAGCGTGTCCATCAGCGGCGAGTCCGGTACGGGCAAGGAGGTGGTGTCGCGCGCGGTCCACAACCTGTCCCTGCGCCGCGACAAGCCCTTCATCGCCATCAACTGCGCGTCCATTCCGCACACGCTCATCGAGTCCGAGCTGTTCGGCCACGAGCGCGGCGCCTTCACCGGCGCGGATCAGCGGCGGCCCGGCGTGTTCGAGATGGCGCACGGCGGCACGCTGTTCCTGGACGAGCTCGGCGAGATTCCGCTCGAGCTGCAGGCCAAGCTGCTCCGCGTCCTGGAAGAGGGGAAGTTGCGGCGGCTGGGCGGCAAGGTGGAGATCGAGGTGGACGTGCGCGTGCTGTGCGCCACCAACCGAGACCTCAAGCAGGAGATCAAGGCCGGCCGGTTCCGCGAGGACCTCTACTTCCGCCTCAACGTGTTCCAGATCCACCTGCCGCCCCTGCGGGAGCGCCGGGAGGACGTGCCGATTCTGGTCCAGCACTTCGTGGACAAGTACCGCGGGGACTCGGCCAAGCGCGTCAACGGGGTGCACCCCGAGGCGATGGAAGTCCTGAAGAACTACGAGTGGCCGGGCAACATCCGCGAGCTGCGCAACGCGGTGGAGCGCGCGGTCATCCTCTGCGACGGGGAGCTGATCACCCGCGAGCACCTGCCGCCGGACATGGCGGGCAAGGCCCCGGAGCGCCACACCTTCCGGCTGCCCTTCGGGCTGAGCCTGGACGCGGTGGAGCGGGAGTACATCCTGGGCAGCCTCCAGCGGAACGGGAACAACAAGGCCCGCACGGCCGAGGTGCTCGGGGTGAGCGAGAAGACGCTGTACAACAAGCTCAACCGGTACGCGGCCGAGGCCCGGGCCCAGCAGGGCCCCGTGGGCGGCGGTGGGCCGCTGGGCGGGCAGGGAAGCGACGGCCCGATGGGGGCCAACAGCCTGGTCGTCCGCTGACCTGACGGGTAGGAAATCCCCTCCGGATTCCGCCCGCTTGGCGGGGCTCGGAGGGGGCATTGTCAGAGGCCCCTTCCAGCCTCGAAACCCCGCGTCAATTCTTGACTTTTGACCTCTGGGCGGGGGATTCTGCGGTAATCTCCCACCCACAGGGATGCCCGGCCGCAGAGGTCATGCACCGGGCAGCTCCGACGCCTTCTTTCTGGGCCGTCCAGGAGTGTGCATCAGGTGCCGCCGGGGGGGCACAAGGAAGGCCACAACCCAATGAGCGACGCGCGAGTTCTTCACTTCTTCGGCGGCAAGGGCGGGGCAGGCAAGACCACGCTCGCGGCAGCGTACGCGTTGCGGTTGTCGGAGGACGTGCCGAAGGAACGGGTGCTGCTCGTCTCGCTGGACCCGGTGCGCTCCCTGTCGGACCTGGTGAAGAAGAAGCTCACCCCGAAGCCGACGAAGCTGGTGGCGGGCAAGGGCGAGGGCGGGGTGTACGCCCTGGAGCTCGAGCCGGCCACGCTGATGAAGCCCTTCCTGGCGGACTACCTGCCGGCGCTGGCGAAGGCGGCCGGCAAGGGCACGCACATCTCCGACGAGGACATGGGCAAGCTGTACCAGCAGGCCGTGCCGGGCCTGGAGGAGCTGGTGGGGCTCTTCCACGTGGTGGACCTGCTGGAGGGCAAGGAGTTCGACCGGATCATCCTGGACGCCTCGCCCACGAGCCACACGCTGCGCCTGTTCGATTTGCCGGTGGGGCTGCGCAAGTTCCTGGGCTTCGTGAAGGCGGGCGGTGAGAAGCCGGCGTCCTCGGGCAAGGGCAAGAAGGCCGCCGAGGCCGCGGCGCCGGGCTACCTGGAGCAGCTGGGCCAGAAGGCGGAGAAGCTGCTGGCGCTGCTGAAGGACCCCGCGCGCACGGCGTTCCACCTCGTGGCGCTGGCCGAGCCGTGCCCGAGGCGCAGACGCGCATGCTCTTCACGCAGCTGCGCGAGCGCGGCGTGCCGGTGACGGAGATCATCGTCAACCAGGTGGAAGACCGGGATGGCTGCCCGGCGTGCCAGGGCCGCCGGGGGCTGCAGGCGCCGCACGTGCGCAAGTTCCAGGCGCTGGACAAGGCCGTCCCCGTCAACCTGCTGGGCCGCCGCGAGCTGGCGCCGCG
>JBKGHK010001480.1:0-1030 GCA_046520375.1 Pyxidicoccus sp. 3LFB2
GAAGGAAGGCCGGCCGGGTGCGCGCGGCGCTGGTGGTGGCGCAGGTGGCGCTGGCGCTCGTGCCGCTGGTGGGCGCGGGGCTGATGCTGCGCACGCTCCACTCGCTGTACTCGGTCCCCCTGGGCTTCGAGCCTCGCGGCGTCGCCATCGCGGACGTGTTCGTTCCCGCGGAGAAGTTCAAGGACGACGCGTCCCGGCGCGGGGTGCTCGCCTCGGTGCTGGAGCGGGTGCGGGCGCTTCCGGGTGTGCAGTCCGCGGGCCTGGCCAGCACGGTGCCACTGTGGGGACGCAACGGCATGGCCCCCGTGCTGCTGCCCGGCGAGCCCGACTCCGTGGCGGACACCCGGGAGCTGAGCAACTTCCGCACCGCGAGCGACGGCTACTTCGCCACGCTGGGCATGCCCATCAAGGAAGGGCGCGGAATCGAAGCCTCGGATGTCGCGGGGACGGCGCCGGTGGCGGTGGTGAACGAGACGTTCGCCCGGCGCTACTTCCCCGGCCGGAGCGCGGTGGGGCAGCGCGTGAAGCTGGTGCTGGACGGCGAGGCCTTCCGGGAGGTGGTGGGCGTGGTGGGGGACGTCCACCATGACAGCGTTGACGAGGCGCCGGCCGGCGAGGTGTACATGCCGGTGGGCCAGTTCGAGGTGCTGTACATGCTGCTCACCGTCCGCTCCACCCAGGGGCTGGACGTGCTGGCGCCCGTGCTGCGCCAGGAGCTCCGCGCGGTGGATGCGGACCTGCCACTGGTCCAGGTCCGCTCCATGGTGGACGTGGTGGACGCGAGCCTCGGGCGCACGCAGGTGCTGGGCTCGCTGCTGGTCGCCATGGCCGTGCTGGGGCTGGTGCTGGCGGGGGTGGGGCTGTACGGCGTGCTGGCGTACTCGGTGAGTCAGCGCACCCGGGAGCTGGGCATCCGGATTGCCCTGGGCGCGACGGACGGCCAGCTGGTGTGGCTGGTGGTGGGGCAGGGCCTCCGGCTCGCCGCGCTGGGCGTGGCCCTGGGCCTGGTGGGCGCGGCCCTGCTCGCGAG
>JBKGHK010001481.1:0-1020 GCA_046520375.1 Pyxidicoccus sp. 3LFB2
CACCTGGGCTCGGCGAGGCGGGGCGGCTCCCGGCGGCGCACGTAGTGGCCCGGACTGCGGGCGCGTCTCGATGAGGCCGACGGCCTCCAGGTGCAGGTACGCCTGGAGCACGGTGGAGATGCTCACGCGCTCACGGAGGCTGAGCTGCCGCACCGACGGCAGCCGGTCTCCGGGCCGCAGCGTGCCCACGGCGATGGCGTCTCCCAGCCGCTCGGCCACCTGCTCGTACAGCTTCGGTCGATGTGCCAGCGCGCCCATGCGTCCTCCCGGGGGTACGTCGCTCCCCCGCCGTCATCGGTAACCGGATTGCGTGCCGCCGCCCAGATACACCTGCCCGGCACAGTGACCGGTACAGTTGTCCTACCCGGCACTGTACTGGTCACAATCTACATTCGCTGCATCTGTTCTGTTCCTTCCGCCAGGCGCATGTTGCGCGGGACAGGAGGACATGGCGATGGCGGCGACTCTTACGTTCACGGTGCACGACTGGCTGCGAGCCCTCGCGGAGCGACTGCGGCCCGGAGCCCGCTGGGACGGAAGCGAGGAGCAGGTGCGGCTGGCACGGGGCGACACGTGGGGCGTGCACGCGCTCGGCGGCGAGCACCTGGCGCTCACCTGCGATGACGGGCAGCTGTGGCTCACGTGCGAGGGGGACTCGCGGGACTACGTGCTCGGCCCCGGGCACACCGTGCGGCTGGAGGCCCCCGGGCACGTGGTGGTGCAGGCCCTGCGGTCCGCGCGCTTCAACCTCGTGCGTCGGCCGGCCGACCTCGCCCGTGCGACGCGGCACCACGGGCCGGAGGCCCGTGCGCCATGACGGAACAGTCGAAGACGCGAGAGGGACTGCTGCTGGGTGGGCTCGGAGTCCTGGCCTTCAGCCTGACGCTGCCAGCGACGCGTGCATCCGTGCCAGAACTGGGCAGTACCGTGGTGGGGCTGGGCCGGGCGCTGGTGGCGGCGGTGCTGGCGGGTGCGCTGCTGGCGGTGCGGCGCGAGCCACTTCCGGCGCGGCGCCACTGG
>JBKGHK010001482.1:0-1016 GCA_046520375.1 Pyxidicoccus sp. 3LFB2
GTCGGCCAGGGCCAGCGTCTTGCCGCCCGCCCCCGCGCACACGTCCGCCACGGTGAGCCCCGCCAGCGTGCCGCCCACGGGCCGGCACAGCTCGGAGATGAGCTGGCTGCCCACGTCCTGGACCTGGAGCTTCCCGGACTTCATCACCCTCGTCTCGAAGATGCGGTGGCTGGCATCCACCACGCGCACCGCGTCCGGGGCCGCTGCCACCGGCTCCGCCACGACGCCCTCCTCCGCCAGCGCCGCCAGCACCGCGTCGCGCGTGCCAGGAGGCCTCACGCGGAAGTGCAGCGCGGGCTCCTCGTCCAGCGAGGCCAGCAGTCCCTCCAGCACGTCCTCGGGGTACACCTCCGCCAGCCGCACCACGAACCAGGTGGGGAACGAGTAGCGCACCGCCAACCGCTCCGCGGGAGACTCGGGCAGGGGCGCTTCCGGCAGCGGGCGCTCCACCACGTCCTGCAGGAGGTCGTCCTTGATGGTGCGCGGGCGCACCGGGCCGGGCAGCCGCACCTCGGGGCCGATGCGCTTCCAGTCCTCGCCACAGAAGACGCGCCGCCAGAGCGCATAGCGCACCAGGGCCTGGTCCTCCGTGAGGCCCACCTTGCCCATGGTGTGCCCCAACAGGCGCGCGGCCAGGTCCAGCAGCCGCTGGTGCCGGGACAGCTCGCGCACCGCGAAGGCCGCGAAGCGCCGCTCCTGCCCGCCCAGGCCGTCCGCCTCGCGAAGAGCGTCACCCAGCGCCGCCTTCAGCGGCTCACCCCGAAGTACCTTGATGTGCGCCTGAAGCGCCGCCGTCGCCGCGCGCCGGGACGGACGGCCCAGCCGGGCCGCGTCCAGCGGTGTCGAGGGCCACACGGAATCCACCACGGAAGAGAACCCCTACCCTTTCAGCGCCAGGGTGAGGGCCAGACACCCGCTCTGCGAGCGGGCCTCGGGCGCCTGTCCGGCCCCCACGAAGAGGAACCGGGGCGCGGTGTGCCGCTCGCCGCCCACCTCCACGTCCCCTTCCACCAGCA
>JBKGHK010001483.1:0-1014 GCA_046520375.1 Pyxidicoccus sp. 3LFB2
GTGCTGGCGGCGGCGCGGCGCAGGCGCCAGCCGGGGCAGGCCCTGGTGGCCATGGGCCACTGCTACATGACGGGCTCGGAGCTGTCCGCGATGAGCGAGCGGAAGATTCTGGGCGGCAACCAGCACGCGCTGCCGGTGGAGCTGTTCCCCGAGGACGTGGCGTACGCGGCGCTGGGGCACCTGCACAAGGCGCAGCGCGTGGGCGGGCGCGAGGGGGTGCGCTACAGCGGCTCTCCCTTGCCGCTGTCGCTGTCGGAGGCGGGCTACCGGCACCAGGTGCTGCTGGTGGAGTTGAAGGGGGACGCGCTGGACAGCGTGCAGCCGCTGACGGTGCCCCGCACCACGGACATGGTGCGTGTGCCCGCGCGCGAGGCGGTGCCGCTGGAGGAGGTGGTGGCGCTGCTGCAGGCGCTGCCCGACTTCGAGGAGGGCTCTCCCGAGTGGCGGCGCCCCTACCTGGAGGTCTGCGTCGCGCTGCCCCGGCCGGAGCCGTCGCTGCGGCAGAAGGTGGAGAAGGTGTTGGACGGCAAGGCGGTGCGGCTGGTGAAGCTGACGCCCGCGTACTCGGGCACGGGAGGCGCGCTGGCGGAGGCGCAGCCGGGCCTGTCCCTGAAGGAGCGCACGCCCGAGGACGTCTTCCGGGCGCGCTACGCGAGGGACTTCCAGGAGCCGCCGTCCCCGGTGCTGCTGGAGGCCTTCCATACGCTGCTGACCGAGGTGCAGGAGGAGGCGTCATGAAAATCCTCGCCATCCGCGGCTCCAACCTGACGAGCTTCGCGGGCGACTTCGCCCTGGACCTGGACCGGCCTCCGCTGGACAGGCTGGGCCTGTTCGCGATTACCGGGGCCACCGGCGCGGGCAAGAGCACCCTGCTGGACGCCATGTGTCTCGCGCTGTTCGACCGCACACCCCGGCTGGGCGGACGCGGCGGCGCGCCGGTGGGCCGGGCGGAGGAAGAGGAGGAGGCGCGGCTGTCCGCCTACGACGTGCGCGGCATGCGCGGCGCGGGGCGGG
>JBKGHK010001484.1:0-1011 GCA_046520375.1 Pyxidicoccus sp. 3LFB2
CTAAGCCAGAGGAAGGAAGTCCTGTCAGGGGGTAGATTCGCCGCTCCTCCGGTTGTGCGGAAGGAGCGGCGAAGTGCCCCACCAGCACCGAGAGTTGAAGCTGACGGCTCCCGAGCGGCGCCGGTTGCTGCGCGCGCTGCGGCAGCAGGTAGGGGTGGGTATAGCCCTGCGAGCGGCCATCGTGCTGTTGAGCGCTCAAGGCCAGAGTGCTCCGAGCATCGCAACGGCCCTGGGAGTGACGCCTCGCACCGTGCAGCGCTGCCGCCGACGTTGGCGTCAGCAAGGGATGGCGGGACTGGTTGACGCGACTCGCTCGGGCCGGCCTTCGCGTGTCTCCGCCGACTCCCTCAAGCTCCTCATGGACACCGTGGAAACGGCACCGGCGAAGCTGGGCTTTGCATTTGCTCGCTGGACACGTGCGCGTCTGGCCGCCTACCTCCAGCAACGTACCGGGGTACGCCTGAGCGCGCGGTGGGTGGGCGAAGTGCTGCTGTGCCATGGCTATGTGTGGCGCCGGGCCAAGCTCACCACCCGGCACCTGGCGGACGAGGAGGAAAAAAGCGCGCGCCTTCAGGCGCCTGCACCGTCTCCAGAAGGCAGCCCAGCAGCCGCAGGCCGACTTCGAGTTGTGGTACGCCGACGGCGTTCACTTCAACCTGCTCCCGGTGACGCGCTCCATGTGGCGGCGCAAAGGCCAGCGACTGCTGGTGCCCACTCCAGGCAAAAACGTGCGAGTGGGCGTGGTCGGGGCCATCCGCTTCCCCAGCAGGCACTTCCTCTTCGCCCACCAGCCCAAGAGCGTCACCACCGCCCTGTTTCTGTCGGTGCTCGCAAAGCTGGTGGCGCGGGCAAAACGGACGGGCAGACGCATCGTGCTCGTCCTCGACAACGGCGGCCCCTTCACTTCCCGCCGCGCCCAAGCCGCCCTTGACGCCGCCCGGCCTCAGGTGCGCGTCTTGCGGCTGCCTTCGTACACCTCGGAAACCCTCAGCTGGATTGAGGGCTTCTGGG
>JBKGHK010001485.1:0-1010 GCA_046520375.1 Pyxidicoccus sp. 3LFB2
GCATCACCGGCGTGTACCACGTGGCCACCGCCGCGAAGGCGCGCGGCCGCTTCAAGCTGGAGGGCGAGTCCCGGGGCACGCTGTGGTGGCTGGACGTGCCGAAGGCGGGCGCGCTCACCGTGTCCAGCGGGGGCCAGGTGCTGGCCCGGACCGAGCCCACCGGAGACGGCGCGCCGCGCGTCACCCGCTTCGAGCTGCCCGAGGGCGCCACGACGGTGGACGTCATCGCGGAGGGCAAGGGCGCGGTGGTGCAGGGCGTGGTGCTCCAGCATGCGCGGCCCGGCGTCATCCTGGACATGCTGGGAGTGCCCTCGGCGGACGCGGGGCTCTACGCGCGTGTGGACGACGCCGCGCTCCGCCAACAGCTCGCCGAGCGCGAGCCGAAGTTGATGCTCTTCTTCCTGGGCGGCAACGAGTCCAAGCGCCTGGAGTGGAAGCGCATGGACCTGGACAAGCTGCGCACGGACCTGCAGGCGCTGCTGCGCCGGGCGCGCGCGGCCGCTCCGGCCAGTGCCTGCATGGTGGTGGGGCCCATGGACGCCGTGAGTGGCAAGCCCGGCCAGAGCCCGACGCTGAAGCAGCGCCCCTTCCTGGAGGCCGTCGTCAACGCCGAGCGCGAAATCGCCGCGGCCGAGGGCTGTGCCTTCTTCGATACCTTCACCGCCATGGGCGGCAGTGGCTCGCTGGTGCGCTTCCACAAGGCGGGCTTCATGCACGACGACCTCGTCCACCCGCGCGGGCAGGGGCTGGATTTGCTCGGCCACTTCGTCACCGACGCCCTGCTGCGCGCCTGGGTGGAGACGCCGCCCGCGTCCAGCAGGGTGGCCGCCCTGACGCCTCCGGCACAACCGCAGACCCCCTCGCCCGCGCCATCCGCGGAGGCCGCGCCATGAGCGCCTCATCCTCGAAGTCCCTCGTCGCCGCCTTCCTGCTGCTCGTCGGGCCCGCCACGTCGCTGGGGGCGCCGCGCGGCGCTCCGGTGTGCGAGCCCGTCAACGCGGAGGCCGGCG
>JBKGHK010001486.1:0-1007 GCA_046520375.1 Pyxidicoccus sp. 3LFB2
AGGCGTCCAGCGCCGTCGCAGTTCCGTGAGCCGCCGGGCCAGCACGCTCAGCGTCCCCTCTCCGCCCCACGCGGGAGGGCCGGCTCATGCCCGGTGCCCGGAAGCGGCCGCCTCATGACGCCGACCGCCGCTGCAGCACCTGTCGGCTGAAGCGCCCGAAGTCCTCGTCGATGCCCCTCAGCTGGCCCTCCAGCTTGCGCGCGCTCTCGCCCAGGTCTCCGGGCATGGAGCCCAGCAGGGACAGCACGCCCCGCAGGCGCACCAGCTCCCCTTCCTTCAGCGCGAGCAGCGGGAAGCGGCTGCGCACCAGCCGGTCCACCGTGCGCTCCGCCTCGGCCCGCTCCGAGATGGACTCCGGCGGCGGGAGGGACGTGAGCAGCTGGGTCAGCCAGCTGCGCAGGTACTTCACCCGCGAGTGGATGAAGGCCAGCTCCGCCTGCGCCACCGCCGAGCGGACGTTCTCCGACAGGAAGCCCGGCCCGGCGCCATTGCGCGCGACGGAGAGCTGCCCGTCCAACCCGAGCAGCGCGGCCAGCTCCCCGTCCGGTGCCCGGGTGGAGAACTCGCCGCGGTAGAAGACGTACGCGTCGCCATTGACGGCGGCGGTGGCCGGGGGCGGCGGGCTGGCCACCTCCCGCGTGAGGAGCCGGGCATGCTCCTTCAGCCGCGCCTCGAGGATGTCACGACACTCACTCATGACGCCCTCCACGGAGAGGCCCTCGCGCCGCAGGTTCTCCGCCACCGACTGCACCGCGCGCCGTACTGCTCGATGCGCTCGAAGGGCGTGGTGCCCAGCACGTCGCGCGCGTAGGCCAGGCCCAGCGGCAGCAGCAGCTCCTGCTTGAGCCCCTGCTGCGACGGGTCCAGCGTGGCCAGGGAGTGCTCCAGCTGCGTGAGGCGCCGCGAGTCGGCGGAGAGCGCCTCCAGGGGCTCCTTCCGCGTCCGCCCCGAGGAGCCCTGGAAAGCCAGCGTCGCGCGGCGCCGGAGGGCGGACACCACGCGCCGTC
>JBKGHK010001487.1:0-1000 GCA_046520375.1 Pyxidicoccus sp. 3LFB2
CCTCGCAGGTCAAGGAGGGCAAGACGCCGAAGGAGGCCAAGGAGGCCGTCGAAATCGCCGACGCCCTGAAGCTGACCGAGCGTGAGTTCACCAACGTCTTCCGCAACGACAGCGCCCGCGGCGCGGCCCGCACGTTGGTCGACCCGAAGTCCTCCCCCGAGAAGCGGCTGTCCGCCGCCCTCGCCCTGGGCGAGTCCATCAACCAGTCGCTCCCGCCCGAGAAGGTGACGGAAGTCCTCGGCAACATCGGTCAGCGCATCCCTGGCAACGATGTGCTCAACCGGGGCAACGCCCAGCTGGGCAACGCCAAGGCGGCGGTCGACGCGTACACTGCGCTCTTCGACCCGAAGGCGTCCGACGCCGCCAAGGCGAAGGCCGGCGTGGCGCTGGCCAACGCGGCCAAGAACCTGCTCGGCACCGAGGGGCCGCAGGCCATGAAGGACCTGGCGCCCGCGCTGCGCAAGCTGGACGGCCCCGCGCGCTTCGCTGCCGCCGGCTTCACGCTGCTGGACCCGAAGGCCAAGCCCGAGGACAAGGCGCTCGCCGCGCTGCAGCTCGCCGGTGAGGCGCCGGGGGCGTGGCGGGACAGCAAGGCGTTCCTCCAGACGCTCCGCGACGCGCGCGTCCCCAATCCGGAAGGCCTGGTCAAGGATGCCCAGTCGCTGGCGAACAGCACCTTGGGGAACCTGCCGGATGACCTGAAGAACAAGCTCACCGCCAACCAGGTCAGCGAGCTGGGCCGGGCCGGCAGCAAGGTCGACATCCAGGACCTCGCCCCGCTCTTGCAGAAGCTCGACGCGAACGACGCGGGAGGGCTCGACAACGTCCTCAAGCACGTCAACAACGCCGCCAACCCGGAGGAGGCCAAGCGCTTCCTCAGCGCGGTGAACGGGTTGGACCCGAAGGTCACCGCCGAGGCGCTCAAGAACCCCGACACGGCGGAGAAGCTCTTCAAGCTGTCCGGGAAGATGCCGCTGGACGCCACCACCGACCACCTCGG
>JBKGHK010001488.1:0-996 GCA_046520375.1 Pyxidicoccus sp. 3LFB2
GGTGGTTCGAGCTGCAAGGCGTCAAGATTCACGACTACACCATGCCCATTCCGCGAGACGTCCACCGGCGGATTCACGGCAACGATGGGCGTGGGGGTCCCTGGAACGAGGCTTGGCGTGAATTCAAAAGCTTGCACCCACGAGCCCCTCCAGAGCAGATCTACAAACACGCAGGGGAACTCATCTACCGCTTCCAGCTCTTGGGCGGCCCCATTCAGCCCTACTATTCCCGGCAGGGGATGTGAGGACGGATGACCCGATACTTCTGGATGCGAGAGGACAGGACGGTCGCAGGGAAGTACGGCGGGGTCGTCGCCGCATGGCACAAGTTGTCGCTGCCCGGCGTGCGGTGTCACACGTGCGGTGCCACCTGGAGCGACGTGGGCTACGAGTATCCGTCTATCGACCTGTCTCAGCTGCCCGAGCGCCACGAGTTCGTGAAGGCCCGGCCAGAGCCGTTCTCCGAGTTCGCGCGCCTGCGTGAGGTGGTGCGCCCCCTGGCACCTCCGAATGCCGAGCTGCCACCTGGAACGGGCTTCGGCCCGCTGGTGGGGCGTGCGACTGGAGACTTCGGCCCCATCGTCTGGGTGGGAGGAGAGAAACTCCTGTTGCGCCGCGACGTGCTGGAGCGCCTCCAGTCGGAAGGCGTTCGGGGGTTGCTCGGCTGTCGTACGCAACTCCAGTTTCGCAAGAAGGACGCACCGGAACTGCTGGAACTCCAGGTCGAGCCTCGCGGCCGGCTGCACCCGGACTGCATCCCCTCGGACGTGCCTCCCCCGTGCCAGACCTGTGGCCGACATGGCTTCAGCCAACCCGACGAGCCCCTCCTCGACGCCGCGTCCCTGCCCACAGACCTGGACCTGTTCCGGGTGGGTAACTTCGCCACGATGATTCTCGGCACCGAGCGCTTCATGGACGCGGTGCGACGCCTGGAGCTGGAGGGCATCACCTTCCGCGAGCTGCCCACGCGCTGAGTCGCGGAGTTTGCGCCGCCGC
>JBKGHK010001489.1:0-996 GCA_046520375.1 Pyxidicoccus sp. 3LFB2
CCGAGGTGGAGCGCACGCTGGGCACCCTGGGCGACGGCCTCAACGACAAGCAGCGCAGGAGCATCGAGGCCATGGGCCGCGCCATCGTCAACAAGCTGCTGCATGAGCCCACCTCGCGGCTGCGCGCCGTGGGGCCCGAGGGCGAGGGCAACCGCCTGGCCGGCGCCGCCGCGGAGCTGTTCGGCCTGCTGGAGGGTGAAGTGGAAGAGCCCGCCGAGCAGGGCTCTTCCGCCCCGGTGCCCATCACCGCGCAGGTCGCCACGGGAGCCAAGCGATGAAGGCCGTGCGCATCGCCACCCGTCAGAGCCCGCTGGCGCTCTGGCAGGCCCGCCACGTGGGCGCGCTGCTGGCCGCCCGGCACCCGGGCATCGAGGTGTCCCTGGTGGAGATGACCACCGAGGGGGACCGCTTCCTGTCCGCGCCGCTGTCCGCCGTCGGGGGCAAGGGGCTGTTCGTGAAGGAAATCGAGCAGGCCCTCATCGACGGCCGCGCGGACGTGGCCGTGCACAGCCTGAAGGACATGACGTCCGTGCTGCCCGAGGGGCTGATGCTCGCGGCGCTGCCGACGCGCGAGGACCCGCGCGACGCCTTCTGTGGCATGGACGGGCAGACGCTGGACACGCTGCCCAACGGCGCGCGCGTGGGTACGTCGTCGCTGCGCCGCAGCTGCATCCTGCGCTCGGGGCGGCCGGACCTGGACATCGTCAGCCTGCGCGGCAACGTGCAGACACGGCTGGCGAAGACGCGTGAGCTGGGGCTTTCGGGCGCGGTGCTGGCGTATGCCGGCCTGAAGCGCCTGGGCCTGGACGGCGTCATCACCCAGGTGCTGCCCACCGAGGTGAGCCTGCCCGCGGTGGGGCAGGGGGTGCTGGCCATCCAATGCCGCACGGACGACGCGGCCGTGCGCGGGCTGCTGGCGCCGCTGGAGGACGCCACCACCCGCATCGCCGTCACCGCCGAGCGCGCGCTGCTGGCCAAGCTGGAGGGCGGCTGCAC
>JBKGHK010000148.1:0-17556 GCA_046520375.1 Pyxidicoccus sp. 3LFB2
CGCGCCCGGGCGCAGGCCGGGCTGCGCGTGCACTTCAAGCCGGGGCGGAGGGCGACTTCACCGGAGTGGCCGAGGGTCGGGTGGAGTCGCCCAACCAGGGCCCGCTGCGGGTGCCGCTGCGCGGCCGGGGCCTGCGCGGCAAGGCCGACCGCTTCATCCAGCGCTCCGAGCCCAAGGTGGACCTGCTCTTCGTCATCGACAACTCAGGCTCGATGGCGGAGGAGCAGCAGTCGCTGAGCGAGAACTTCAAGGCCCTCAGCGCCCAGGCCGCTTCGTGGGGCGTGGACTACCGCATCGCGGTCACCACCACGGGACTTGAAGGCTCACCGGACGGCTGGACGATTTGCCCGGGCGGCGTCGCGGGCGGCGAGAATGGCCGCCTCTTCCCCGCGGACAACTCCTCGCCACGCATCATCACCCCCGCCACCCCCAACGCGGAGGCGGTCTTCGCGAGCAACGTGAAGGTGGGCATCTGTCATTGGGACGAGCAGGGAATGGAGGCCATGTCCCGCGCCCTGTCCGCGCCGCTGGCGTCCAGCGAGGATGACCCGAGCACGCCCCTGCCCCAGGACGGCAACGCGGGCTTCCTGCGCGAGGAGGCCACGCTGGCCGTCATCTTCATCTCCGATGAGGATGACTTCTCCGGGGGCGTCTATCCGTCCCCTCGTCCGGTGTCCGTCTATGAGGACTTCCTCCTGAGCTTGAAGGGAGGAGACCGCTCGAAGTTCAGCGTCTCCGCCATCGTCGGCCCGAGAGACCTGGGCACCTGCCCCACCGCCAACTCGTCCGGCACGCGCTACATCGAGCTCGCCGAGGCCACCGGCGGCGTCGTGGAGAGCATCTGTACGCCCGACTGGACCTCCGCCCTGCGCAAGCTGTCGAAGAGCGCGTTTGCGCCCAACCGCGCCTTCCCGCTCACCGGGACACCCTCGGACGCGTCGCGCATCACGGTGCGGGTGGATGGCAGCCCGGTGAGCGCCGGGTGGACGTTCGACCCGCCGGCCCATGCCGTCATCTTCGACACGAGCGCGGCGCCTCCGCCCGCCTCCGCCGTGGAGGTCGTCTACCCGACGGGCGATTGAGTCCGCTCGCGCTGCGGCCAGGGCACCGTCCAGCGCGAGACACCGGTTCCTCCACCGGCACGGATTGCCGGCACGACGGGCCCACCCCACCGTGGGCCCTCTGTCGCAGGAGGACACCTTGAAGACTTCCCGCCTGACGCCCTCGTTCGTCATCGCAGCGCTCGCGCTCTCTGCTGGGGCGCTCGGTGGGTGTGATGACGATGAGGATGACGACGCTTCGGACGCGGTGGTGGCCACCGAAGCCCTGCTGCGCATCTCCCGGGATGCGCCCCCCGAGCTGCCGGATGGCGTGCCGGAGGACCTGCTGCGCGTCTCCCTGGGAGGCACGGACTACGACCTCCGTGACTTGCTGAGCCGCCCCTCGGGCTCCCGCCCTTCCGCGCGCATCGTGGCCGCGTACCAGACTGTCTCCACACCGGAAGAGGCGCCGCCCCTGGGTACGAGCTCCGTGAGCCTTCCCACGGACGTCACACCTGCGGCGCCAGCGGCCCAGGTGTATGAGTGCCGTGCATCCGGGAGCAGCTTCGCCTGGAGCTTCCTGCGGCCCGAAGCCGGCCTCCGGCCCATCACCACCGAGAGTGTCCCAGGGCTGGAGACACTGGTCTTCGACCACTTCCGGTACCCGGGCGGCATCGACTACGGGCCGCCCTCTGGAACGCCTCCCGTCGGTCCCGCCTGGCGGGTCTCCGCCCCGGCGCTGAACCAGGGCGTGCCCACCTCGGGGCAGACGCTCTTCATCGGGGCCGCCGATGCCTCGGTGCCCAACGGGGCCGCGAATGTCCCGCTGCTCCGCATCTCCAACGCCGCGCGCATCGACACCGGGCTGCCGTCCGACGTGTTCTCGCGAACCACCGCGGAGGGAAGGCAGCGGGGCTACGTGCTCCGGCTCAACACCGTGGGAGGAATTGCGCCGGCCTCGGGCTGCGCGGGCGCCGCCGACGTGGGCAGGCAGGAGCGCGTGCCCTACTCGGCGGATTACTACTTCATCGACGTGCAGACGCCCCCGTGACGGGGCCGCGTCCAAGCCTGGCGTTTCCAGCGCCCGTGAGCCGTGGCACGCGGCGCGGAGCTCCTGCCCCGGCACTTCAGCTCCGAGGCAGGAGCACCCGGGCCGCGCTACCGGCCCGCGTCCGTCAGTCGTTGTCGGCGACCGACACAGTCACGCCCGACGTGCCCACGGTGTAGCCGGGGGTCACCGTGAGCGTCACCACCACGGTCTCGCTCCCTTCCTTCACCGCGTCGTCGATGGGCGAGACGGGCAGCCCCACCGACGTGGCCCCGGCCGGCAGCGTCAGCGGCGAGGTGAGCGCCGTGTAGTCCGTGCCCTGGGTGGCGGTCCCCGTCACCGTGAAGGCAATGGGAAGGTCCGCCTTGGGCGCCGGGAAGGCGGTGATGGAGACCAGGCCGCCATTCGCGTTGGCCTCGCCCGCGGCGGAGTCCGTCGCGGTGAGCCGCAGCTCCGGCTTCTCGTCATCGAAGAGGGACACCGTCGCCGCCGTGCTCGCGACGAGCTGGTACGTGGCATCCGCCGCCAGCGTGACGGTGACCGACTCCTTGCCCTCCACGAGCGCGTCATCCGCGGGATTCACCGCCAGCACCACCGAGGCAGCCCCTTCCGGGATGACCACAGACGTCGCGAGCGGCCGGTAGTCGCTCGCGCTGGTCGCATTGCCACTCACCGCCAGCAGCACCGTGAGCGGTGCCTGGGTCGGTCCGGTGCGCGTCACGGTGAACGCTCCCGGGTTCAGGGGCTCCGCGGCCTCCGCGTCGCTCGCCGTCACGGTGACGACAGGCTGCTCGTCATCCACCAGCGACACGGTCGCCGCCGCGCTGGTGTGCACCTGGTACGCCGGCTCCTCCAGCAACGTCAGGATGACCGTCTCCTTGCCCTCGACGAGGGCGTCATCCGCCGCGGTGAGCACCACGTTCGCCGAGGCCGCGCCGGCCGGAATCGTCACCGTGTCCGGCAGCGCGACGAGGTCCGTGCCCACCGCCGTTCCGGACAGGGCGTACCGCACCGTGAGCGCCGACGTCGTCGGGCCCGTCCGTGCCACCGTGAAGCGCGCCGTGTCCGTCCCAGGCTCCGAGGCCAGGGCGTCCGGCGCGGACACCGTCACCACCGGCAGCTCGTTGTCCAGCAGCGTCACCGTCCCGCTGGCCGTGGAGCCCAGCTTGTACGTCGCGTCCGGCGACACGGTCAGCACCACCGTCTCGCGCCCCTCCACGGCCGCGTCATCCAGGGGCCGCACGTCGATGTTCACGGAGTTCACTCCCGCAGCGAAGGTCACCGAGCCCGAGAGGGCGGTGAAGTCAGCGCCAGCGGTGGCCGTCCCCGTGACGGTATACGGCACCGTCAACACCTGCCCGGCGATACCGCCCGAGCGGAAGAGTGTGAAGCGGCCGGTGTCCGTCCCTGGCTCGGCGCCCGTCGCGTCCGACGCCGAGACGCTCACGGTGGGCGCATGGACATAGACGTAGATGCCCGAGGTCGAGGTGACGGCACCGGCGGCGTCGTACGCCTTCGCGCCGATGACGTACGTCCCCGCCACCAGCCCGTTGAGCTGGAAGGTGAAGGGCGCCTCGGTGTCCACCCCCAGCAGCGTCGCGCCCTGGTACAGCTCCACGCGGGCCACCGGGCCCTCCACGTCCGTGGCAGCGACTTCGAAGTTCACCGTCGCGGGAGCGGCGAAGGCCGAGCCATGGACCGGAGACGCGATGCGCACCGTCGGCGCGTCGTTCACCGGCGTCACCGTCACGGTGGCCACCGCCAGCGGCGAGGTCTCCATGCCGTCATTCGCCTGGAACGTGAAGCTGTCCGGCCCGGCGTAGTTCGCCGCCGGCCGGTAGAGCGGGCTCGGCAGCGCGCCCGACAGCGTGCCATGCGTGGGCGGGTCCACCACGGTCCACGTCACCAGGTCCCCGTCGGCGTCGAACGCCGTGAGCGCGAACCCCTTGCTGGAGTCCTCGGTGAGCGTGGCGCTCAGGCTGTTGGCGAGCGGCCTCGCGTTGAGGGCCACATTCCAATGCTGGAGCGTCACGCCCCCGACTCCGTCCGAGACGGCGACCCGCACCGAGTGGGTTCCCACCACCGTCGGCGCGTAGGTGAACGTGGAGCTGTTGCCTCCCACGGAAGCGCCATCCACGCTCCACGCGTACGACAACGGGTTGCCGTCGGCGTCCTGCGCCTGGACCGTCAGCTGCACCGAGCCCGCGGGCCCCAGCTTGCTCCGACCCGACGGCAGCGCGCTGGTGATGACGGGGGGCCGGTTCACCAGGGCGTAGTCGACATGGGCGTACCCCGTCGTGGCATCCACGGTGAACGGCGCATCCAGGCTGGCCACGGCCAGGTCCCCTCGGGCGACATCCACGAGGCGGAAGGACCGCAGCACGGCGGCGTCTCCCAGGGTGGTGTCCGTCAGCCGCACGAGGTAGCGCTTCTCGGTCATCACGGCGGGCATCAGCTCCGTGAGGTCGAACACGAACGTGGCATCCACGGCCGTCTGGGTGGAGCCGTTGAAGGCCCGCGCCCCACCGATGTAGCCGATGGTCGTCAGGCGCCAGACCGTCGGATCCACGGGCCCCGCGTCACGCACCTGCCCCGCATCACGTCCCCCGCCCTGCCCCGCGTCCTGGTCGCCCGTCGAGCCACCACCGCCGGGCACGCCCCCCGTCCTGAGGGCCATCCTCCCCCTCTCCCAGCAGCAGCCCGCCCTCCTCTCCGGCCCAGGCCACCGCGTCCTGGAACGTCGCCGCCGGCATGCCGAACCCCACCTCGGAGATGCCCACGGAGAGCCCGAGCTGGTTGCGGCGCAGGGAGCTGACCTTCACTTCCGCCACGAGCTTCGGCGTGTAGTTGGGCCGCACGGTGGCGTGGTACACGAGGTTGCCCTGGAAGAGGCCGACACGGCCCGTGCTCGGGCCCCCGGTGACGGCCGACACGGAGTTCAACGCGTCGTAGGCCACCCAGGTGAAGCCGCCTTCGTTCCAGCCCGTGCCCCAGGAGTTGGCGATGCGCAGCGCGCCCTTCTCTCCCGGGTCCACCACGTTGTTCCGGTTGATGTCGGCCCAGAGGGTGTCGTCGTACCCGACGATGGTCATCGCATGGGAGCCGTTGAAGCCGTTCTGCCAGTAGGTGACGGACCTGCCCACGAACGCGTCATCGTCCGGCGTGGACGGGTCGTTCTTGATGGGCATGCCCTGCCAGGAATTGACATACGTGCCGTAGACGAGGACGTAGCCGTTGGCCAGCAGCTCCTTGATTCGCTGCAGCCCGTCCGGCGTGCTCGCCTGGGTGATGTACTGGACCGCGTTCGTCCGGTACGGAAGCGCGCCGCGATACACCGCCGGGTCCAACGGCCAGGACGTGTAGTTGGAGTCGTAGGGACTGGTGGCCCACGTCGTCGCGCCCTGACGCTCGAGCAGGTTGTAGGCGGCGAAGATGCTGCTGCCCTGGTCCACGCCGTTGTTGATGAAGTTGTAGGTCCACTTCGGAGAGAACAGGCGCGTGTTGTCGGTGTTGTGCTTCGCGTCCCAGCCGTACTGGAGCGCGACGGTGTGACTCAGCTGGTAGTACGTCGTCGCCCACGCGGTGCACGAGCCAATCGACCCCTGGCTGCGGATGGGCGGGAAGAAGTCCAGGACGCTGTTGTCGACGTGCGACGGCAGCACGGCGAACGAGGCGACCTCGGCCGGCGCGCGCAGGCCCGGGCCGACGACCTCCTCACCCACCGCCGCGGCGGTGGAGGGCGCCAGCTCCCGCAGGCCCTTCGCACGCCGGTGCTCGTTGATGCGCTCCAGCGCGATGCGGTTCGGGAGGACCTGCCGGACCTCCTGGCCCTCCGCACGGAGCCGCTCCAGCTCCCGGGCCGTCAGGGGCTTCAAACCGGTGGCTCCCGACTCCTGGGCCGACTGCGCCCAGGCGGGCGCTCCGCCTGCGAGGAACAGCGCGCCAATGAGTGACGCGCGAAGATGATTTCGTGGTGACACGCAGTTGCTCCAATCGATGAACGACAAAGTCTTTGAAGACGAGAAAAGTCACCCACACCGCGCGGAGCGCTTCAGCGAAGTCTCACGGGGGTGAAGGGTGGCGCGCGCTCACGCAAGCCCCGGGCCATGGATGAAACATGGCTCGCTCGGAGGAGAACGCCGCGCGTGTCTCGTGAAGACATGACGAACCGTGGGCCTCGCACCCCATCGAATGGGGGCACGGGCCCACGGTCCATCGCGACTCATGATTGGATTACAAACGTCTCACGCCACTTCGAGGGACGTGCTCAGCGCAGCGGCAGGTCCAGCCAGGAGGGGCCGCCGAGCGACAGCGACGCACCGGTGGCGTTGGCGTCGAAGTAGAGCGGGTCCTCCGTGTCGACGACGAGGGCGAGCCGGTGCCATGCCGGGACGTCATGGGCCGTGGCGGGGAACACGAGGTCCAGGTCCAGCGGAGCGCCGGGCGTGGCGCCCTGCCAGGTGAGGGGCACGTGGGTGATGAGCCCGCCTTGGTCACCGGTGAGGTCGTACAGGTAGGCGACGACCGTCCCCGAGGCCGTGGACGGAGTGATGCGCAGGCGCAGCGTGGCGACGCCGCGGATGGAGATGGCGCGCGTCGTGTAGGCCGACGTCCAGACGCCCGCGTTGAGGCGGTTGACGCCCGGCAGCCAGACCACGGGCGGAATGCCGGTCAGCGCCTGGAGCCCGTTGGTCAGCAACGCCACGCCCGCGTCGGCCGTGGTGTCGAAGCCCGCCCAGACCGCCCTCGCGCCACCGGTGGTGGGGGTGCCGCCCAGGGTGCCGGTGCCGTCCAGCACCCGGATGGGGCCCAGGCCGTAGCGCTGCGTGCCTGACGAGACGTCCGCCCAGGACGTGTAGCCCTCCACGGCGCCGTCATAGGTGCGCAGCACCACGGGGGCCTCGCGGGAGATGCCGGTGTCCACGCCCGCGACGTACTGGTCCATCCAGCGCGTCACGCTGCTCCAGACGTGATTCGGCAGGCCCAACAGGCCGGTGGCCTCGACGACGGCATGGTCACCGGGCGCGAGCTCCAGGCGCTTGGGCCCCGTGAGCTGGCTGTAGAAGCCCACCAGCTGGTTGGGCGGGAAGAGGCTGTCGCCGTAGGCATTGGCCATCAAAATGGCGGGCGCGTTCGCGTTGATGCGGCCCACGTAGGTCGCCGCCGAGCGCACCCTGCCCCAGGCCTTGATGCCCTCGATGTCGCGGTTGGCGAAGTAGTTGTCGACCGTCGTCCGCAGCTCGGGACTGGGCCTGCCCAGCAGCCGCGCCGCGAGGTCCAGCAGCGCCACCGCCTGCGGCCGTCGGGTCTCCCCGCCGTACAGCGAGGCCACCAGGTCCGTCCACCCGGAGAGCGCGGCCACCGCCTTCACGCGCGAGTCGAACCCCGAGGCGATGAGCGAGATGCCGGCGCCATACGAGACTCCCGCCAGCCCGATGCGCGAGCCGTCCGCCGACGTATGGGCGAGCAGCCAGTCGATGACGCGCGAGGTGTCCGCGATGTCCGCCGGGCCCGCCGTGTCGATGCCTCCGCCCGAGGCCCAGAAGCCGCGCGGCGTATAGGACAGCGCCACATAGCCCCGCTGCGCCAGCGCGCTGGCCTGGGCGAGGTACTCCAGGTCATTGAGCCCCCAGCTGGAGATGAAGACGATGGCCGGGTGCGGGCCCGGCGTCGTCGGCGCGATGTAGTTGGCCTTGAGCACGGTGCCGTCGCCTACGGTGATGTCGACGAACTGGAAGCCGGTGGTCGGCACCGCGGCCTGGACGGCACGCGCGGCCGTGGCCTGGATGGGAAGGGCCGCACCGGTGAGCGGGAGGAGCAGTGCCAGCAGCAGCGATGACAGCCGTGAGGGGAAGCGTTGCGCCATGGGACACCTCGAAGGGGGACGGCGAGATGACGGCGCGGCGACCGTAGTGGCGCACTGATTTTCAAATCAAGATACGGGGTTCAAAGGTGGACGAAGGGGCCACACCGAGGGCTCCGCTCAAGCTCCACGCGATAGTTGCACGCGGATGGCACGCGCGCGTCCGCTGTGCATGGAACCCTGGGTGCCTGATGGAAGAGATTGTCACGGTTCGATGACGGTCCCAGACTTCGCGGTGCCGTACGGACACCCTCAAGGAGACACATCATGTCGGCTCGCAAGAACCTCCGTATCGTCGTTGCCCTCAGCGCCGTTGCCGCCGTGCTTGGACTGGGACTTGCCCTGACGCCCGCCACCGCGGCCGCTGAGTGCCAGCCCCCCTGCTGGAAGGACCCGTTCACCGGGAAGATCATCTGCGGCACCCCGTGCCCGTAACGCGCACCCGCGCGGGTTGATGCACCCGAGGCCCCGTCCGCTCCACGCGGATGGGGCCTCACTCGTTTCCGCCGCCCATGCCGGGGGTGCAGTCCCCTCCCCTCCGGAGCGAGCCGGCAGACGCCGGCATCCCCACGGCGCGTCTCCACTTCCTGTGAAACCTCTCAGACAGGGGGTAGCTGTTCGCGTCAAACGGCCAGAGTCCGCAGGGTTATGGGGACCTGTTTACTTCCATGAAGTCGGGCAGCTACTGAGAAACGTGAAACACGGACAGCATGTCTGTGTTTGATGAGAATTTCCTCAGAAACATGCAAGTGATTCCTGAGACAGCTCTCAGGAATCCCGTGTGCCCGCACCCCAGGGGGAAGCGTGTTCTCAACCGTGATTCGACGCAAGGACAGGGGCATCCTGTCCGGAGGATGGCGTGCGCCCGCGCTCGGCCGTTCCGTGCTGGCGGCGGTGCTGACCTCGGCCCTCGCCTGCCAGCCAGACGCCGCTGGCGGAGCAGCCGCGCCCGGCCAGCAGCCCATCAGCCCGCCCCACACCGAGCAGGTGGAGGCCTCGAGCCAGCGCTCGCCGCGCCGTCGTGCGCGCGCACCGTCACCGCCGACGTGGTGGCCCTGGACCAGGTCTACACCTACAACCGGCTCGGCTCGTACAACCCGACGGGCATGCTCTACGCGCTGCGCGAGGACGTGGAGGCCATCTCCACGAGCAAGCCCATCGGCCCGGGCAACGTGCGCCTCAAGGTGAGCAAGCGCCCCCGCCCGCTGGCGCTGCGCGCCAACGTGGGTGACTGCCTCAACGTGAAGTTCACCAACTGGCTGGCGCCCACGCGCTCGATGATTCCCAGCCCCAGCCAGTCGCAGCCCGGCCCCAGCAAGGCGGGAGGCTCCACCACCTTCAGCTTCTTGCAGAAGGCCCTGCCCACCTGGGTGTGGGACCTGTCGTATGACCCGGTCCTCTCCCTCATCAACAACAAGGCCGTGGGCGGCAAGTGGTTCTTCCCGGGCCAGGAGCTGGAGTTCGAGAGCGACCACAAGGACGACTCCCCCGCAACCCGCCATGCGTCGCTGCACATCCAGGGCCTGCAGTACGTCAGCATGGCCTCGGACGGCGCCAACGTGGGCTTCAATGGCAGCAGCCTCGTCGCTCCCGGCAACAGCATCTCCCAGACGTGGTACGCGGACCACGAGGGCACCTTCTTCTTCTACAGCATGGGCGCCTCGTTCGGCGGCCAGGGCGACGGAGGCTCCACCGCGCAGGGCCTCTTCGGCGCCGTCAACGTGGAGCCCCAGGGCAGCAAGTGGTACCGCTCCAAGGTGAGCAACGCGGTGCTCAAGGCCGTCACCACCGGCGCCAACCCGGACGGCACCCCGCTCATCAACTACGAGCTGGCGGACTCCACCGGCCGGCCGCACCTGGCCATCCTCGACTCCAGCAACCGCATCCGCCATGGAGACCTGGAGGCCATCATCACCGGCTACCGCTCCACGGTGATGAACACGAATACCTCCAGGGACCAGGGGCACTTCCGCGAAATCACCGCCATCTACCATGACGAGGTGAAGGCGGTTCAGGCCTTCGACGAGCTGGAGTGGAACCCCACCTTCCACAGCGTGCGCGACGGCTTCGGCATCAACTATGGCGTGGCCGGCCTGGGCGCGGAGCTGCTCGCCAACCGCGCGAAGATTGGCCCCACCAAGGACTGCGTCACCTGCGAGTACGAGGAGTTCTTCCTCGAGTCGTGGGCCAACGGCGACCCGGCGATGAACGTGGAGAAGGACGCCAGCGGCAAGGCCGTGCAGGCGCTCTACCCGGACGACCCGTCCAACGTGCACCACAGCTACCTGAGCGACCCGGTGCGCATCCGCAACATCCACGCGGGCCCCGCGGAGACGCACGTCTTCCACCTCCACGCCCACCAGTGGAAGTACTCGCCGGGCGTCAACGACTCCAACTACCTGGACTCGCAGACCATCGGCCCGGCCTCCGCCTTCACCTACGACATCAACTTCGGTGGCTCAGGCAACCGCAACCTCACCGCGGGCGACTCCATCCACCACTGCCACCTGTACCCGCACTTCGCCCAGGGCATGTGGGCCCTGTGGCGCGTGCATGACGTGTTCGAGGCGGGCACCAAGGACCGCATGCTCCCGGACGCGGAGATTACCGGTGGCACGCCCAACCCCGCCGTCATCCCCATTCCCCAGCGGGCCATGCCGCCCATGCCCACGTACGCGGCCACCGTGGTCAGCACCCCGTCCGGCAACATGACGCGGCCCGCCTTCCCCGGCTTCCCCTTCTACATCGCCGGCCTGGCCGGCCGCCGCGCGCCCCAGGCGCCGTTGGACCTGGAGTACGACGGCGGCCTGCCGCGCCACATCGTCACGCGCGCGGTGGGCCCGGTGACGTACGGCAATGACGGCCGGTTCGACGTGGACCCCTCCGCGCTCAACATCAAGCTGCTGCCCCAGAACGGCACGGCGATGGAGCAGGCGGCCATGTCCTTCCACGCGGGCACCTTCCCCAACGCCGCGGCCGCCACCACCTTCCACGGCGACGCGGCGCGCTCGTACCCGGCCTACACGCCGGCGGGCGCCACCGGGCGCTTCATCATCAACGGCCGCCCGGCGGTGGCGGGCGCGCCCTTCGCGGACCCCTGCCCCAAGGGCGTGCCGATGCGCAACTACCGCGCGGCCTACCTGCAGGTCGCCATCCAGAATGTGAATCGCGCCGGCTGGCATGACCCGCAGGGCCGGCTGATGGTGCTCAACGAGGACGTGGCGGCCACCCAGGACGGCAAGCGCGCGCCGGAGCCGTTCTTCTTCCGCGCCGAGTCGAACGACTGCATCAACTTCTACGCCACCAACATCATCCCCGCGCACCTGAACCCGGACGACTTCCAGATCTACACGCCCACGGACGTCATCGGGCAGCACATCCACCTGGTGAAGTTCGACGTGACGGCGTCCGACGGCGCCGGCAACGGGTGGAACTACGAGGACGGAACGCTGTCCGCGGACACCGTGGAGCACCGCATCCACCTGGCCAACGCTGCCGGCGGCGCCTTCGCGGTGGACGGCAACGTGGGCGAGACAGGTGCGCGCACGCTGCTCACCATCCCCGCCACGCACCCGCGCATCCCCCGCGCTCCGCCGACGGCGCAGACCACCGTGCAGCGCTGGTGGGCGGACCCGCTGGGCACCAGCTCGACGGGCAAGCAGAAGGCGCTCGAGACGGTCTTCACGCACGACCACTTCGGCCCGTCGTCACACCAGCAGCACGGCTTCTACGGCGCGCTCATCGTCGAGGAGGCGGGCTCCAAGTGGAGGGACCCGAAGAGCGGCGTGTACTTCGGCTCGCGTGTGGCCGACGGTGGCCCCACCAGCTGGCGCGCGAACATCATCACCGCCAACCCCGCCAACAGCTTCCGGGAGTTCGCGCTCGCCTTCGCCGACTACGTCCCCTACTACGACGAGTGCGGCAAGCCGGTGAACCCTCCCAACTACAAGGAGGAGAAGCTGCCCTACGCCATCGGCTTCGGGAACACGCCCATGCCGGAGGCCATCAGCGCCGCGGACCCGGGCGCGATGACGGTCAACTTCTACAACGAGCCCATTCCCCTGCGCATCTCCCAGCGGGTCAGCTGCAGCGACCGCGCGCAGTACACGGACTGGCGCGGAGACATGGCCAACGTCTTCCGCTCGGACGTGCACGGCGACCCGTACACGCCGCTTTTGGAGGGCTACGTGGGCGACAAGGTCCGCATCCGCCTCATCCAGGGCTCGGAGGAGGAGCAGCACTCGTTCAGCCTGCACGGCAACAAGTGGCTCAAGGAGATGTACGACCCGCACAGCGGCTTCTACAACGCCCAGGCCATTGGCATCTCCGAGCACTTCGAGTTCGACCTCAGCGCCGGCCTGCCGCAGATCGTCGGCCCGTACGAGACGGCGGACTACATGTACATGAGCGCGTCCAACGGGGACCTGTGGAATGGCATGTGGGGCATCATGCGCACGTACAAGAAGAAGCAGATTGGCGTGCGCACGCTGGCGGACGTGGCGCTGCTCGCCGCGGACCCGCGGCCGAAGCTCCAGGCGCCGGACTCCCAGGCGCGTGAGCTGCTGGCCTATCCCCCCGTGTTGCTCGAGGAGCTGCCGCCCGAGGCAGGCCTGGAGCAGATGAGCGAGCAGGACGAGACGGTGCAGAAGTCCTACGAGGTGGACGACTTCGGCAAGGAGCTGGCACCGCGCACCGTGGAGCACCTGATGGCCAACCGCGACGCGATGATGAAGGTCGACCCCGACATCGTCACGAGGTACGAGCAGGCGGGCTGGTTCGGCATCAAGCCCGTGCTGGTGGACTCGTGCCCGAAGGGCGCGCCGGTGCGCACGTACAAGGTCTCCGCCATCGACGCGAAGAACTGGCTGCCCAACCAGCGGCTCGTCTACAACGACGAGTACGAAATCTACGACCCGGACGCCATCATCTTCGCCCAGGACGCGCACCTGGTGCCGCTGCGCGACGGCAAGCGCAGGCCGGAGCCGCTCATCCTCCGGGCCCGCGCGGGCGAGTGCGTGCAGGTGTCGCTGACCAACCGGCTGCCCTCCACCCCGCTGCCGAAGACGGACATCTGGGCGCACCACTCCGCAATCACCGAGAACTTCAACGTCAACCAGGTGCGGATGTCGAACCGGGTGTCGCTGCATCCGCAGCTCGTCAGCTACGACGTGAACACGGATGACGGGGCCACCGTGGGCCTCAACGCGGTGCAGACGGTGGCGCCGGGCAAGACGCGCGTGTACCGGTGGTTCGCCGGCGAGTTCAAGAGCTCGTCCAAGGGGTCCACGTTCCCCCTGGGCAAGGTGACGGGCATGGAGTTCGGCATCGTCAACCTGCGCAACATGGCGGACGTGGTGAACCACGGCATGCACGGCGCCATCGGCGCGCTCGTCATCGAGCCGACCAACGCGGTGTGGGCCGCCGACTCCAGCACCGAGGCCCAGGCGCGCGTCACGTACACCCGGCCGGACGGCTCGCAGGAGACGTTCCGCGAGTTCGTCACCCTCTTCCAGGACGACCTCGGCCTGCTCTCGGACAACGACAAGTTCTGGGACACCGACGGCCTGAACAGCGGCAATGCGCTGCGCAACACGGCCGGCATCGACGACTCGCAGGACACGGGCCAGAAGGCGTTCAACTACCGCACCGAGCCGCTGTGGGCCCGCCTGGGCGTGCCGCCGCAGACCTCGCCCGAGGCCATGAACGACTTCGACCTGCGCGACATCCTCAGCTCCCACGTCCACGGCGACCCGGCCACGCCGGTGTTCACAGTGAACGCGGGGGAGCCGATGCGCTGGCGGTTCGGCCACCCGAGCGGCCACTCGCGGCAGCACGCCATCTCCCTGCATGGCACGGAGTGGCGGCGCAACCCATGGGCCGCGGGCGCGCAGTCGCGCGTCATGGGGCCCAACGCGTCCTCGCCCATCATCGCCACCCAGGGCGGCGCGTCGGTGATGCAGTCCTACAACATCATCCCCGAGTACGGGGCCGGCGGCGCGTACGGCGTCGCGGGTGACTACATGTACCGGGACCACGCCAGCTTCCTCTGGAGCAGCGGCGGGCTGTGGGGTGTGTACCGGGTGAAGTAGCCGCCCGTACGTCGAGCAGCACCGGGTGCGGCGCGGGCTTTCCCCCCCGCCCACGCCGCACCCACTTCTTCGTTTCCCTTCGCCCTGGTTCCTCCGCACACCCCATGCGCAAGCACCTCCTCCTCACCACCTCCGGCCTGCTGTCCGCGGGCGCCCTGGCCGCCGGCTGGCTGCTGCTGCCCCGCGCGCCCCAGGCTCCGGTCCCCGCCGCTCAGCTCCCCGCCATCACCGCTCCCGCGGTGTCCGTAGAGCGGGAGGGCGTGTCCGTATCCTTCGACCTGGCGCTCGCCCCGCGTCCCCTGGAGGCCGAGCGCGGCGCGCCGCTGCAGGGCACCGCGCGCTTCGTGCTGAAGGACGCAAAGACGGGCGAGCCGCTGCAGGGCCGCCGGCCCCTGGGCTGGCTGTCGCTGCGGGCGAAGGACGCGGCCCCCATGGACGACGCCACGTGCAAGGAGCGCGTGAAGACGTACCTGGGCGGGCTGCTGACGGCGCGGGCGGAGGTGGACCTCAACGCCTACTGGTTCCTCACCCTCAACCACGACCACACGCTGTCCGTCATCAACCCGCAGCTGGCCTTCGGCCGCACCAAGCTGCACAGCCTGGTGTCGGTGGGCGGCGCGGTGGCGGACTGGGCGCTGCTGAAGGACCGCTCGGCGGTGTACGTGACGGTGCCCTCCAGCCACAGCGTGTCCGTGGTGGACACGCAGCGCTTCCTCGCCCTGCGCACCATTCGCGTGGGGCGGCAGCCGGGCCGCATCGCGGTGGCGCCGGACGGCCGCACCGCGTGGGTGAGCAACGACGGCGACAGCACGGTGAGCGTCATCGACACCGCGTCGCACGCCGTGGTGGACACGGTGGAGGCGGGCCCCGGCCGGCACGAGCTGGCCTTCTCCGACGAGGGCCGCACCGCGTGGCTCACCAGCGACGAGGGCGACTCGCTGCTCGCCGTGGACGTAGGCTCTCGCGAGGTGCTGGGCCGGGTGATGATTGGCGCGGGCGCGGGCGCGGTGGCCTGGAGTCCGGTGGCCCGCGCCATCTTCGTGGCGCAGACGCGGACCCACGAGGTGTTGGTGGTGGACCCGGCGCGCCGCGAGGTGTCGCGCCGCATCTCCGTGAAGCCGGGTCTGGAGGCCCTGCGCTTCGACCGCACCGGGCGCTGGGCCTTCCTGGTGCACCAGGAGGCCGGTGTGGTGGACATCCTGGATGCCGCGCGCAGCCAGGTGGCGCACTCGCTCACCGGCTTCTCCGCGCCGGACTCCGTCGTCTTCACCGACGCCTTCGCCTACGTGCGCAACACGCAGGAGGGCCGCGTGTCGCTGGTGGAGCTGCGGACGCTGGAGGGCACCGGCACGCCGTCCGT
This sequence comes from Pyxidicoccus sp. 3LFB2, assembly GCA_046520375.1. Taxonomy (GTDB): domain Bacteria; phylum Myxococcota; class Myxococcia; order Myxococcales; family Myxococcaceae; genus Myxococcus. Next base: position 15,401 of record JBKGHK010000148.1, read on the forward strand.
CGTCCACGTCACCATGGGCCAGAAGCGGCCTGCGGACGCGCGGGAGCTGGGCCGCTCGGATGCCATCGCCCCGCTGCCGGAGGGCAATGGCGTCATCGTCGCCGGGGCCGCGGACCGCGCCCTCTACCTGTACCAGGAGGGCATGATGGCCCCGCGCGGCACGCACCTGAACTACGGCCGCGAGCCCCGCGCGGTGCTGGTGCTGGACCGCTCGCTGCGCGAGGTGGAGCCCGGCGTCTACACGGCCTCGGGCATGGTGCGGGAGAACGGCACCTACGACGTCCAGTTCCTCCTGGACAACCCGCGCACGGTGGTCTGCGCGGAGTGGAAGGTGGGCGGCGTTCCCGAGGACGCGGCGCTCGTGAAGAAGCTCCCGCTGGCGCTCACCCCGGAGTTCGACCCCAAGGCGACCTTCACCGCCGGCTCCACGGTGCCCCTGCGCTTCAGGCTGGAGCCCACCGCGGGCACCGGTGGCCTGCCGGTGCAGCCGGAGGAGATTCGCGTGCTGATGTTCAAGACGCCGGGCACGTGGCAGTGGCGCACGGAGCCGCGCCGCACCGCTGATGGCCAGTTCGAGGTGGACTTCGCGCCGCCGGAGCCCGGCCAGTACAAGTTCGTCGTGGGTGTGGAGAGCCGGGGCATCGACCTGGGCCGCCTGCCCACCTTCACCCTGGGCGTGCTGCCGTCCCCCGCCGCCACCGCGTCCACCGAGGTCCCCTGATGAAGCCGCACGCCCTTCCCTCTCGTTGGATGCTGGCCGCCGCCGCGCTGGCACTTGCCACGCCCGTGCTCGCCGCGGATATCGCCGTCCCCTCGCCCCCGCCGGCCGCGAAGCCCGCGTCGCTGGACGTCCAGGTGCCGGACGTGGAGCTGGTGGACCAGACGGGCCGCAAGGTGCGGCTGTGGACGGACCTGGTCCGCGGGCACACCGTGGCCATCAACTTCATCTTCACGCGGTGCAAGACCATCTGCTCGCCGATGACGGCGACGCTGGCGCGCGTGCAGAAGGACCTGGGCCCGAAGAGCGACGTGCGCTTCATCTCCATCACCCTGGACGTGGCCAACGACACGCCGGAGCGGATGGCGAAGTTCGCCGAGCCCTTCAAGCCCGGGCCCGGCTGGTCCTTCCTCACCGGCGAGCCGGCGAAGGTGAAGGAGGCCCTGGTGGCCCTGGGCGGCTACGTGCCGGACAAGGAAGCGCACCGTCCCACCGTGCTGGTGGGCAACGCGGTGGCGGGCGCGTGGACCCGCGTGGACGGGCTGGGCAGCCCTTCGCGCATCCTGGAAGCCCTCCGCGAGGCGCAGGCCGCGTCCGCGGCCCCGGCGGAGCTGGGCTCGGCGGCCAGTGACTCCGCCGCCCAGGACGCGGCGGCCGCGAAGTACTTCACCAACACGGAGCTGGTGGACCAGCACGGCAGGACGCACCGCTTCTACGAGGACCTGGTGCGCGGCCGGAAGGTGCTCATCAACTTCGCCTTCACCTCGTGCAAGGGGGCGTGCTCGCCGATTACGAAGCACCTGGCCGAGGTGCAGGAGAAGCTGGGCGACCGCGTGGGCGGGGACATCACGATGATTACCCTGTCCGTGGACCCGGCCAATGACACGCCCAAGAGCCTGGGCACGTTCGCGAAGAAGTTCGGGGTGAAGAAGGGCTGGTACTTCCTCACCGGCTCGCGGGAGAACATCACCCTGGTGCTGAAGAAGCTGGGCGGGTACGTGGACAACCCCGACGCGCACAACACCACGCTGCTCATCGGGGATGCCGCCACGGGCATGTGGGTGAAGTCTCCCGCCATGGCGCAGGTGGAGAACATCGTCCACGCGGTGGAACACCTGAACGACCCGAAGTGACTCCGGTGGGTGGCATGCGGCGGGCCTTGTTGCTGGTGGCGTTGGTGCTGGGCGTCGGTTGCAAGCGCACCGAGCCGCCCCGGCCGGTGGACCCGGCCGTGGCGAAGCGCGGGCGGAGCCTGTTCCAACGCGGCCAGAGCGTCCGGGGTGAGCCCTTGATGGGGTTCCTGGCGCCCGAGCGCGTGGAGCTGAGCGGCGAGGTGGCGGCCTGCGCGCGCTGCCATGGGCCCGCCGGACGGGGCAGTCGCGAGGGCGGCGTGGAGGTGCCGGACATCACTCCGGGGGCGCTCGGCCATGCGCGCCCG
>JBKGHK010001490.1:0-988 GCA_046520375.1 Pyxidicoccus sp. 3LFB2
CGCGGAGCCGGAGCTGCTCGTGGACCCGACCCAGCCCGAGGGACTCGCCGCGCGACTGCTGGCCGAGTCCGCGCTGGCGCCCGGTGGGCCCGCGAGGGCGCGGCTTCGCACCACGCGCGTGTCCGAGCCTGGCAGCCGCTATGTGGACTTCCTCGTTCCCGGGCTGCTCGGCCTGTCGCTGATGTCCACCAGCGTCTGGACGCTGGCGCTGCCGCTGGTCTTCATGCGCGCCGGGCGGCTGCTCAAGCGGCTGGGTGCGACGCCCATGCACCGCGGCCACTTCTTTGGCGCCTTCATGCTGGCGCGTGGCGTCTTCGCCCTATTGGAAGCGGCGTTCTTCTGCGCCCTCGCGCGGTGGGTGTTCCAGGTGCCCATGCTGGGCAGCTACGTGTTCTTCGTCGGCGTCGTCCTCTTGGGAGGCACGTGCTTCGCCGGACTGGGACTGCTGGCCGCCAGCCGCTCGGACCACCCCGAGTCCGCCAACGGCGTGTTCAACCTCATCACGCTGCCCATGGTGTTCCTCTCCGGCGTCTTCTTCCCCACGGACCGGCTCCCCGCCTGGCTGCAGCCCGTCATCCAGGCGCTGCCGCTGACGCCCCTCAATGAGGCGCTGCGCGGCATCATGCTGGACGGCGCGGGGCTCGCCGCACTCGCCATGCCCCTGGCGTTGCTCGCCGGCTGGAGCGTGGTGTTCTTCTTCACCGCCCTGCGCAGCTTCCGATGGACCTGAGGCCCGCATGGCACCGCCGGCTTCGCGCAGGCCCGCAGTCGACAGGAGTCCTCCTTGAGTGAGTCCCCCTCCGCGGCCCCTCCTCCCGAGTTCGTCCGGCGGCTCAACTTCTGGGCCCGCGACGCGAGCAATGAGTCGGCCGCGCTGCTGGCCGCGCCCGCGCTCGGGCTCTTCGCACACCTGCCGGATGCCGCAGGTGGGACGCCGCTTTCGCTGGAGGCCCTCGCGGCTCGCATGGGCTGCGCCGTGCGCGGCGTT
>JBKGHK010001491.1:0-981 GCA_046520375.1 Pyxidicoccus sp. 3LFB2
GTCCTTGAGCAGCGTCGCGGTGTGGCCCTGCCGCCGCCGGCCCATGGGCTGCAGTGTGGCGCGCCACGTGCCGGTGGTCGGGTCGTACAGCTCGGCGGTGGCCAGCACGCTGCTGAAGCTGGAGCTCGCGCGGCCGCCCGTCACCAGGACGTGTCCCGAGTCCAGCAGCGTCGCCGTGTGCCGCGAGCGCGGCGAGGCCAGCGCGCCCGTGGGCGTCCACTGGTGCGTGGCCGGGTCATACAGCTCCGCGGAGGAGAGGAAGGCCGAGGAGCTCCCCTGCCCTCCCGCCACCAGCACCCTGCCCGAGGGCAGCTTCGTGCCGCTGTGCAGGAAGCGCGCGGTGGTGAGCGTGCCCGACGCCACCCACGTCCGCGTGTGCTCGTTGAAGCGCTCGGCGCCCATCAGCGCGGTGCCCCCGGTGGCCGTGCCGCCCGCCACCAGCACCTCGCCGGAGTCCAGCACCGTGGCCGAGTGGTAGTAGCGCGCCGCCGCCATGGGGCCCGTGAGGCTCCACGGCGGCGACAGCGGCGTGTAGCGCTCCACGCTGGCCGAGCCCGAGCCGCCGTCCGGACGGCCGCCCGCGACGAGCACGTCACCCATGCTCAAGAGCGTGGCGGTCTGCCCCAGGCGCCCCGTCGCCATGGAGTAGGTGCTGAACCAGCGGTCGCTGGTCGGTTCATACAGCGTGGCGCTCTGGAGGTACGGGTCTCCACCGTCCGTGCCGCCGGTGAGGAGCACCTCACCCGAGTGCAGCAGCGTGGCGGTGTGCCCGCCGCGCTCGGAGAGCAGCTGGCCGATGGTGGCCGTCCAGGTGCGCTCGGCCGGGTCATACAGCTCCGAGCCCCGCGTGGCGGTGAACTCGTCGACCATGCCGCCCGCCACCAGCACCTTGCCGGACAGCAGCAACGTGGCGGTGTGGCTGGAGCGCGCGCCCCGCATGGGGGTGGTGGCGGTCCACAGGCCGGTGGCCGGGTCATACAG
>JBKGHK010001492.1:0-980 GCA_046520375.1 Pyxidicoccus sp. 3LFB2
CGCCGGGCCGGGCCTCGGCCAGGTCCAGCGTGCGCAGCGCGGAGGCGAGCAGCGCCTCCAGGCCCTCCACCGGGTCGGCCCTGCCGGCCGCGGCCTCGCGCAGGTACGCCCCCACGAGGAGCGCCACCCCGGAGGTGCCGCCGTACAGGTCCAGCTCCAGCGGCTGCACGGACCAGCCGGTGGGGCGGACGATGGGCGCAATCCAGGTGACGGTGCCGTCCCCGCCGCGAATGGCGGTGGAGCACAGCTCGCCCATGATGCGCGTCAGGATGCGCCGGCGGCGCAAATCGAGCGCCTCCACCTGCACCCGCTCGGGCCGGCGGGGGACTTCGTCCGGCCTCCAGCCGTCGTTGATGTAGGCGCTGACCAGCGCGGACTGGATGACGTTGCGCTCCAGCTTGAAGTCCGCGTGGCGCCAGTGCTCCAGCGCGGCGTCCACCAGATTGAGGGGCGTCAGCCAGGAGGTGCCACGCGGGCCCTCCAGCTGACCGTGGCCGGCCACGGTGGTGAAGACGGGGATGTCGCCGTCGAGCAGCTCTTCGACCTCGGCCTCGATGACCGCCGGGGCGCTGGGGGCCGTGGAGACGTTGGCGGCCATCTTCGCCAGCAGGTCCTTCGCGCGCTGGCGCGCCGGCGCGTCCTTGTGCAGCGACACCGGGTGCCACAGCATGCGGGCCAGCTCGGAGTAGACCTCGGTCGCCCGCGTCACGACGCGGATGCGGCAGGCGTCGAAGCCCGCGAGCAGGCCGCGCAGCTGTCCCGCCGAGTCCAGCCGGCGCAGCGTCCCCGTCATCGCGTCGAAGCTGCTCAGGACTTCAGGCCAGTACCGGGCCAGGGCGGGCTCCGGGCTGGGGTGGTTCTGGGCCATCGGCGCCTCGACCTGGGTGGCGCCGATGCGCGCCTCGTCGGTGCCGACCTGGACGACGCCCGGCTGCTGGATGCGCGGCTGCTGCCCGGGGAGCATTCCCACCGAGGAGCTG
>JBKGHK010001493.1:0-980 GCA_046520375.1 Pyxidicoccus sp. 3LFB2
CCCGCCCGGAGCGCGCCCCGGGCGGCCTGGAGGAGGATTTCCGCCTTCTCGTCGGCCGAGGCGTACGTGTCCGCGTCCTCCGCCAGGGCCTGCCAGGCCCGCGCGTCCGGAGCCGCGCCGCCGGGCCAGGCCTCGCGCACCTGGAGCTCCACCAGGCGGCGCATGACGGCGGTGGGAGGCAGGGACTCGGGAGCGCAGTGCGAATCAATCCACCGCAGCTGGCGCGTGGCCTCGTCCAGGTCCCCCAGCGCGGCGCCGATGCGGGCGAGGAGCAGCGCGTCCACGGGTACCGGGTGCTCGCGGAAGAAGCGGACGCCCAGCTCATGGACGCGGCGGGCCAGCGGGAGCGCCTCTTCCAGGCGGCCCTGCATGTAGAGCACCTCCGCGAGGTTGAAGGTGGACCAGCGCTCCACCTGCGCATGGCCCAGCTCGCGTCCCAGGGCCATGGCGCGCCGCAGGTCCTCCTCCATCCGCGCCACGTCGCCCAGGCGCAGCCAGAGCAGCACGCGGTTGATGAGGGTGGCGGCGAGGTGCAGCGCGTCACCGGCGTCCTCGCAGCGGACCAGGGCTTCATCGAAGCGCGAGGCGGCCTCCTCCGTCCGGTCGAGGAACGTCAGGGCCGAGCCCAGCAGCGCGCCGGCGACCACGCCCGTCTCGTGGTCCCTGGCCAGCTCCGCCCCCTCCACCGCCGAGGTGAGGATGCGCGCGGCGCTCCCCCACTCGCCCTGGCGGATGTGCAGCCGGCCCCGGGCCAGGGTGCAGCGCAGGGACAGGCGCGGGTCGTCGAGCTTCTCGATTCGCTCCAGTGCGTCGCGCGTGCACGCGGCCGAGCCGTCCGCGTCCTCCATCCAGTCGCGCGAGGTGGCCTCTTCGAGCAACAGGTCCACCTGCAGGGCGACGTCCCGCTGCGCCTCGGCCAGGACGCGTGCGGAGGCGAGGTCGGCGAGGCCCTCGCGGAAGCGCTGGAGCCGGTGCCGCAC
>JBKGHK010001494.1:0-976 GCA_046520375.1 Pyxidicoccus sp. 3LFB2
CCGAGCCACGCAGGCCCAGGCCGCCGAAGCCGCCCGAGTCGCCCGCCTTGGCGCCGAACATGTTGCCCATGGCGCTCTTCAGGTCGCCGCCCAGGCCGCTCTTGCCGAACACCGTGGAGATGCCGCCTTTGCCGCCGCCGAAGATCTTGGCCGTCAGCGCCCGGGCCTCGTCCTTCTTGTTCGGGTCGCCCTTGGGCGCGGTGCGGTTGTTGGTCTTGGGCGCGTCCTTCTTGCCCATCTGACCCTCGTCACCGCGGCTCTTGGCCGCCATCTCCCCGCTCTTCTTCGCCTCCTTCTGCTGGTTGAGGCGCTCGAGGAACTTGTTCTTCTGCGTCTCGGGGGGCTTGATGATGAGCTTGGCGATGCGGGCGTTGTCCGAGGCCAGCTCGTCCGCGTACTCGTCGCCCTCACCGGTGCGGTTCATCGCGCCGATGACGAACACGGAGGCCGCGAAGAACATCACCAGGAAGATGTTGAGCGCCGTGTAGTCCAGCGACTCGCCAATCGGCGCCACCACGCGCTTGGGCACCGGCTGGAAGGCCAGCTCCAGCGCCACACCGCCCAGGTCCACCCAGAAGAAGTCGTCGGCCTCGAGGGTCAGCGTGTACGCGTCGCCCTCGTGCGAGGCCTTGCCCGACTCGATGACCTCCTTGAGGTCCTTCGTCTCGCCCTTGCGGGTGAGCTCGCCCTTCATCTTGCCCGTGAAGCGCACGGAGAAGGACTGCCCGTCCGCGCGCACCACCTCGAACTTCGGGGCGCCCAGCTTCGAGTCGCCCATGATGAAGTCCACGCCCGCGGCGCTGCCGACGGTGAACGCCTGCTTCTGGCCCGGGGCGATGAAGAACTCGCCGACGCGCTGGTCACCCCATGCGAAGCGCAGCCCCAGGCCCTGCGGCCCGGTGGACTTCGTCTTGCGCACGGTGCGCACGCGCGGCGCGGCCTCCACCGGAGCGGCGGGGGCCGGCTCGGCGGCGGC
>JBKGHK010001495.1:0-976 GCA_046520375.1 Pyxidicoccus sp. 3LFB2
GCTTCTCCATCGCCACCAGCTCGGCGGAGGGCACCTGCGGCCAGCGGGCGAGGAACGCGCGCTCCGCCGCCTCGTCCGTCTCTCCGCCGACGTAGACGCGGTCCGCCTCGGCCTGCGCGGCGGCGAAGGTGGCATCCGTGAAGTCCGCCAGCTCACCCACGCGGCCCAGGTCGTGGTTGCCCAGCAGCATCACCACCTGGTCGGCCGGGTGCGCGGCCAGCCACGCCACCAGGGAAAGGGCGCTCGTGGCCGCCGCCTCGCGCTCCTGGGGCTTGCCCCAGTCGAAGTGGTCGCCCACCGACACGAGCCGGACGGAGGGCTTCAGCCAGCCGTCGTCTCCCAGCAAATCGTTGTGCGCGAGGATGGCCAGCACGCGGCCCAGGTCCGCCTGCGGGTCGCCCATGACGAGCTCCCACGTCCGGTGGCGGCCGTCGGCGGGCGTGGAGTGCGGGCCCTTCGCCACGGCCTCGGCGGCGCGGGCGAGGGCAGCCTGTACGGGGGCGTCATTCTTCATGACGCCCATCCTAGGCACGGTGCGTGGGCCTCAGGAGGTCTGGAAGAAGCGGGCGATGAGCGCCGAACGGCTCTCCACCTGGGCCTTGCTCAGCAGGTGCGTGACGTGGACCTCCACCGTGCGCTCGGCGCAGCCCAGCCGCCCGGCGATGGACTTGTTCGTCTCGCCCTGGACGATGTGGGTGAGCACCTCCGACTCGCGCGCGGTGAGCGACCAGCGCGACGTCAGCGCATGCACGCGCGCGGCGGCGCTGGACGCGGTGCCGGTGTCGATGGCCAGGTAGTGCGACGGCAGGCCCGGGGTGCGCAGCGGCGTGAGCGTCAGCGGACCGGAGCAGGGAATGCCCTTGGCGCCGCGCTTCAGCTGCTCCACCAGCTCCGGCTCGCCGCGCTCCAGCCGCACCCGGCCGGCGCTGTTGGCGTGCACCACCCGGCCGCTGGCGCTGACGACCCAGGCCGCGCG
>JBKGHK010001496.1:0-970 GCA_046520375.1 Pyxidicoccus sp. 3LFB2
CGCTCGGTCCGACGCACCCGGACGCCCGTCCCGGCGCCGCCAGATAGCGCTGGTCCGAAGCCCCCGGCGCACGCTCCGCGGACTCCTCCAGGTAGCGCATTTCCGAGGCACCGCGCGCACGCGCCAGCGCATCCATGTACCGCTGGTCCGACGCGCCTGCCGCTCGCGGCGGGCCTTCGAGGTGCGCGTCGGGCTGCTCGGGCGCTCCGGTCCGCTCGCGGCGGGACTCGGGGACGTCCTGCACCCCGGCGCTGCCCGGCAGATTCACCCGGCGCCAGGTGACGTACTCACGCGCCTCGGCTTCCGGCGTGCGGGTGCGCACCGGGGGCACCACCTCCGGCAGGGGCTGCGGCTCCGGAATGCGCGTGGGAACCCGGAGGAACCGTATCGACGTGTCCGTCGACGTGCCGGTGGGCGGTAGCGCAACCCGGTTGCTGGAGTGACCGATGCGGCGATTGCGGCCATCCCGCCCGACGAAGTGCGCCTCCACCCGGTAGGGCCGGCCCGGCGCCAGGTCGTGGATGTAGAAGCCGCGAGTCTCGAGCACGCAGTCCAGCTCGCGCACCATCTTCTCGCCATCGAACACGCGCAGCACGGCGCGTGGGAAATCCAGTCCCTGCAGGGCCTTCGTCCTCGCGGCCTCGCTGAAGTCCCAGGAGACGAAGAGCGTGTGCGGGTCCCTCGGCAGCAGCAGCGTGCTGTCGTCCTGATATTCGCCCGGCAGTCCCCCCAGGCCCTCGTCGTACTCCGGAGGGCGCTCCGGCGCGGCGGGCGGGCGGGCCTCGTCCACCAGATGGTGACGGCGAGCCTCATTCTCCCCCATGACCCGGGCGACGAAGAACCCCTCCACTACCGGCTCCGCGTCATGCTGCACGGGCGGCGTGAAGGCCGGTGCGGGAGCAGGCGCGTCCCCGTCCGGTGCGGCGGCACTCGCACTGCCAGCGGGGGTGCTCGCCTCCACGGGGGGGCG
>JBKGHK010001497.1:0-965 GCA_046520375.1 Pyxidicoccus sp. 3LFB2
CCCGGACGCAGGCGCCATCGCCAGGGCGGCATCCGGTGCGGGCTCCCGCTCGCGCGCGGCCGCGCCCGCATCCCGACGCGGCTCCTCCGGCTGGGACGGAGGAGTGCAGGCAAGACCAGGAAGGAGCAGAGCGAGCGGAAGCCAACGACGCATGGAGGTCGCAGGGTACGAAGGTGCACGCCGCAGCTCAACGTCGGCCGAGGTGAGGGTGCCTGCGCGGGGCCCGCGCGGGTGCGCAATCCGTGCGTCCGCAGCGGCGGTTGTCACATGTAACGGAATATACAGCTCAAAATCCCCGGGCCGCCGTCGCTACTTCTTCATGCCCACCGTGAGATACGCGTGAAACGCGAGCACCTGGGGTCCGGAGCCCAGCTCTGCGGACACGCGCTCCAGCAGGGCCCGCGCGACGCCGTCCCACTTCTCTCCCAGCGCCTTGCGCGCGAGCACGATGGGCGCGCTGGAGCGAATCATCGCGTCGACCAGCTCGGCCGAGGAGCCATACCTCGCAGGCGCCTGCGCCTCGTGCACGGAGACATCGACGAAGCCCGCGCCGGCCATCTCCTTCCGGCAGGTCTCCGGGTCCGACAGCGGCATCATGCCGTCGCGCGGGGCCCCGCCTCCGCCCCCACCACCGCCGCTCATCAGCTCGGCGAAGCTCTTGTAGACGGCGTTCATCACCGGCGAGCGCTCCATCGGCATCCAGCTCGACACGACGGCGCGGCCGCCCGGGACGAGCACCCGGTGCAGCTCGCGAAAGCCGCGCGGGCGGTCCGGGAAGAACATCAGCCCGAACATCGAGAACGCCGCGTCGAAGGCCCCGTCCTTCAGGGGCAGCGCCATGCCGTCACCCACGAGCGACTCGACGTCGAGCCGGGCCTCCGCCGCGCGCTCCCGCAGGGCGGCAATCATCCGGGGCGCGAAGTCGACCGCCTCACCTTCGCGGCCGCCCCGCGCCGCGAGCAGCG
>JBKGHK010001498.1:0-954 GCA_046520375.1 Pyxidicoccus sp. 3LFB2
CATGGCGGGCGCCACGACGCGGTCCGGCCAGCGGCGCACCACCTTCACCTGGGCCATGGCCTTGAGGGTGTCGCGCAGGCGGCGGCTCTCCGCGTCGAAGTCCGGCGACTCGGGGCCCACGGGCTTCTGGAGCACCGCGAGCGCCCCGGCGCGCAGCGCGGCCATGGACGTCTGGATGTCGCGCTCCACCAGGGTGGACACCACCACCACGGGCGTGGGCACCTCCGTCATGATGCGGCGGGTGGCGTCCAGGCCGTCCATGCGCGGCATCTGGATGTCCATGGTCACCAGGTCCGGCCGCACGCGCTGGACGAGCTCCACCGCCTCCACGCCATCCTTCGCCTCGCCCACCACCGTCAGGCTGGGGTCGGCGCGGAGGATTTCCACCAGCAGCCGCCGGGCGGTGGGCGAGTCCTCGGCCACGACGATTCGCAACGGGTCATTCCTCATAGCAGTCGTCTCAGCGTCTCCAGCAGGCTCGTCGGGTCGAAGGCGCTCTTGACCAGGTAGGCGCTGGCGCCGGCCTGGAGGCCGCGCGCCTGGTCCTCGGGCCTGCCGCGCGCGGTGACGAGCACCACCGGCAGCCGCGAGAAGCGGGGGGAGGCGCGCACGGCCTCGGTGAGCGCGAAGCCGTCCATGCGCGGCATCTCCACGTCCAGCACCAGCGCGTCCGCGCCGCCCGCCTGGAGCCGCTCCCAGGCCTCCGCGCCGTCCACGCACGCCACCACCTCATAGCCCGCGCCCTCCAGGATGTTCTGCTCCAACGCGCGCGTGGTGGGCGAGTCGTCCGCCAGCAGCACGCGGCGCCTCGCCCGCTGGGCAGCCGGAGTGGGGGAAGAGCGCGGTGGAGGGCCTGCCCCCCGCCGCGCGCACGAGGGAGAGCGGGTTGAGCAGCAGCGTCCAGCCGCCCGTCCCGGCAGCACCGCCACGGACGTCACATGGGCGGGGCGCGGC
>JBKGHK010001499.1:0-953 GCA_046520375.1 Pyxidicoccus sp. 3LFB2
TGCGGGCCCAGGCGCTCCCGGGGCAGGTGCTCGGCCTCGGCGAGGGCCCTGGCGGCCCCAGAGGGCCTCGGCGGGACGGCCCAGGCGCTCCCACTCGGTGGCGGCGCGCTCCAGGCGGGAGACCGCGAGACGGACCTCGGCATCGCCCTCGCGCCAGGCTCGCAGCGTGTCCCAGCCTCGCAGCAGGGCTTCGTGGGCCAGGGTGTAGGCTCCGCCTGCTTCCGCATCCAGGGCGGTGACGAGACGGCCCCGCACCAGGGCCTCCAGGGCGGTGCGGGTTGCCGGCTCATGGGTGCCCAGCGCCTCGGCGGTGCACGGCGCGCGGGTGCCCTCCGGTGTGATGAGCGACAGCAGCACGCGGCGCGCGGCCACCCGCTGCGTGGGGGAGAGCGAGGCCAACACCGCGTCGGCATGCCGGGCGAGTGCTCCCTCCACGCCTCCCATGTCGCTCAGCGCGGAGGCCGTGAGGAGTCGACGGCTCGTGTCCCTTCGCTCCCAGAGTTGCGCGAGGGTGAACTGGAGCAGCGGCAGGGTGCCCTCGCCCTGCAGCGCGGGGGTGACGAGGGCCTCCACCAGTGCGTCCGATTCGAAGGCGTGGGCGTGGGCTCGTGCCGGGCCTTCGATGGCTTCCCTCACGCCTGCCGCGGACAGTGGCGGGAGGGGGAAGAGGGCCCGCCCCGCGGCTTCTCCGAGGCCGGGGAGCGTGAGGGCCTGACCGAGGAAGTCACTGCGCACCGTGGCCAGCAGGCGCACGCCGGGCGCATCCAGGCAGAGTGCGGCGAGTGCCTCCGCCATGGCCCGCGCTTCGGCGGCGGGGGCGAGGGTGAACAGCTCCTCCAGCGGGTCCACGCACACCAGTGCTCCCGAGGGGCGGGTGCGGGCCCGCAGCGCGCGGGCCATGCGTCCGGGGCTTCTCGCAGCGCGGTCTCCAGCTCTGCCTCTGGAAGGCCCAG
>JBKGHK010000149.1:0-17534 GCA_046520375.1 Pyxidicoccus sp. 3LFB2
CCGCTTCCAGGAGGTGGCGGTTCTGCTGAGCGGGCCGCCGACGCAAGCGCCAGGGACGCCCTCGCGTGGGTGGAAGACCTGTGCGCCGCGCTGCGCGTGCCGGGCCTGGGGCGTTATGGCCTGACGGCGGCGGAAGTCCCGGCGCTGGTCGCCAAGGCGAAGGCCGCCAGCAGCATGAAGGCCAATCCCCTGGTGCTCACGGACGCGGAGCTCACGGAGATTGCCACCCGTTCGATGTAACCCCGCTGGGAGAGGTCAAAGACACACATGGAAGACATCGACATCAAGACCCCCGAAGGCACGCTGGACGCGAAGCTGTTCCATCCGGAAGGCAACGGCCCCTGGCCCGCGGTCATCCTGCTGATGGACGCGTTTGGAATCCGGCCCGTCTTCGAGCAGATGGCGCACCGGCTGTCGAAGGAGGGCTACGTCGTCCTGCTCCCCAACGTCTTCTACCGCGAGGGCCACACGTCGAAGCTGGACCTCCATGGCTCCTTCGACGACGAGGTCTTCCGCAAGCGCATCTACGGGCTCATTGGTGGACTGACGCCCGAGCGGCAGAAGATGGACGCGGCCGCGGAGCTCGACTTCCTCGCCCGCCATCCCCGGGTGAAGGGGCCGAAGGTGGGCGTGGCCGGGTACTGCATGAGCGGCGGCATCGCGGTGCGCATGGCGGCGGACTTCCCGGACCGCATCGGCGCAGCGGCCTCGTCCCATGGCGGGCGGCTGGCGACGGACTCGCCCGACAGTCCGCACCGGCGGGTCGGCAAGGTGAAGGGCGAGCTGTACTTCGGCCATGCGGACAATGACGGCTCCATGCCGGCGGAGGCCATCCAGAAGCTGGAGGCGGCCTTGAAGGAGGCCGGCGTCCAGCACCGCTCCGAGCTCTTCGAGGGCAAGCGCCATGGCTACGCGGTGGCGGGCTCGGCCGCGTACGACAAGGACGCGGCCGAGCAGCACTGGCAGCGACTGCTGGAGCTGTTCGGACGGACGCTGCGCGCCTGAGCCGACCCGGTCCGCTGTTCCGTAGCCGACCAATGCCCTCCGACCGGGCGCCGCACGGCCGTCAGGTGAACGACGGTTCCACCCTCGGACAGGGGGCGGATCGTCTTGTCCAGAAGCACGCCAATGAATACTTCCATGCCCCATGGGCACGCAGCCAGGGAAGCTGGAATGGCTCGCCGGGGGTGGCGAGATGGCGGCGCTCATCGCGTCGCTGGACTGGTCCCAATCACCACTGGGGCCCATCGAGTCGTGGCCGCAGAGCCTGCGCACGACGGTGAGCCTCTGCCTCGCCTCGAACTTCCCCATCAACATCATCTGGGGCGACAGCCACAACCAGATCTACAACGACGGCTACCGCGTGGTCTGCGGCGCGGTGCACCCGCGCGCCATGGGCGAGGACTACCGGGTCACCTGGGCGTCGGCGTGGCCTGCGATCGGGGAGCCCTTCGAACGGGCGCTCGCCGGAGAGACGACCTACCTCGAAAACCAGCGGATGTTCCTCGAGCGGAATGGGTACCCGGAGGAGACCTTCTTCACCTTCTCCCTCAGCCCCATCCGCGACGAGTCCGGCAAGGTGGCGGGGCTCTTCCACCCGGTGACCGAGACGACCCAGACGATGCTCGCCCAGCGACGCACGCGGGCGCTGCGGGACATCGCGGACCGCGCCGGCCAGGCGACGGTGTTCGACGAGGCCTGCGACCTGCTCCTCACGTCGCTCGATGCGTATGCCTTCGACCTGCCGTTCGCGCTGCTCTACGTGACGACGCCGGACGGAAAGCAGGCCCGGCTCCGGGGCACCCGCGGGACGCCCGCCGGAGGCGCGCTCGCGCCAGAGGTGCTCGAGCTGACCGGGACGGACGCGGGCGCCGGATGGCCGCTCCAGCAGGCGGCCCGCAGCGGCAGGGCGGAGCCCATCTCCGACATGGAGTCCCGGTTCGGCCGCGTCGCCGCGGGGCCGTATCCCGAACCCATCAAGACCTCGTTCGTGCTGCCGGTCCGCGTCGCGGGCGTGGACGCGCCGATGGGCTTCCTCGTCGTCGGGGCAAGCCCGAGGCTCCCCCTCGATGATACCTACCGGGCCTTCCTGGAGATGCTGGGGGCGGCGGTCAGCGCGGCCCTCGGCAATGCGCGCGCCTACGAGGCGGAGCGGCTCCGGGCCGAGGCGCTCGCCGAGCTGGACCAGGCGAAGTCGGCGTTCTTCAGCAACGTAAGCCACGAGTTCCGCACGCCGCTCACGCTGCTGCTCGGCCCGGTGGAGGACCTCCTCGCCGGGCTCCGGGGAACACTGCCGGAGGCGGCGCGCGACGAGCTCACGGTCATCCACCGCAACGCGCTGCGGCTCCTCAAGCTGGTGAACGCGCTGCTGGACTTCTCCCGCATCGAGGCGGGCCGTGCCCAGGCGTCCGTCGAGCCGACCGACCTGGCCTCGCTCACCCGGGACCTCGCGAGCGCCTTCCGCTCCGCCATCGAACGCGCGGGCATGCGGTTCGTGGTGGACGCCGAGCCGCTGGGGGAGCCGGTGCTCGTGGACCGCGAGATGTGGGAGAAGATTGTCCTCAATCTCGTGTCGAATGCGTTCAAGTTCACCCATGCCGGTGAGATTCGGGTCGAGCTCAAGCAGGAGGGCGCCTTCGCGCGGCTGTCGGTGCAGGACTCGGGCATCGGCATTCCGGCGAGCGAGCTCGGGCGCGTGTTCCAGCGCTTCCACCGGGTGACGGGGGCCCAGGGGCGCACCCACGAGGGCAGCGGCATCGGCCTCGCGCTGGTGGAGGAGCTCGCGAAGCTCCATGGGGGCTCCGTCGAGGTGCGAAGCGTCGAGGGCAAGGGCTCCACCTTCTTCGTTCGCGTCCCGCTTGGCAGCGCCTCCCGGATGGCGGCGCCGGGTGGGGTGCAGCGGCCTCCCTCCACGGCGACGAGCCCCGAGGCCTACGTGGAGGAGACGCTCCGCTGGCTGGCGACCCCGGCAGCGGCGGCAACTCCGGTCGCGGGCGGCAGCCGTGAGGCGCTGTCCGTCGTGCGCTCCACCTCGAGGCCCGCGGAGGCCCCGGAGGCAGGCCCCCGCCCACGCGTCCTGCTCGCCGACGACAACGCCGACATGCGCGACTATGTCCACCGGCTCCTCGCGGGGCGCTATCACGTCACCACGGTGGCGAACGGAGCGGAGGCGCTCCGCGCGGCGCGAGCGGAGCGACCGGAGCTGGTGCTCTCGGACGTGATGATGCCGGTGATGGATGGCATCGAGCTGGTGAAGCAGCTTCGCGCCGACGGCACGCTGCGCGCGGTCCCCATCATCCTGCTGTCCGCACGCGCGGGCGAGGAGGCCACGGCGAGCGGAATCGAGCTCGGTGCGGACGACTATCTGACCAAGCCGTTCTCGGCGAGGGAGCTGCTGGCCCGGGTGCACGCGCAGCTCAACATGGCGGCCTTGCGGCGGCAGGTGGCGGAGCAGGAGGCGCGAGCGGCGAACCTCACACGGCAGCAGCAGTGGCTCGAGCTCGTGCTGGACAGGCTGCCCACCCCCACCCTCCTCGTCGACCCGGGCTCCGGCCGGTTCACCTTCGCCAACCGCGCCGCCCAGCAGCTCGCCGATGGGCCCTTCCCCTCCGACATCGAGGCCGCGGAGCGCGGTCAGGCTTTTCGTCTCACCGATGATGCCGATGAGCCGCTGGCCTCGGAGGACAGCCCGGGTGCCCAGGTCCGCAGAGGAGAGCGCGTCCGTGACCAGGAGTCCGTCTGGCACTCACCCGCCGGGCGCTTCAACATCCTGGTGGACTCCGACTTCGTCCCCGCGGTGGGCCCGCGGCCCGCGCAGGCCATCGTCTCGTTCCGGGACATCTCACGGCTCAAGCAGGTGGAGCGGGAGCTGAAGGCGCTCCTGGGCGCGCGCGATGAGTTCCTCTCCATCGCCTCGCACGAGCTGAAGACGCCCATCACCTCGCTGCGGATGCAGCTGCAGATGACCGAGCGCAACGTGAAGCCCGACGAGGGCCGCGCTCCCACGCCGGAGAAGCTCGCGAGGGCCCTGCGCGTCTCGCTGATACAGGTGGACCGGCTGACGAGTCTCGTCGACGACCTCCTCGACGTCGCGCGCATCCGCACGGGCACCTTCGACCTCACCTTCCAGGAGCTCGACCTCTCGCAGCTCGCACGCGACCTGCTGGACCGTCTCTCCGGGCAGCTCGCGCAGGCCGGCTGCAACGCCCGGCTGGATGCGCCGCCCAGGCTCCTGGGCATCTGGGACGGGCCTCGGCTCGAGCAGGTGCTGACGAACCTGCTCTCCAATGCGATGAAGTACGCGCCGGGCGTGCGCCTGGACGTGAGCATCTCGACGGCTGGGGAGCTGGTGCGGCTCGAGGTGCGCGACTACGGCCCCGGGGTGGGCGACGCGCAGCGGGAGAGCATCTTCGAGCGCTTCGACCGCGGCATCGCCTCGCGCAACGCCGCGGGGCTGGGCCTGGGCCTCTTCATCTCCAAGCGGATTGTCGGTGCCCACAACGGGAGCATCGTGGTGGAGAGCCCGCCGGGAGGCGGCGCGAGCTTCGTGGTCCTGCTTCCCCGCGATGCCTCGCGCGCGCTCGACAGGGGCCTCTCGGCCGCACCGGGGCGCGCGCCGTGAGCCGGCGAATCCTCGTCGTGGAGGATGACCGCTACATCCGCGAGTCCATCCAGGAGCTGCTCGTGGACGAGGGCTACACCGTCGTCTGCGCGGAGAATGGTGCCCAGGCGCTGGCCGCGCTGGAAGCGATGCGGCAGCCCCCGGACCTCATCCTCCTGGACCTGATGATGCCGGTGAAGGACGGCTTCGAGTTCCGCGCGGCGCAGCGGGCAGATGCGCGCTTCGCGGACATCCCGGTGGTGGTCATGAGCGCGGACCCGCAGCTCGAAAGCCGCCGCGGAGTCCTCGAGGCCCGCGCCTACCTCCGCAAGCCGGTCGACATCGACCAGCTGCTCGCCGCCACCACCGCGTAGAAGCGCCGGGAGAAGACGTCAGGCGGCGGAGACCGCGACCTCAATGCAGCGTCCCATGGAGGCACGTCGGTGGGCAGTTGGGCCCGTTGGGCTGTGAGACGCTGTACTTCACGGTCCTGCTCACGTCGACGAGCTTGCGCCCCTGGGGCGTCTTGACGGTGACGGTGTGGGCGTCTCCGTCCTTGAGCTCGGCGTCGCTCCAGGGGGCGTAGCGCGCCTCCAACCTGAAGCCCGCCCCCGGCGAGGGAGAGATGCGGGCATGGAGGATCGGCTGGCCATCGGCCCGCTTCTCGTAGCTGGGAAACTGCACTTCGTGGTCGACGGGTCCACCGTCAGGCTCGAGCTTCTCGGGAAGCCCTTTGAGGGCGAGAGAGTGACAGGCGCCATTCAGGCACCAGGTCAGCGTGCTGGAGCGCAACACCTTCAGGCTCGCATCGACCACCGCCACCAGGACCGTCTGGGACGCACAGCCAATCATCGTGCACGCGAAGGTGCCGCTGGGAGGGACGTGCAGCGGGGGCTCCACCGGCGCAGCGGGCCCCGAGTCCCGCGCCGTCGCCGATGGCCCCAGGTCCTGCGCCGGCTCGGCTGGCGGGCGCGCGGGGCGACTGCAAGCGAGGACGCTGACTGTCGCGACCCACATGCATCCCATCTTCGAGAATCGATTCACCGAGGCCTCCTCCTGTTCCAGGTGGGCTCACGCTACCCGGTGACAAGGGCCGTACTTGCCAGAAAGCACCGACATCGTTCATCCTGTGTCCATGCACCTCGTGGTGAGCACTCGTCGATTTAGCCGCCCCCCGGCCCCGTTTGGGAGTCGGGAGGCCGTGCTCGTCGGCTGAGCGCACGCACCTCTCGTTGGTGGAACGCCGTCAGGCGCGACGCCCTCCCGAACTCGCCGGGGGGGCATCCAAGGCCGGCGGCGCAAGGCGGCTTCCCCGCCAGGGCGTCCCGGAGACCCATGCGTCCCATCGCCATCCACCGAGAGGTCTTCCATGTCGTCCGTCTCCCTTCCTGTCTCCCCTGCTGTCTCCATCCTCAGCGCCGAAGAGCTCCGCCGCGCCCTGTCCGTCAGGGACCTCACCGACCCGGCCGCCGGCCCCCATGCCATGCAGCAGCTGGTGTCCGCCGCGCTGGACGCCCTGCGCTCGGCCTGGGGCTGCGAGGTGCGGCTCCACCGCCAGAGCCCCGTCGTCTCCATCGCCGACAACTACGACCGGCTCCACTACCCGCCGGGAGGCGCGGCCCGGGACGCGCGCTACTCGCGCTACGTCTGTGACACAGCGCTGCTGCGCTCGCAGACGTCGGCCATGATTCCGGGCCTGCTGCGCCACCTCTCCGCGGCGCCGCCCCAGGACGTGTTGCTCGCCTGCCCCGGCCTCGTCTACCGCCGTGACTGCATCGACCGGCTGCACACCGGCGAGCCCCACCAGATGGACCTCTGGCGCGTCCGCCGGGGCCCGCCGCTCACCCCGGATGACCTGCGGGACATGATTGCCACCGTGGTCCGGGCGCTGCTCCCGGGGTGCGAGGTGAAGCTGACGCCGGCCCTCCACCCGTACACCACCGACGGGCTCCAGGTGGACGTGCTGGCCGGCACGGAGTGGGTGGAGATTGGCGAGTGCGGCCTCGCGCTCCCCGCGCTGCTCGAAGAGAGCGGCCTGGACACCCGCACCACCACGGGCCTGGCCATGGGCGTGGGACTGGACCGCATCCTGATGCTGCGCAAGGGGCTGGACGACATCCGCCTGTTGCGCTCGGCGAACCCGCGAATCGCGTCACAGCTGCTGGACCTGGAGCCCTACCGCCCCGTGTCCTCCATGCCGGAAGTCCGCAGGGACTTGTCCCTGGTGCTCGACGAAGCGCAGACCCCGGAGGAACTGGGAGACGTCGTGCGCGCCGCGCTCGGAGACCGGGCGGAGCTGGTGGAGAGCGTCATGGTGCTGTCGGAGACGCCCTGCTCCGCGCTGCCGCCGAGCGCGGTGAAGCGCATGGGCATCTCCCCCGGCCAGAAGAACGTGCTGCTTCGGGTGGTGCTCCGCGCGCTGGACCGCACGCTGACACATGACGAGTGCAACACGCTCCGCGACGACATCTACGCTGCGCTCCATCAGGGCACCGCGTGGGAATGGGCGGCCCGGCCCCACTGAAAAAATACAGGCTGGAAACTCGAGCATCGTGAGACACCGCGCGCGCTTTGCGTTTCCCGCGCGACCTGGATGATCCTCCCCGGACGGTTGCCCACCCATATCGGGGCCTCCGGGGAGAATCACATGCGCGCAGTCCTGTCTCAGGTGAGCAAGTCGTGGGCGTGTCTGCTGGTGGCGGGGGCCATGGCCCTCGCCGGTTGCGGCGGTATGGAGGAGCCGTCCGAGGCCGAGGCCCAGGGCGGGACGAAGTCGGCCACGGAAGCCTGGGAGGGCGACTGCGACGGCCCCAATGACTGCCCGGTGCCCGGGCCGTATGTCGACTGTGGCCCGGGCCAGCCCACGGCCTACGCCTGGCGGACGAATGACGGCGGGTACTGCGTGGAGCGCAACGCCTGCGGCCCGAACGGGTACGCCTGCGCCGCCTGGTAGGCAAAGCGGACGTACGCGCGCGGACCGGCACACCCCCGGCCCGCGCGCGGAGTGGAGCCCTGCCTCACACCTTGTAGAGCAGGTCCATGTACTTCTTGAGCATGTCGCTCACGAGCCCCCGGAACGGAACGCTGGCCGCCATGCCGTAGACAGGCGCCATCGTCCCCTTCTCGCCGGGGTGCTGCTTCACCTGGGCCACGGCGGCGCGCAGGTCCTCCAGGAACCGCTCCGCCACGCCCGGCTGTGCATGCCGCAGCGTGACGCACAGGTGGACCGCGGCGGGCTTGTGCAACCCGTTGAGGCTCCACCCGCGCTCGCTCATCCGCTCCATCACCTTGAACACGTCCACCGTGTCCGAGCCGAAGGCGATGACGAACAGCGGGTCGCCCAGCACGTACAGCTCGGGGATGGCGCGGATGCCCTTCTTGAGGGTGACGGCCGTCTCCAGGATGCGGCGGGTGGCCTCCAGGTAGCCCTGCTCGCCCATGCTCACCAGCGACGCCCAGGCCGTGGCGATGAGCGCCCCGGGCCGGCTGCCGGAGAACGTCGGCGAGAAGTAGATGCCACCCGGCCAGTCGGTGGCGGTGAAGTACTGATGCGAGCGCAGCTCCGTCCCCCGGTACAGCACCACGGACGAGCCCTTCGCCGCATAGCCGAACTTGTGCGTGTCCACGGAGATGGACGTCACGCCCGGCAGCCGGAAGTCGAAGGGCGGCACCTCATAGTGGAGCTTCCGGGCGAACGGCAGCACGAAGCCGCCCAGGCACGCATCGGTGTGGAAGCCGATGCGCTTGCGGCGCGCCAGCTCGGACAGCTGGTCGATGGGGTCGATGACGCCATGGGGAAAGCCCGGCGCGGAGCCGATGAGGACGATGGTGTTGCGGGTGAGGGCCTTGCGCATGGCGGCCACGTCCGCGCGGTAGTCCGGCCCCACCGGCACCCGCACCATCTTCACGCCAAAGTAGTGCGCCGCCTTGTCGAAGGCCGGGTGCGCGCTGGCCGGCGCCACCATCTCCGGCCTGGTGATGCCCTTCTTCTCGCGCGCCCAATCCCGGTACGTCTTGATGGCGAGCATGATGCTCTCGGTGCCACCGGACGACATGGAGCCGCAGATGTGCTCGGCGGCCGGCTTGCCCGCGTTGGCGGCGTCGGCGCCCAGCATGCTCGCCGTCATGGCGATGACTTCGGCCTCGAACTTGGTGGCGCTGGGCCACAGGTCGGCGTGCAGCGGGTTGCTCTGCGAGTGGAGCGAGTAGACGCGGTTGAGGAAGTCGATGTGCCCCTCGTCCCCGTTGTACACGGCCCCGGACACCTTGCCCTCGCGCCAGCGTGACTCCTCCTGGGCCTGCAGGGCCTGCAGCTCCTTCAGCACCTCCTCGCGCGCGCGGCCCGTCACCGGCAGGTGGTCGTACGCGACCATCTTCCCCCGGTACGGCTTGAGGTCTCCCTCCAGCTCGGACAGCAGCGAGTCCGTCTCCTTCGACAGCAAATCACGCACCTTCGGCACGGCCTTGAGGTAGCGCTCGGCCGCGGACAGCAGCCGGGGGGGCACATGGTTCAGCAGGCTCAGGGACTTCAAATCAGGCAGTGCCATGGAAGGGTCCTTTCCGTGCCGTCAGGCGCTCCGCGCGCGGTTGAGGCGGGCGAAGATGGCCTTGTTGGCCTTGTAGAGATTGACGAACTCGCGGAACAGCTCGTCATAGAGGGCCCGGTTCTTCGGGTCCGGTTCATAGGTACGGGCAATGGGCACGAGCGAGGGAATCTCGTCCACCGTGAGCAGCCCCAGCGCCACCGCCGCCTGGAACGCGGCGCCCCGGGCATTGGCCAGCACCGGCTCGTCCACCTGCTGGATGGTGCGGCCCAGCACGTCCGCGTGAATCTGGCACCACAAGGGCGAGCGCGCGCCACCGCCGATGATGCGCAGCGAGTCCAGCCGGCGGCCCACGAACTGCTCCACGTAGGTGAACAGCCAGCGCGAGTTGTACGCGACGCCCTCCAGCACGGCGCGCACCATGTGGGCCCGCGTCGTCTTCAGGGACTGGTTGAAGAAGCCGCCGCGCAGCGACTTGTCGTCCACGGGGCTGCGCTCACCGTTGAGCCACGGCATGAAGATGAGCTGGTCGCTCCCGGCGGGGACGCTCCCGGCCTGGCGCTCCATCAGCTTGTAGACCTCCGCCGAGTCGTCCTCCGCCACCGGCGCGCCGGGCGCCGTGTCGCGGCCGAAGAGGATGTTGTCCTTGAGGAAGGTGAGGCAGATGCCGGCGGACTCCTGCTCGTTCGCCAGCAGGTAGCGCCCCTGCAGCGCCGAGGGCACGGAGGCCATCTGGTGGAAGACGTCCGTCTTCTTGTAGGGCACGTGGCAGCTCAGCCACGACGACGTGCCCACGCACAGGTGCGCCTCGTGGTCCCTCACCGCGCCCGAGCCCACGGCGGCGGCGAGGATGTCCGGCGCGCCCGTCACCACCTGCACGTCCTCGCGCAGCCCCAGGGCCCGGGCGGCCTCTGGCTGCAGCGGGCCGAGCACCGTGGCCGCGGGCACGAGGTCCGGCAGCTTCTCGCGGTCCAGCCCCGTCATCTCCAGCAGGCGCGCGTCATAGACGACGCGATTCACGTCGCGGTTGTCCGTCACCCAGTGCAGGGTGATGGAGTCATACGAGGCGGCGAAGCGGCCACTCAGCCGCAGGTTGAGCCAGTCCTTGGGCTCCAGGAACTTGTACGTGTTCCGGTAGAGCTCGGGCTGCGCGCTCTGGAGGTAGAGGATGTGGCCCACCGGGTCCTTGCCGGACAGGCTCGGCAACCCGCCGGACAGGCGAATCCAGGTGAGCAGGCGGCGGGCGCCATAGCCCTCGATGGGGAGGAACCCGCTGGCCATGCGCTTCACGTGGGCCGCGCCGCGCGAGTCCATCCAGATGAGGGCGGGACACAGGGGCTTGCCCTTCGCGTCCACGGCCACGGTGCCGGACCACTGGGAGCTGCAGTTGACGCCGAGGATGTCGTCCGCGCGGACACTGCCGGAGTCCAGCAGCCGCCGCGTGCCCCGAATGATTGCGCGCCACCACGCCTCGGGGTCCTGCTCGGCGCCTCCGTCGGGAAGCAGGGAGAGCTCCAGCGGCTCCACCTCGCCGCCCAGGATTCGCCCCCGCACGCTGACCACGGCCAGCTTGACGGCGGACGTGCCGAGGTCGATGGCCAGGATGCACTTGTCACCAGCGTGGGACACTCGGCCCTCCATGCCGCGGGTCAGCAGTCACCCGGACTCTAGAGAGGGAGTAACAGAACCTGCCACTGGATTACCGGGGAAGGTTTTCTTTCTGAACCCGGAAGGGCCCCTCAGCCTCTACGAATCCGGGAGCCAGGCCTCAGTCCCGCAGGCGCGCGGCGAGCCGGGTGAAGCGCTTCTGGGTGTCGCCGTTGCGCACCGCGAGCCCGAGCGCCTTCTTGCTTCCCACCAGCACCACCAGCTTCTTCCCGCGCGTCACGCCGGTGTAGAGCAGGTTGCGCTGCAGGAGCATGTAGTGCTGCGTGTGCAGGGGCAGCACCACGCACGGGTACTCGCTGCCCTGTGACTTGTGCACGCTGGTGGCGTAGGCCAGCACCAGCTCGTCGAGGTCCGACCAGGAGTACGCCACCGGCCGCCCGTCGTAGAGCACCATCAGCGACTGGTCCTCCTTGTCGATGGCCTCCACCCGCCCGATGTCTCCATTGAAGACGCCGAGGTCGTAGTTGTTGCGCACCTGCATCACCTTGTCGCCCACCCGGAACGTCCGGCTGCCGCGGGCAAGCTCCTCCCCGGAAGGGTTCAGGTGCTCCTGCAGCACGGCGTTGAGGTTCGACGTGCCGATGAGGCCCCGGTTCATCGGGACGAGCACCTGCACCTCGTCCACCGGGTGCAGCCCGAAGCGGCGGGGAATGCGCTCCTTCACCAGCGTCTTGAGGGCCGCGAGGATGGCCTCCGGCTCCTCCTTCTCCACGAAGTAGAAGTCCGCCAGCGAGTCCGCGGGAGGCACCTGGGGCAGCTCGCCCTGGTTGATGCGGTGGGCGTTGGTGATGATGAGGCTCGCCTGGGCCTGTCGGAAGATGTGCTTCAGCCGCACCACGGGCACATGCCCGGAGGCGATGATGTCCTGGAGCACGCTGCCCGGCCCCACGCTCGGCAGCTGGTCCACGTCCCCCACCAGCAGCAGCTGGCAGTGGGGCGGCAGCGCCTTGAGCACGTTGAGCATCAGCACGGTGTCCACCATGGACACCTCGTCGAGCACCAGCATGTCCGCTTCGAGCGGGTTGTTGCGGTCTCTGAGGAAGCCGTGGGTGCGGGGGTTGTACTCGAGCAGCCGGTGGACGGTCTCCGCCTCGCGGCCCGTCGCCTCCCCCATCCGCTTGGCCGCGCGTCCGGTGGGCGCGGAGAGCAGGAGCTTGCGCCCCTTCTTCTCCAGGATGGAGAGGATGGCGTTGACCAGCGTCGTCTTGCCGGTGCCCGGGCCGCCGGTGATGACCAGCACCTTGGCCACCATGGCCTGGCGCACGGCCTCCTTCTGCTCGGGGGCGAGGGAGATGCCCTGTTTCCCCTCGAACCAGGCCATGGCCCGCTCCACGTCCACTTCCAGGGGCCGTCCGGGCCAGGCGGCGAGCGCCTTGAGGAGGTTGGCGACGCCCACTTCCGACACGTGCAGGGCCTTCAGGTACACCGCCTCGGCGGCGTCCTCGGGGCGGGGCTGGGCCAGGGCCATGGCGCCCTCCACGGCGATGTACTCGGCGGCGGCGAGCCGGGTGATGGCCGCCTCCACGAGCTCGGGCGTCACCTCCAGCATCTCCACGGTGCGCGCGGTGAGCTTGTCGCGCGGCGCGTAGAGGTGGCCGTCCTCGGAGAACTCGCGGAGCACCTGCAGCACCCCCGCCTCGGCGCGCTTGGGCGAGTGCGAGGGCACGCCGAGCGACTGGGCGATGCGGTCGGCGGTGCGAAAGCCAATGCCATACACGTCGATGGCGAGCCGGTACGGGTTGTTCTGCACCACCTCGATAGATTGGGCGCCGTACTGCTTGTAGACCTTTACCGCGAAGCTGGCCGGCACCTCGTGGGACTGAAGGAAGACCATCACCTGGCGGATGTCCCGCTGCTCGGCCCATGTCTCACAGAGGAGCTTGCGGCGCTTCTCCCCGAAGCCCTTCACCTCCGCGAGCCGCTCGGGCTTCGAGTCGATGACGTCCAGCGTCTCCAGGCCGAAGTGCGCCACCAGGCGCTTGGCCATGGCAGGGCCCACGCCCTTGACCAGCCCGCTGCCGAGGTACTTCTCGATGCCCACCAGCGTCGCCGGCTTCACCGTGGCGAAGGAGGCGACGCGGAACTGCTCGCCGTACTTCCGGTCCTGGACCCACCAGCCAGTGAGGCGCAGGGACTCGCCCGGTTGGGCGCCCAGGAGGTTGCCAACCGCGGTGATGGGGTCCTTCCTGCCGGGGACCACCACCCGCACCACGCTCCAGGCGGCCTCTTCGTTGGTGAAGGTGATGCGCTCCAGGCTGCCCTCCAGGCTGGTGGTGGGGCGCTGCGGAGCACTGGCCTCCTGGAGCCCCGGGGCCCCATCCCGCGCGACGGGAAGGGCACCACCGGCGTCGGCGGTGTAACCCTGGGGAGGACGGGAGGCGGACATGACCCTGGAAGTTAACAGGGCCCTCCCCCCTCCCGCGGCGCCGAAAAACCGGCGCGTGCCTCATGTGGCTGGCTGCCTACCCTCCAGGCCGCTCGACGCCCCAGGTCTCCCTATCGATTCCAGGCCCGTCTCTCGGCGAGGAGTACGGGACTTGAACCCGTAGACACGGGGTGCCCTAAACCCGTGACGGCACACGCCTTCGCCGCTTCATGAATCAGGTTAGGCACTTCGACTGCACAGAGCAGTCCTCGGCACTCTCACCTGCAGCCCGGGGCCCCCTCCAGTTTTGGAGACATTCTGGAGACAGTGCCAGGGGCGCACGGCGCTTCAGCGAAGTCCCTGTAGCGTGGGCCCTGGTGGGGAGGGGGAGGTAGAAGGGGGCGGGCGAGAGTACCGGCGGAGGCAGCCTGAGGAGACGGTGCTGTGCGCCCTCCCCCTTGGGGGAGCGGCGCTTGCCTCTAGAGGGTGTGGTCTCTTCGGTGGCTCGTGAGGCAGTCCTCACCCCTCGGGGGAACTCAAGAGCGGAGGGCCCCCTCGATTGACCGCTCGAAAATCTCGGTCAAAATTTGGGTCCCCTATCGTCCGTCCTGCGGCGCCTCGTAGAGCCTCATGACCGGCAGCCCACCTCAAGTCGCCAAGAATTACCTCGATGGAGAACTGAAGATGGCGCCAAGCCTTTCCCCCTCCTACCTGAAGCGCGTCGCTGCCAACATCCTTCACCTCAGCCAGAATCAGGTAGACGTGGTCGAGGCGCTGAAGGAGTGGGAGTATCGGGGTGACAAGTCGGACGTCGAGGATGCCACAGAGTCCTGCCAGCTCTGCGATCATTATCCGATCCGGTATCAGTTCGAAATCGCGAACCGATTCACGAAGCACAGCCTGGACATTGGCTCCGAGTGCATCACGCGCTTCGACGTCGCGGTCATTGACGAAGAGGGTGTGCAGCAGCGCGGCGCTGTAGCCGCGAAGCTTGTTGCCAAGGATCGGCGTACGCTTGAGGAGGAGTCGCGTCGTCGGACTGTCCGTCGGGCGCTGGTCCAACTCGCTAAGATGGACCAGCGTATCGATGAGAAGATGTTGGAGAGCATAGCCAAGGCAGCTGATGACCGTGGCCTCTCCCCTAAGCAGGCCTTTCTCGTGGTGTGGCGTCTGGAGGAGAATGGCATTGAGCTTCCGCGCAGCTACTTGAAGGTCATGCTGAAAAAGGCTGCTGAGCAGAACGCTCTCTTGGCCATGGTGGATTCCAAGTTCAAGAAAGTGTGGCCATGCCTTACTGCGGCTCAGCAGCGTTGGTACCGCGAGAACAAGCCCGCGTTCAACACGAGATAAGGCATCCAAAGACGACGGCGTTCAGCCTGCTGGATGAGCCGGCTTCCCAAATCTCTGCAGACATCCTGGAGACGGGGAGCGCGCCAATGGAGAAGCCCAGAGGCTGAAAAGACGAAGGGCCTGGAATCCTTGATGCTTCCCTGTCGATTCCAGGCTCCTCTATTGGCGAAGAGTACGGGGCTTGAACCCGTGCGCAGGGCGGCAGCAATGTGTGCCGCCTCGAACGCAAGCACCTCAGCGTCATTCCCGCGGAAGCGGCCCGAATCAAAGCCGGGAACCGCCATTCTCGACACATGGCGGGCCGGCTCGGGCGCGTGCGTAGCGGCTTGAGCGAGCCGCCCGGACGTCTGCCGGGAGTGTGCCGGGCAACGAGACAGCCAGCAGCCCTGCGAACGGTGCCGGGCCTCAAGGGGCTGCGCGCGCGCCGATCTCCGGGAAGCGCTCGTAGGCCCGCTTCAGCGCGTCCAGGTGGGCAGGGTTGTCGAGGTCGAGCGGCGCGTCCGTGAGCCGGACAATCCACCCGCCCGCCTCAGTGCGTCGCGACCGAGAGAGCAGGTCCGTGTCGCGGGCAGGGTCCGGGAACCCAATGGCTTTTGCGGCAGCGGCAGACCAGTAGTTCAGCCATCCGAGGTAATAGGGAATCTCGGGCGAGCGGATGTGCTCGAAGAGCTTCAGGGCGGGCAGCCCTCGGCGTGGGGATGGCGGCCCTTCCAGCGTGGGTGCTATCTGATGCGCGATGTCCAGCGCAGCGCCATCCGGCGTCGCATGCCCCCAGAACGCGAGAGCGCCCTCCGCTACGCACTCCAGCATCTCCGCCGCTGCCGTGATAATGGCCGCGTCCAGTGGCAACTTCGCATGGACTTGGAGCTGTGGCTGGCCGCCAGGGCTCGCGCTCGCGGAGCGTCGCATCCCGGAAATGGTCACTGGGTAGCTCTCGTCTCCGTTGCATAGCAGCGGGAACTTCCCGCGTGTTGCCGCCTCGGCGAGCCAGGCCTCGCGTTGCGGTAGCTCGACAGGGCGCCCCCCTTTGCTCACTTCCCACTCCAGGCGCAAGCCAGGCAGCGCCCGTTCCATGCCACGGACAACAGCGAGTGTGCGGCCGTCGTGCCCCACGAGCGTAGGCGCGTAGACGGTCAAATCGAGACGCTTTCGCGCGGTCATCGTTTGCATCCCGTGACGACGATCTTGAGGCTGGGATCCTGTCGCAGCAGCGCTTCTTTGTGCGCGGAACTACTCACCCCAATGACGAAGCTATATCCACATGCCGCCGCGATGTCGCGGTCCTCCTGGAACTCTTCCACCTGCTCTTCGCTCACCCGCTCCCGGAGGAAGTCACTGTACGTGTCAAATTGATGGGTCTTGATCTCCCACAGCACACGCAGGCCGACTTGCAGCGCATCAAAGCGCTTGCCTCCAACGAGCACGTCCATGCCGGGGTAGCGGTTCGGCGGAAACTTGTCGGCGCACTCGTTATGCGGGGCATCCTCGCCCGCGTGCGGCACCGGGACGGGCCTGCACTCAGGACTGCGCTCCCGGTCCACGGGCTCAGGTGGCACAGGGGGAAACCAGTCCTGCCCTGATGGCTCGGGCTTGGGCTTCCACTTTGCGGAAGGGTCCTGCGGGGCGGGCTTCGTCTGGGGCGCGGGCTCTATCGTCCCCGAACTACTCCCTCTCAGTTCATACGCATCCAGCGCTTCCTTGATGGCGACTCCCACTACCACCACGCCAACAACGATGATCGCGCCCACGACGATCTCGGGAGCAGCCAAGACACAGAGACCGATTCCCAAGGCAGCCGTGCCCGCTGAGGCGACCGCGCACTTTCCCAGCCGGTCGCTGAACCGGACCTGGTCATGGTCGAGGGCATGGAAGCACCGCTCCACCAGCACGGGCCAGGGATGGGAAGCCTCTTGCACGACGCAGCGCCCTCCGTCCCTCCACGGCAGCGTCGCCGCTCTCTGGAGGTTGGCGATCCTTGGGTTCCGCTTCATGTGCGCTCTTGGGCTCGGCGCTGACGTAGCGCAAGCAGAGAGGAAGAGTAGAAGTGCGATGCACGCACGGAGATTCATGGTCACATCGTTTCATTCGAGCCAGAGAGCCATGGGTCAAGGCTGAGCGACTCTGGAGTATGCCACCGCACCGCCCAGGCCCCGTCCATTGCGAATGTGGGTGCGCACCACATGGAGCGTGCCAACGGACAGGCCGCCCAGGAACTCGCCGCTCGCATCGCACAGCGTGGCCCCGTGCTGGGCGCATTCAGAATCCCGGGTCGAGGCGAAGCCCTGCGGGATGGCCTTCTCTGCCACCACGCGCCGCGTATAGTCCCCGCCGGGACGCCGCCGAACCAGGTGTTGGGGCCGGCTACGCGAAGTCCGAGAGGAGCGGTGATGTCCGGAAGGCCTCCGAAGGACCCCCAAGCACTGGGCCAGCGACTGGAGCGGTTGAGCGCGGCGCTCGGCCCGCCGCCACGTCCCGTTCCCCCGCCGGCCCCTCCGGTGGCCCTGAAGGGCGCGTCCACCGGAGGCTGGGTTCTCGGACTCGGGCTGATTGCGGTCGGCATTGGCACCGGCCAGGCCGCGGTGGTGGTCATCGGGGTGTTGCTCGTCCTGCTCGGCGCGGCGCTGAGGCTCGGCGCCGTGAGCGAACTCTTGAGCGAAAACCTGCCCGCGAAGCTCGCGCCGAAGGACCCGACGCGTGCGCATATCGGCATGGGCGCGGAGGTGGCCGAAGGCGCCATCATCGAGCCAGGCGCGACGGTGGAGATGGGCGCCACGGTCCGCGCGGGCGCGGTGGTGAAAGCGGGCGCGGTGGTGGAGATGGGCGCCACGGTGGGCGCGGAGGCAGTGGTGGAAGCCGGGCGCGGTGGTGCGGATGGGGCGCCACGGTGCATGCGCGCGCGGTCATCGAGGAGAACGCCGTCGTCGGCTGGGGGGTGGACGTCAGTGGCCGGCGCGACGGTGGGCCAGGGGGCCGTGGTGGGCGCCGGCGCCACCGTACGAGCGGGGGA
>JBKGHK010000014.1:0-38967 GCA_046520375.1 Pyxidicoccus sp. 3LFB2
CCGCCGTGCCCATGGAGCGCAGCCGGTCGATGGCGCGCGTCCGGGCAATGGTGGAAACCCACGTCTCCATGCTGCCCCGGCCCGGGTCGAACTCGCGCGCGCGCCGCCACACGTCCAGGAAGGCCTCCTGCAGCACCTCCTCCGCGTCCGCCCGGGAAGGCAGCAGCCTCAGCGTGACGGCGAAGGCCTTCGCGCCACAGCGCGCGTACACCTCGCGCATCGCCGCACCGCTGCCCAGGGCCACCTGCTGGAGGAGGGCCTTGTCAGCCGCCGGGTCGCTTGCTCGGGGTACAGAGGGGTGGAGAGGCGCCATTCAGCTCCCGGATACCGCATCCGACGGGGCAGAGCACAGCTTCAACTAACACGGTGGGCGTCATCGATGCCCATCCCTAACGTTGGCGAGCCAACGCGGCCAATGCGGAAGCCGTTCTGAATCAACGTCCCCCGCGATACGCCGCCCGGTCGAACCCAACCCAAGACCTATAAGGGCCGCCAGCCGATATGACCGAACGAATCGGAAGCGTGTTCATCGAGGGAGTGAAACCCGAGCTGGACGCAGGCCGCTACGCCGTCAAGCGCGTCGCCGGGGAGAGCCTCACCGTCAGGGCCGATGTCTACAAGGAAGGCCATGACGTCCTGGTCGCCGTCGTCCGCTGGCGCCAGGTGACGCCCAAGTCACAGCAGACCGACTGGCAGGAGGTGCCCATGCGCTTCCTGGGGAATGACCTCTGGGAAGCCGAATTCCCCCTCGCCCACAATGGCCGCTATCAGTACACGATTGAAGCCTGGCCGGATCTCTTCCGCACCTGGGCTTCCGAGCTGAAGCGGAAGGTGGACGCGGGCCGCGACGTGAAGAGCGAGCTGCTGGAGGGCGCCGCGCTGCTGGAGGGCGCCGCCGCCCGGGCCCGCGCCGTCAGCGAGGACGACGCGCGGGTGCTGACCGAGGCCGCCGTGCGCCTGCGCGGCCCCGCCGAGCCGGAGCTCATCGCCGTGGCGCTCGCGCCCGAGCTGGCCGTCATCGCCTCCACCTACCCCGACCGCACCCTGGCCAAGCGCTACGACAGGGTGCTGGACGTCTTCGCGGACCGGGAGAAGGCCCGCTTCGGCGCCTGGTACGAGTTCTTCCCCCGCTCGGCGAAGCGCGACGGGAAGACGCACGCCACCTTCAAGGACGCGGAGGAATGGCTGCCGTACATCCAGCGGCTCGGCTTCGACGTCATCTACCTGCCCCCCATCCACCCCATCGGCCGCACGGCGCGCAAGGGGAAGAACAACAGCCTCAAGGCGGGGCCGGACGACGTGGGCAGCCCGTGGGCCATCGGCGCCACCGAGGGTGGCCACAAGGCGGTGCACCCGGCCCTGGGCACCCTGGAGGACTTCCGCCACTTCGTGGAGGCCGCGCAGCGGCACGGCATCGAGGTGGCGCTGGACATCGCCTTCCAGTGCTCGCCGGACCACCCGTACGTGAAGGAGCATCCGGAGTGGTTCCAGCTCCGCCCGGACGGCACCATCAAGACGGCGGAGAACCCGCCCAAGCGCTACGAGGACATCGTCAACTTCGACTTCATGGGGCCGGGGCGCGAGACGCTCTGGGCCGAGCTGGAGTCCGTCGTCGTCCACTGGGTGAAGCAGGGCGTGCGCACCTTCCGGGTGGACAACCCGCACACCAAGCCCCTCCAGTTCTGGGAGTGGCTCATCCGCCGCGTCCAGGACGTGTACCCGGACGTCATCTTCCTCTCCGAGGCCTTCACCCGCCCGAAGGTGATGAAGGCCCTGGCCAAGGTGGGCTTCAGCCAGTCATACACGTACTTCACGTGGCGCAACTTCAAGGACGAGCTCCAGGAGTATCTGGAGGAACTCACCCATCCGCCCGTGTCCGACTACTTCCGCGGCAACTTCTGGCCCAACACGCCGGACATCCTCCCGGAGATGCTGCAGAACGCCGGCCCCGGCGCCTTCCGCCTCCGCGCGGCGCTGGCGGCCACGCTGTCCTCCGTCTGGGGCATGTACTGCGGCTTCGAGCTCTGCGAGGGCCGTCCCCTGCCGGGCAAGGAGGAGTACATCGACTCGGAGAAGTACCAGCTCGTGGCCTGGGACTTGGACCGGCCCGGCAACATCAAGGACTGGATTGCGCGCCTCAACACCGCGCGCGCCACCCAGCCCGCGCTGCGCCACTACGACACGCTCGAGTTCTTCGAATCCAATAACGAGCGCGTCCTCTTCTATGGCAAGCAAACGCCGGACGGCACCAGCACGGTGCTGATGGCCGTGAGCCTGGACCCGTACGCGCCCCAGGAGGCACTGCTGCACGTGCCCATGGAGTGGCTGGGCGCGCGGCCGGACGAGACGTACCAGGTGCACGAACTGATGTCGGACCAGCGCTCGCTGTGGCAGGGTCCTGACGTGCAGGTTCGCCTGACGCCCGAACAGCCCGCGGCCGTGTGGGCCGTGTATCGCTTCCGCCGTACCGAGCAGGCGTTCGACTACTACGAGTGACACCCGAGAGGCGTATGGAACTGGATCCCCTCTGGTACAAGAAGGCCCTCATCTACGAGCTGCACCTGCGTGCATTCCACGACTCCAACGGCGACGGCCACGGGGACATCCCGGGCCTGATTGAGAAGCTGCCGTACCTGCAGGACCTGGGCATCGACTGCATCTGGCTGCTGCCGCACTACCCTTCGCCGCTGCGCGACGACGGGTATGACATCGCGGACTTCTACGGCATCCACCCGGACTACGGCACGCTCGCGGACTTCCAGCGCCTCGTCGACGAGGCGCACAAGCGCGGGCTGCGCATCATCACCGAGCTGGTCGTCAACCACACCAGCGACCAGCACCCCTGGTTCCAGGAGGCCCGCAGCGACCCGAAGAGCCCCAAGCGCGACTGGTACGTCTGGAGCGACACGGACGACAAGTACAAGGGCACCCGCATCATCTTCCTGGACACCGAGCGCTCCAACTGGACGTGGGACCCGGTGGCCAAGCAGTACTACTGGCACCGCTTCTTCAGCCACCAGCCGGACCTCAACTACGACAACCCCGAAGTGCAGGAAGCCATGCTGGACGTCATGCGCTTCTGGCTCAACATGGGCGTGGACGGGTTCCGCTGCGACGCCGTGCCCTACCTCTTCGAGCGCGAGGGCACCAACTGCGAGAACCTCCCCGAGACGCACGCCTTCCTCAAGAAGCTGCGCAAGACGATTGATTCCGAGTACCAGGGGAAGATGCTGCTCGCCGAAGCCAACCAGTGGCCCGCCGACGTGCGCGTCTACTTCGGCGAGGGCGACGAGTTCCACATGGGCTTCCACTTCCCGGTCATGCCCCGCCTCTTCATGGCGGTGCGCAAGGAGGACCGGACGCCCATTGTGGAAATCATGCAGCAGACGCCGGACATCCCGGACAACTGCCAGTGGGCCATCTTCCTGCGCAACCACGACGAGCTGACGCTGGAGATGGTGACGGACGAGGACCGGGACTACATGTACCGGGAGTACGCCACGGACCCGCGGATGCGCATCAACCTGGGCATCCGCCGCCGCCTCGCCCCGCTGATGGACAACGGCCGTCGGCGCATCGAGCTGATGCACAGCCTGCTGTTCACCCTGCCGGGCACCCCCGTCATGTACTACGGGGACGAGATAGGCATGGGCGACAACATCTACCTCGGCGACCGCAACGGCGTGCGCACGCCCATGCAGTGGACGGGTGACCGCAACGCGGGCTTCAGCCGGGCGGACTACGCGCGCCTGTATGCCCCCGTCATCGCCGACGCGGTGTACGGCTACCAGTCCATCAACGTGGAGGCGCAGGAGCGCGTGAAGTCCAGCCTCCTGCACTGGGTGAAGCGGATGATTCGCATCCGCCAGCGCTACCCCGTCTTCGCGCTCGGCAACCTGCGCTTCCTGCAGACGGAGAACCGCAAGGTGCTGTCCTTCGTGCGTGAGTACGAGGGCCAGACGGTGCTGGTGGTCTGCAACCTGTCGCGCTTCTCCCAGCCGGCGGTGGTGGACCTGCGCGACTACGAGGGACAGGTCCCCGTGGAGCTCATCGGCGAGACGCCCTTCCCCCGCATCAGCAACCTTCCCTATCAGCTCTCCCTTGGGCCCTACATGTTCCTGTGGTTCCGGCTCGACAAGCCGGGCGCGGGAAGGAGCCTGCCGTGACGACCCTGGACCTGACGAAGCTGCCCGAGTACCTGAAGCACCAGCGCTGGTTCAGCGGCAAGGCCTGGCCCATCAAGTCGGTGAGCGTGGTGGACCACGCCGCCATGGACTTCGGCCCCTGCGCCTTCACGCTCGCCGTGGTGGAGGTGGTGTACGAACTGGGCCACCCGGAGCGCTACCTCCTGCCGGTGAAGCCCGGCCAGGACGGCGTGCGCGACGCGCTGGAGGACGACGAGTGCCTGCGCGCCCTCTTCCGCATCATCCGCGAGGGCGGCGGCGTCAGCTCCGCCTCCGGCCGCGTGGTGGGCGAGTGGATTGGCGGCACCGAGGGCCTGCTCGCCCTGCCCTCTCCGCTGTCGGTGCGGCGGCTGATGGTGGAGCAGAGCAACACCTCCGTGGTGCTGGGCGAGAAGGTCATCCTCAAAATCATCCGCAGGCTCGAGGCGGGCGTGAGCCCCGAGCACGAGGTGGGCCGCTTCCTCGCCACGAAGACGTCCTTCCGGGCCACGCCCACGCTCCTGGGCGCGCTGCACCTGGAGGGGCCCGCGGGCGCACCGTCGCGGTGGCCCACCGCTTCGTCCCGGACGCGACGGACGGGTGGAAGTACACGTTGGACAGGCTGCGCCAGGAGCGGGCCCTGGGCGACCGCTTCCTCGGGGAGATGCGTGATTTGGGCACCCGGCTGGGCGAGCTGCACAATGCCTTCGCCTCGGCGGCCGCGGACGACCCGGCCTTCGCTCCGGAGCCGCTGCTCCAGGAGGACCTGCAGCGCTGGAGCGCCTCCATCGTCGGCGAGCTGGGCGTGACGCTGGCGGATGCGGGCCGGTTGAATGCGGACCTGGAGAACCGGCGCGAGACGCTCATCGAGTACGCGAAGCGGCTGGCCCACGTGGCGCCCTCGGGGCAGAAGATTCGCATCCATGGCGACCTGCACCTGGGCCAGGTGCTGCGGGCCAATGACCAGTGGCTCATCTTCGACTTCGAGGGTGAGCCGGCGAGGAGCTTCACGGCCCGGCGTGAGAAGTACAGCGCGCTGCGGGACGTGGCGGGGATGATTCGCTCGTTCGACTACGCGGAGGCCACGGTGGCGCTGGAGGGCGGTGAGCCTCGCGGGCGCGTGGGCCCCAGCCGCGCGGCCTTCCTGGAGGGCTACCGGAAGGCGACCCGCGGGGCGGCCTTCCTGCCGGCGGACGACGCCACGTTCGACGTCATGCTGCGGGCGTTCGAGCTGGAGAAACTCCTCTACGAGGTGCGGTACGAGCTTCAGAACCGGCCGGACTGGGTGCGCATCCCCATCCAGGCCCTGTTGCGCATGGAGGAGTCCAAGTGAGGAAGCCAGCCGACAAGGCGCAGGTCGACGCGGAGCTTCAGCGCGTGGTCGAGCTGCGGCACCCAGAGCCCCACTCCATCCTGGGCATCCACCCGGACGGAGATGGCGTGGTGATTCGGGCCTTCCGCCCGGACGCCGTGAACATCCACGTGCTGCCCGAGTCCGGAGGCGCCCGCATCCAGATGACGCACCGGCTGGGTGGCGTCTTCGAGGCGCGCGTCAACGGAAAGGACCAGCCCTTCAGCTACCTGCTGGAGGTCGAGTACCCCGGCAAGAAGGTCTTCCGGCTGAGAGACCCGTACAGCTACCTCCCCACCCTGGGGGAGATGGACCTGTACTACGCGGGTGAGGGCAAGCACGAGCGCCTCTGGGAGCGGATGGGCGCGCACCTCATCCACCACAACGGCGTGCGGGGCGTGTCCTTCGCCGTCTGGGCGCCCACGGCGGCCGGCGTGTCGGTGGTGGGTGACTTCAACGGCTGGGACGGCCGGCTGCACGCCATGCGGCGCATGGGGGCCTCCGGCATCTGGGAGCTGTTCGTCCCCGAGGTGGGCGACGGCGCCCGCTACAAGTTCGAGATTCGTCCCGGCCATGGGGGCACGCGGGTGCTGAAGTCGGACCCGTTCGCCTTCCGTGCCGAGGTGCCGCCGGCCACCGCGTCGGTGGTGCACGACCTGGAGCGCTACGAGTGGCGTGACGGGCAGTGGCTGGAGTCGCGCGAGAAGAAGCAGGACGTGACGCACCAGCCGTGGAGCGTCTACGAGGTGCACCTGGGCAGCTGGCGCCGCGTGGTGGAGGACGGCGACCGGCCCATGACGTACCGCGAGCTGGCGCCGGCGCTGGCCGAGTACGTGAAGTACCTGGGCTTCACCCACGTGGAGCTGCTGCCCGTGTCCGAGCACCCCTACGGTGGCTCCTGGGGCTACCAGGTGAGTGGCTACTACGCGCCCACGGCGCGCTTCGGCCACCCGGACGACTTCCGCTTCCTGGTGGACCACCTGCACCAGGAGGGCATCGGCGTCATCGTCGACTGGGTGCCCGGCCACTTCCCGCGGGACGTGCATGCGCTGGGCAACTTCGACGGCACGGCGCTGTACGAGCACGCGGACCCTCGCAAGGGCGCGCAGCCGGACTGGGGCACGCTGGTCTTCAACTTCGGCCGCAACGAGGTGCGCAACTTCCTCATCGCCAACGCGCTCTTCTGGATTGAGGAGTACCACATCGATGGCCTGCGCGTGGACGCGGTGGCGTCGATGCTCTACCTCGACTACAGCCGCAAGCAGGGCGAGTGGATTCCCAACCGCTGGGGCGGCCGTGAGAATGAAGAGGCCATCCAGTTCCTCCGCGAGCTCAACGAGGTGGTGCGCCGCAAGCACCCGGGCGTGGTGGTGATTGCCGAGGAGTCCACGGCGTGGCCCAAGGTGAGCTCGCCGGTGAGCGAGGGCGGCCTGGGCTTCCACTTCAAGTGGAACATGGGGTGGATGCACGACACGCTGTCGTACTTCGGGAAGGACCCCATCTACCGGCAGTACCACCACAACCAGCTCACGTTCGGTCTGCTGTATGCGTTCAGCGAGCACTTCATGTTGCCGCTGAGCCATGACGAGGTGGTGCACGGCAAGGGCAGCCTGTACGGGCGCATGCCGGGAGACCCGTGGCAGAAGCGCGCCAACCTGCGTGCGCTCTACGCGTGGATGTGGGCGCACCCGGGCAAGAAGCTCCTCTTCATGGGCGGCGAGTTCGGCCAGCCCGCGGAGTGGAACCACGACAAGAGCCTGGACTGGCACCTGACGCACGACCCGGGGCACCAGGGCATCCTGAAGCTGATGGCGTCGCTGAACCGGCTCTACAAGGAGATGCCGGCGCTGCACGACGCGGACAGCGAGCCGGTGGGCTTCCAGTGGCTGCAGCCGGACTCGGCGGCGGACAACGTGCTGGCCTTCATCCGGCGCGCGCGGCAGCCGGGGCGCCACGTGGTGTGCATCGCCAACCTCTCCCCCACCGTCCGCGAGGGCTACCGCGTGGGCTTCCCGCTGCACGGCAGCTATGTGGAGTTGCTCAACACGGACTCTGGCGAGTACGGCGGCTCCAACCTGGGGAACATGGGGCAGATTCACACCGAGCCCACGGGCTGGGACGGCCAGCCCGCCTCCGCGTCGCTGACGCTGCCCCCGCTGTCCGTGCTGTGGTTCACGCCGGGATGAGGCCTGTGGCGCCGTGAGGGCAACAAGAAGGGCCCGGAATCGAAAGGTTCCGGGCCCTTCGTCTTTCCGGGCATTGCCTGAAAGCCTGCGTGCAGCGCAACCCTGGGGCTCCCGAGGCGTGCGGCCTCTCCGCATCCGAAGCCGTCTCGCTCATGGCCGGCGCGAAGGCGGCGGACAGCGCGACAGCGGCCACGGACAGCACCACGCAGGAGTGGGACGACTCGCACAACGCGGCACTGCCCGAGTGGAAGCGCGAGTGCATCCGGTTCTACGGTGACTGTCAGGATGCCAGGTTCTCCGGCCCCTGCTACGACTGCCTACGCCGATGCGAGGGGCAACAGTCATGGCCGTTCGAACTGTGCCGTCCGCGCAAGAAGAGGAAGTAGCGCATGAGCGAGCGAATCGACTGGGACCCTATCCGGGCATTGGCCCAACGAGTGCTCCGCCATGGGACACCGCTCGAACTCACTGATGACGTGCGCGCTCTGCTCTTACGCACGGCTCGGGAAGTTGCCATCAGCGACGCAGACTCGGCCCTGAAGTCCGATGCGGGAGCGCTGGAACTGCTCAGTGAGTGCTCACGCCGCATCCATGACGGCTCCGTGCGGCTCATGCGTGCACTTCACCGGATGTATCGGCACCAGGAGAGCGGCGACTTCGAGAGCGCCCGCCAGGAGATGCGCAATGTGCTGAGCGTCGAAGTCGTAACCCTGTACCGGGAGATCGCGCAGGAGCAGTTGGACGACATGGCCGACGAGCCCTGACGGGACTGGGGGGGCGTGGCCCCTTCGTCGTGGTGACCGGCTAGCCCGGAACACCCGCCGCTGGCGCTGAGGCCTGGGTGGGTCAGCGGTAGCGGTCGGCGAGATGCCGAGTCATGGGGCCGATGTGGACGGGCTCGACGCGCTCCACCACGAAGTCACGCACCCGCTCCAGGTGTCCCCACAGCAGGTCGTGGCCCTTGAGCGCGCGCACGCGGCGCACCCGGTGCGCGAAGCGCGCCTTCTCCTCGGCCGTGGCGGGCCGGGCGTCGTCCGCCACCCGCACGATGAGCCGCACCGCGGGTGGGCGGGGGAAGCGCCCGGCCCACAGGGCGCGCAGCCACAACCTCCAGCTGCTGTTCACCGCCAGGATGCACATGCGGCTGTCGCGGTGGACGTTGCGCGGCAGCTCCCGGGTGAAGACCTCGAAGTAGAGCCCCCGGCCCGGCTCGCCCAGCAAGACCGAGCCGATGGGCGTCACATGGGGAGACCCGTCGGCATTCACGCTCGCCAGGCTGAAGTGCAGCGAGCTCGAGAACGCTTCCCGAAAGACACTCCGCAGCCAGGGCCACTGTGTGGCGACATCCATCTCCCACCTCCTCGTGAACGGGACGTTGCGCCGTCAGGAGGCGTGTAATAGAACGGAATTCTAGAATCAAATTCTAGTTTCGGGACAGCCGGAGTCCTCGCCAAGCAAGGCGACTGCCATGCGTCCTCAGGCAACGCTTCGAAGCGCACCCCTGCCCACGGGTTCAAATCCCGTACTCCTCACCATGGAAAGCCCAGCAATCCTCAGGGGTTGCTGGGCTTTTCTTTTTCCTCGGTCCCCCTATGTGCCCTCAGTGTGCCCCTCCGGCGTCGCTGGCCGGAGCGGCGTGGAGCTGGAGGGGTACCGGCCGGTCGAGTTGCTGCACCGCGCTCTCCCGGGCCTCCGGCGCGAGGTGGGCGTACCGCATCGTCATTTCGATAGTGGCGTGGCGCACCACGCACGCCGGGCCTGTGACGGTGGGACATGCGCACCGCGCCAGTGGCCAGCAGAAGGGTCAAGGCTCGCCGAACGAACTGCTCACCCGCTCTGAGGCGCCCGCGCAGCTCCTTCACGGTAAGGCCATCAGGCCCGGCTTGGGTACGGGCTGCGATGATGTGAGGAATGTATTTTTCGAGAACTTCAATCATGTTTGTTTTTTGTTTGTCTCCCGTCCAGGTAACTGTGTGCGCTTATTGTGGGTGGTTCACGGGCACCGGCACCGACGGGCGAACGTGCTCCGCTTGCTCGCAACCCAAAGGGCCTGGCATTCCGCAGCCCGCCCTCGCGGTGGAGGGACTTGGAGCCCCCCCCCGGCTCTGATTTCCGCAGCGAGGCCACCTGGGACCGTGCTCGGCGGTCGTACACGCTGGGAAAACTTCCATAAAAACCGTGGACCCTGCTGGTTTCGCCGTTCGTACCCCACGAAACCTTGCCGAAACGGCCCCCTGCGGTGGGAAGTGCGACGGCGCCCGGAACTCGCGTTACCTGCTAGGTTGGGCGAAGTTCTTCGGAGGTAGTCTGCCGGTGCCTTCTGTCCCACGTCGGCTCGTTCTGCTGTCTGTCCCCCTGCTGGGCGCGAAGGCCATGGCCCAGGACGCCACACGCGGGCGCGAGCTGAAGCGGCGTCGCGTGGCGCTCTCCGTTGCCACGGCCGAGAAGCCGGTAGAGCTGCGCGTCGCGCCCGACTACCTCACGACCCTGGAATTCGATTCGCCCGTGGACCGCGACTCAGTGACGCTCGACGACTCCGGGAGCCGCTTCGCGAGGGTGGAGGTCAACGACCATACCGTCGTTCTGCGTCCGGCAATGGAGGTCGCGTCCGGGCAGAGTGTGGCGCTGACCGTGCCTTTTGCGGACGGCTTGGCCCCGCCTCGTGCGGTGTTCTCGCTCGTCACGCACGGCTCCGAGGTAGACGGCCAGGTGATGGTGTCGCGGCTGCCGCGCACGGCAGAGGCTGTGCAGGCCGAGTTGGACGAAGTCCGCGCCGCATGTGCAGCCAAGGATGCTGAGTTGGAAGCGCTCCGCGTGCGCAGCGCGGCGAGCGGCCCGGCCGGAATGATCTTCGCGGGCCTGTTGAACCCGAAGGGCGTCCAGACAGGGAAGATTGACCCAACGGAGGATGCAGGAAGTGGTCGTCTGGCTCTTGAAGAGATTGTCACCCACCGGGCGAGCGGATGGGCAGCCGTGGCGTTGCGCGTGCGCAATACCGGCGCGGATCCCTGGACACCTACGGAGGCGCGGCTAGCCACAGTTGCGAGCGGCGAGCGCATCAACGTGCTCGCAGTGCGAATGCGGGAGCCGCGGATTGAGCCAGGGGGGACGGCCCTCGTGGTGGTGGAAACCGGAGCCCCGAACTGGCCGGATGGTGTGGCCCTTCGATTGGAGCTGCGTGACAGGGAGGGCTCCCGGCGTCTTCTCATTCCGCGCTTCGCGTTCTAGAACCGCTTCGCATGTTGACCGCGATAAGCCCGGCGCATCTGCAACCCGGGCAGATGGTAGACGGCTGGCGTGTGCTGCGGCTGCTGGGCTCGGGCACCTACGGTGCCGTCTACCTCGTGGAGAAGGACGGCCAGCGCTTCGCGATGAAGATCGCTATGCACCGCGCTAGCAGCGGGGACGCTGAGCAGGCGGATGCGCGGCTCATGCGGGAGATGGTGTGCCTCGTCCAGGTCAGCGGCCATCCCAACATCGTGCGCGTCCACGCCCAC
Organism: Pyxidicoccus sp. 3LFB2; assembly: GCA_046520375.1. Taxonomy (GTDB): domain Bacteria; phylum Myxococcota; class Myxococcia; order Myxococcales; family Myxococcaceae; genus Myxococcus. Next base: position 11,198 of record JBKGHK010000014.1, read on the forward strand.
GGACGCTGGCCTGACGTGACAAAGGGCTGGTTCTACGTCGTTCTCGACTACGTGGAGGGCTACACGCTGGGCGAGTGGATGGAGAAGATGCACCCGACGGCGCGCGAGGTGGTGCGCGTGTTCGCTAAGCTCGCGGCGGCGCTGGCCCACCTGCACGCGCGGAGCGTCTTTCACCGGGACTTGAAGCTGGGCAACATCCTCGTGCGCGCCTCGGACGGTGAGCCCTTCATCCTGGACTTCAGCGCGGGGGACTACGCGCGGGCCCCGGAGTTGACGGACTCGCCGTTGCCACCCGGCACCCGTCGCTATCGCTCTCCCGAGGCGTCTCGTTTCCTGCGTGAGCACGGGGAGGAGCACGGCGCGCGCTACGAGTTCAAGGCGACCGATGATGTGTACGCACTGGGCATCTGCCTCTATGACGTGCTGACGCATGCGCAGCCAGCCAGCGAGCCGCCGCGTGTGCTGGTGGGGGGCCAGTGGCCGCCACCCGCGCCTCACACCCTCAACCCGCGAGTGCCCGAGCCGCTGAGCACTGCGGTCTTGCACTTCATTGCCCGCCAGCCGGAGAAGCGAGCGCACACGGCCGAAGTCATGCGCCGGGAGCTGGAAGCGTTGCTGTCGCAACAAGGCGGTGAGTGGGTGGTGCCCCTGCATGTGCCCGCGCCCCACCTCCAGCTCGCTCCCGACGCGCCGCAGGAGGAGGAAACGCAGGTGGCGCCCCGGCCCCAACGGCGGCGAGTAGCGGGCGCGGTGGCCGCTGTGACGCTCATCGTGGCGGCATTGGCCGGCTACGCGCTGCTGCGCTCCTCTACGCCTCCAATGACGCAGGCTACGGATGTCCGAGCACCCGCCCCGCCTTCTGTCGCGCGGGACGCAGGCACCGGCGCGATGGCTGCCACCTCGCCTCCGGCGCCCGCCGCATCGCCCCCTGGGGTAGCTTTGCCCCCTACCGCACCTGTCCAGAAGGAAAGCCCTCCCGTGACGCGCGCTCCCACGCCCATGCCCCTCCCCGCTGGATCCACCGACAGGAAGCCTAAGAGCCCCGCCTCGCGTCCGAGCTGGCCCCCGTCGCCGTGGGCGGACTTCTTCAAGACGTGCCTGGGCGCGACCGCTGCCGCAGCTCTCCAGTTGGGCTGCCCGGGTGCCCAGGTTCGCCCCGAGCCCGCTGACTGCCCCTCTGAGGCGCGCGATGTCATGTTCAACTGGTACCGCAAGGATGGGCTGCGCTTGCGTCCAGGTGAGTCAGTGAGCCTCACCCTGGACAGGAGACAGCCTGGCGCCCAGAGCGAGCGGGGCGTCTACGCCGATGGCCCGGTGACCGGCGTGGTGCGCATCAGCTACTCGGAAACGCTGCCGGTCGGCACATTGGTCTCGGGCTATCTGTGGACGAGCGGCGAAGTTGCCGTGGGCCGCTACACCGAGGCGCAGCTCCCCGATGGTCGCACCGTGCCGGTGTGCATCGTCCTGGGTCGCAAGGGCTCCTTGGAGAAGTGGACCGGCTCTAAACCAGGAGCGACGCAGCTCCCCCGAACGTCCCCGGCCTATGCCGTCGAGCGCTGGCCGTAGCTCTCTCGGAGAGAGTAAAGCCCCTTTGCGATTTTGGGCCTCTCCCCCTCACTCCGAGTGAATGGGATTTCCAAGTTTTTTGACCTATCACGTCGTTCCTCCCGGAATGGGCTGGCGTTACCTTGTGCGTGCCTTTGCGCGAACTCCTCTCGCGCGGGCACCGGAGCTTCCCGCCCATGTCCAATCCGTCTGACTCTCGGCGTGCCGGGAGCGTTGCCCTATTCACGAATGGCGACACCTCTTACGAGTTCTTCCGGGACCTGGGGCAAGGGCGCGTCGGTGAGCGAATCCTCCTCGCCCAGACCCGCACGGGACAGCGGCTGGGCCCCTGCGTGGTGCTCAAGTGCGTGCCCGTGCTGCAAGTGGCGAACCTGACCGAGAAGTACCGGCGCACCCGTGCTCGGCTGGAGGAAGAGGTCAGGCTGGCGCAGTACCTCCAACATCCGCGCATCGCCCGCGTCCACGGCCTTTTTGAAATGGAGTACGGCCTGTGCGTAGCGATGGAGAACGTCGAAGGGCTGACGCTCAACACGCTCCTGACGGTGGCCCAGGCGTGCGGGCACTATTTCTCCGAGGCGTTCATCCTCTACGTGGGCGCGGAAGTCGCGGCGGCCCTGGACTACGCGCACACGCGCACGGATGACGCAGGCGTGCCGCTGGGCATCGTCAACCGCGACGTGAATCCAGCCCGCATTCGCTTGGATCCCCACGGACAGGTGAAGCTGACGGACTTCGGCGTGGCGCTCTCGCGATTGGCGGGGCGGCTGGCCACCTCGCTCCCGCGTCCCCAGGGCGAAGTCCTCTACGCCGCGCCGGAGATGTTGCTGGGGGAGGTGGTGGACGCTCGGGCTGACCTGTTCTCCCTGGGTCTCACCCTGCTGGAGTTCGCCACTGGGCGGCACCTCTACGACCCGGGCCACCTGCGCATTGAGGATGTGGAGGCGCGGCTATCGTCAGAGGAACGGGAGCAGGCACTCGCGGCCTCGGTGGCGTCCATGGTGACGGAACTGCCGCCATTCGCCGAGGACGCCATCTGGTGCGCCATGGCCTACCGCTCCGAGGACGTAGAGCGCGCGGCGGAAGGGTTGCCCGTGCCACTCCGGGACATCCTCCGCACGCTGCTGCGGCGCAACCCCACTGACCGCTTCACCACGGCCGCCGAGCTGGAAACCGTCATGCGCGCGCGGCTGGAGCAGCTGGGGCTCTACTCGGGCGAAGATGCGGTGAGGGAAGTTCAGCGGGCACTCGTAGAGGCGGGTGAAAGGCTCTGGGATTTGGAAGTGCCGGAAGACGAAGGCGGCATCACTCCGCCTCTCACCGAGGCCGCCAGCGAGGACGAGCTTTCGACGCAGACCGAGCCCCCCAATGCCGCGCAGGCGATTGCCTCTTCGACGCGCCATCCGGACGAGGTGACGACCGTGCCCGGTGGAGGGCCGCACCGATCGATCAAGCAGTCGCCAATCTAAACTTCTTCGGCTCCGCTGGCGGCACACTCGCCTCTTTCGGCTTCGGCTCCGCACCAACCCGCGGGCGTTCATCCTCCAGCCGCCGTCCCTAGTCACAAGCTCCATGTGCCTGCCCCCTGCTTGCCCAGCGCAGTAGGTGGGCGGGACACATCCCTACTAAAAATGGGTACTTCGCAGTTCCTCGCCCGAGGAGCTGGCTGCCGGGGAGAGGGCCACTATGTGTTCTGAGCGCGACCTGGCACGTTCATTCCTCCGATGTCGGCCAAATTCGCGACGCCCTCGAAAAGAAACCGCCACCTGCTCTATGCTCCAGCGCACACTATGGTGGCGAGTCAACCGATAGAACGTGACGTCGGAGTCCAAGCCAAAGGCGCTCGCCTTCAGCGTCTGCGCGCATGTGAACTGATTTTGGAGGGCTTCGCAGACGACATAGAGCAGGCCTACAGTGCGGTCGAGGTTTCCGGCGACGTCTTCCTCTCCAAATCCGGGAAAACATCCACAGACAACTACACGGAAGAGGACAAGAACTACGCCGACACGAACTTCACTCTACTGAGCCAAGAAGTCATTAACTCACTCGTAATCTTCATCGACATTTGGATTCAATGGAGATACTCCACCAAGATTACCTTTGGGTTCTACACAACCGCCAATATCGGGAAAGAGCAGCGCAACTCAGCCAAGGCAAAGGCTCTTGGAGTCACTCTCCCTGCCAAACCGCTACTTGAGTACCTCTCAGCACAAGACTTTTCAGACTCAAACGTGCTTCCAGCAGTAAAGAGCTTCGTGCTTGATGAGTACGAGACGCAGTATAAGTCCAAAAAGCACAAGGGTAATTTGGCCGAACTCCAAGGATGGAGCGATCAGGACTGGATGTCCTTTCTTGGGTTAGTGCATTGGCGTTTCGACCAAGAGGATCACGCTGCTGTAGAGCAAAGAGTTCTAAAGGCCATCAAGCAGTGTCCTCAATACAATCAGCGTCACGTCGGCCGGGAGCATGTGATTCTGGCCTTATTGCTGGAATTGTTTGATAAAAAGCAGGGACTGGCGGACCCAGCCCAACGATTTGTCCATAAATCCGATGTGGCTTTGGTTTTCCGAGACGTTGCGGTCGGTGACGCCAAATTACCTGACCCAACCTGGGAGATGTGGAGCAAGCTCCCCGCGCCGACAGACCAGCGCCACATAAAAGATAAGCTTCTTGCTGCATGCCCGACAGTCAAGGACATGACAGTGACGCGTCTTGCCCGAAGAGTGGCCGCCAGCCAGTACGAGCAAAAGGCGTTCGAGCACGACAAAGGCCTGCTGGCACTCAAATACCATATATACGAAACATGCATCGAATTGCTCGATCAGCATCTAGCGGAGACTGACGAACTTTCCGAAGAGGAAGTAAAGCAACGCCTCTCCAGCCTAACGCAAGCGGCTGTTCACCAACTCCAATCGAAATCGGCTGACTACAAATACCCCCTCTCGAATAGCCCGTCGATTGAGAATTTGATTCTTGAACTCTTCGATAGTTGCTTCCTTGCTTTCAACGGGCGGTAATAAATGGAAATTAGTCGCAAAGAGCAGGCTAAGCGACGGATGATGTTCGTGGCAGGGGAGGATGCATACTTCCTTACCTATACCCTTTTTGTTCAACTGGGGTCTCTAAAGTGTACTTCGCCAGAGGCACTACTGAAGGACTACCGGAAGGCTGTATTTCTGGCTGATTTTGTTTCTTCCCCTAGCTTGTCGCGCATTCTTTTGGAACTTCAGTCGGAAACATATGTGGCGAAGAGCGAGGACAAACGCATTCTCTGGGCGGCGTATGACCGAGGAGTTGCGCGCCTCCCCTTAATGTTTCGGCTGCTCTATGCTTTGGAGCAGCGAGGCCTAATTGGTGTCGTCAAGGACGAGCATTCGCGGACTCTCGACATATATGCCAAGGACATGTCGACTCTTGAGTTTTTCGCAACGGGCGACTTGTACGAGGTTGAGCGTAAAGCGATGCTCTCGATACGAAAAGTGAACCCTAAAATACGCACCGTAACCCTGCCCTACATGCTTGAGCGATTCTTTGGGAAGCAAGGAGTGCGGACTTGGCTCGACTAGCTATCAGAAGGCTGCTCTATAGGGGTCGTAATTACCAGTTCGAGTCGCCTGAGTTCCCTGATGGGGTGGTTGTCATTGAGGGCGAAAATCGATCAGGAAAAACCACGTTCGCCGATCTGATCTACTTCGGCCTAGGCGGAAAGGTAGCCCAGTTTGAACGCAACAGCAATGAACGCCATCTGGAAATCACTTCAGATGTCGACAATTATGTAACACTAATTATCGACATCGACGAATCGCGATACACCATCAAGCGACTCATTGGAGATAACGACATCTTAGTTCTTCCTGATGGCGAGAAGGCATTTGTCTATCCTGTAATCAGGAGGGGCGAGCAGAAAACTTTCTCGGATTGGATGCTTGAGCAATTGGATATTGCCGTCTTTTCCATTCATTCTGGCAGTCGATCCGGGAAAATTAACCTCACCGATCTCATGCGGTTGATGTATCACGACCAAGAAGCCGACCCTGGCGGCATCTTTAAGAAGCCCGATGTCGGCAACTTTGTCACAGACTCACGTGAGTTCCGTCGCGCCATATTTGAAATTCTGACGGGGAAAGCCTCTCAGGACTATTACAACGCTCTCGCGGAGTTGAAGAAGGCAGAGCGTGCACTGTCGGAGTCGGAGGGCGCCCTCCGAGCGTTCACAGATGCTGCGGCGATAACTCACCATGGTGGGGAAGATCTCAATCTCCGCTTCCTAAAGGAGTCCCTGGATGATGGAGAGGCGCGACTAGCCCGTTTGTATCAACATCGAGAGTCGCTAAAAAATCGCCCACCTCCATCGGGAACAGCGGCTTTAGATATCACGCGACTGCGAAAGGAGATCACGGAGACTGAGGTGCTTCTCCATGAGCGCGAGCGTCAGCTTACCAATGTGACGGAGGAACTTCGGCGCATCCAAGAGACCAAAGAAGAGTTCATTGCCGATGTTTCTCGAATCCAAAAAATCATACAGGCGCATGAGCGGCTTGATCTCTTCTCTCCGGACACCTGTCCGTGCTGCCTTAGGGAGATAAGGCGTCCAGTTGGCACCTGTCTTTGCGGTCAACCCGTTAGTGAGGATGACTACGAACGATTCTTCTATTCGACTGCAGAATACAAGGACATCTTGAAGGCGAGACAAAAGAACGTCGACACGATTGAAATCGCCATCGCAGATTGCAAGCGAGAGATAGATGCCCATAAGCAAGAAATAGAGGCTTTCGGAAGGCGATCTGCCACACAGCAGGAGGAACTGCTTAAGTATGTAACGTTTCCCCCGAATTCAGGATACTCTTCTGAGTTTGATGCGACGGATAGTGAAATTATAAGGTTGCAGGTGGAGCTTGAGTCTCTTCGCAACAAGCTTGAGATTGAGAAGCGGCGCGAGGAGATTGGACGCCAAGTAAAGGAAGCACAGGCATCCCGTGATAACTGGCAGCGGCGTACTCAGGTATTGGATGCTGCCATGCAGGAAGATATTGCAGAGAAGCGAGAACAATTTGAGCGTATCTACAACAGCCTCATGACTGAAACCGTGAAGGAGTGCAGGCGCGCCTGGATTGATGCCAACTACATGCCGGTCATCAACGAAGGCGAGTATCGCGAGGCCAGTGCAGTCGTTGGAAAACGATTGCTCTATTTCCTTTCCTTGTTGTCCCTCTCGCTTCAGGCGAAGGATGTACCATTTCCGCGATTCCTATTGATCGACACTCCTGAGACAGCGGGAATCGATAGGGAGAGCTTGTTGCGGATTCTCGGAAAGATTTTTGAAGTGGCTAAGGGACGTCGCGACTGTCAAGTCATTCTGACAACGGGCATTGGCAAGTATCCGCCGGATCAGGCTGACAGCGTTGTCCTTTCTATTAGGGGTAAGACCAAGTTGCTGACTGCTACTACGGAATCCACCTCTGACTCGGGGCGGCGCGAGTAATCGTCTCAGATGAGGCTAAGCATCGTGGTAATGGAGCCCGACGCCAGCAGGGACGGGCGCAGGTTCTCCCTGGTGAGGGGATAGGTGCGACCGCATGTGCCCCCAGTGTGCCCCGCCAGCGTGGTTCGAGACGGGACACGAGGGAACGGGGTGGAACGAGGCGGAAAGAAGATCCGAGGGAAATCAAGGCGATAGCGGGTAACAGCGCGTCCTGCTTGAGGTTTCCTATCGCCCTGCCCACGGGTTCAAGTCCCGTACTCCTCGCCATTGAGAGCCCAGCAATCGGTCGAGCTGCTGCACCGCGATCTCACGGGCCTCCGGCGCGAGGTGGGCGTACCGCACTTGACGCTCCCGAGCAGGCGGGCCCGACGCGTGTTCGATGTGGGAGCCCGCGTCATCGCCACCGCGCGCAACCCCCAGAGCATTCCCCTGGCGCCCCACCCCAGACTGGTGGTCGCGAAGTTGGACGTCACCGACGAGGCGGAGGCCCAGCGCGTCGTGGCGGAGGCCGGCCGCATCGACGTGCTGGTGAACAACGCGGGCTTCGGCCTGCTCGGCGGCGTGGAGGAGGCGAGCGCGGCGGAAGTCGAGAAGCTCTACCGCACCAACGTCTTCGGCCTGCACGCCGTCACCCGCGCGGTGCTGCCCGCCATGCGGCAGCAGCGCTCCGGGCACGTCATCAACCTGTCCTCCGTTGGCGGGTACCGCTCGAGCGCGGGCTGGGGCGTGTACAGACGTCCGGCGCGATGCGGGCGCGCGCGGGCGAGCTCAACCACCGGCAGCCGGGCAACCCTGCGAAGCTCGCGACCGCAGTGCCGGGGGACCCGTCCCCCGCGTGCCGGCGCCGTCGGGATGCCCCCGTCAGCAGGGCCAGGGTCGCCAGCAGCCACTTCACACGCGGGACGAGGCGGTCATTGGATTGACCGCCTCGCCGCGCATGGCCATGTGCGGCCAACTGCTTGCTTCGTCAGCGACTACCAGCTCCCGTCGTAGCCGACGCCAGTCCTGAGGGTCAGATAGGTCTCATCGCAGCGGTGATCGATGTTGCCATTCGCATCGTAGTCGCACTCATAGATGCCACTCCCGATGTAATACCTGTGACCGCCAGCCTGCAGGGTGGTGCTGAGGTTGCTCCGCACCGCCTGGTTGTACTTGTAGTTGTAGAACGTGGATTGATAGTTCAGCTGGATGGCGGAGCTCAGATTGACGGGAATGCTGCGCGCGCGGTTGGCCCAGAAGGTGGCGTAGTAGGCCGTTTCCACGTGGACATAATAGGTGTCTTCATACCGCGCGGTTTCGACCGCCTCCAGGGTGACGAAGGGCGTTCCGGTCAGCGCGTCGCGGTGGGTGTCGACGGGGGTGCCGCTCCTCTGCTCCAGCGCGCTGGCCGCCTCCGGATTCTGGGCATCGATTTCCGGCTGGCAGGCAAACATCAGGGGGAACAGCGCGAGCGTTGCGGCAAGGAAGGTACGGTTCATGGGATCGGTGTGTGACGTTGGGTGACAGTCATTGGGCCGGACTGGCCGGCTCGGTTTGAATGAGCAGACGAGGGGAAAAACAATGCAGAAAAACCGTGAGTTCCTCCTTTCAGAAAGAGTTCAACCGCCCCTGGACATCCCCGCGCGCGAGGACTCGGCGAAGGCGCGCCAGTCCTCATCGGTGAAGGCCTCGCCCTTCATCAGCCGGGACAGCCCCGCCTCGCGGCCCGTGGCCACATCCCCCGCCACCGTGATGCCGGCCACGCGGACGGACTCGCCCACCCTCCCCGCCCCCGCGAGCCGCAGCGCTCCGAAGCCTAGGATGGCCACCAGGACCGCCGCGTACACCGCCACTCCGGGCAGGACGCGGCGCCCTGTGTCCCGGTGCTCGAACGCCCAGTTGGCCACGGTGGCGAACCACACCAGGATGAACGTCAGGCCCCACAACCCCGTCACCGACACCCACTGAACCAGCACCGACACCTTTGCCTGGGTGTAGGCCAGCACGCCCCAGGTGCCGAACGGGTTGCCCATGCTGCTGAAGAGCTCCAGGCCCGTCGTCGCCGTCGGCAGGAAGAGCGTCCCCGCGAAGGAGCCGCGCGGCCTCACGACGAGCCGGTCCGCCAGGTACAACCCCGCGACGACCACCGCGCCCCCCAGGGCCATGCCGAAGGCGCTCGCGGCGGAGCCCGGGAACACCCCCCGGTTCGCCACGCCCGCGGCGACGGTGTTGGCCACCAGGAGCCCCACGAAGCCCACCGCGGGCCGCTGCCGCCGGGAGAAGTAGAGGAACACAGCGCCCATCAGCCAGCCGGGCAGCACCGCCCACTCCGTGTTCAGCAACAGCACCAGCGCAGCCCCGACACCCAGGGCGAGCCACGGCATGAGCGTGGACAGACGCCCCGCTCCTGCGCCCGCATGACCGCTCATCGCGCTCCCTTCTTCTTCGCCGAACCCGTCGTCGGCTTCAGCCGCTCGAGCGCCTCGCGTGCCTCGTCACACCAGCGCAGGTGCGCCTCCAGCCCGATCAGTCCCGCGCGAATCGACAGGTGCTGGTAGGCGAACTCCGGGTCGTCTTTCCGGGCAGGGCGGACCTCCTCGTCGATGAGGCGCAGCGCCGCCAGCAGAGCTTCCGCCTCGGCGCGGCTGCGCTCCACCTGCGCCAGGGAGTCCTCGGGTCCCACCCGGGCCCCGAAGAAGAGCTTGAGCAACAGCTCGTTGCGCTCGACGTGGGGGAGCACCGGCCGCCTCAGCCATTCCGCGAGCGCCGTCCGCCCCGCCGCTGTCACCCGGTACACCTTCCGGACCCGTTCGCCCGGCGAGCGCTCCTCCGGGTCGAGCTCCACCAGCCGCTCCTTCGCCATCCGCTCCAGCGTCGGGTACAGGTTGCCGTAGCTCTCCTGCCAGAAGTGCCCCACCGACTGCTCGATGGCGCTTCGCAGGTCGTACCCACTCATCGGCCTCCGGCACAGCATCCCCAGGATGGCGAACCGACAGGTGCTCTCCCGCGCCATGACTGCCTCCTCCATCCGGATATATCAGGCCGATATATCAGACTGATATATCCGCCGCCAGCCCCACGGCGGTGAAGGCGTCAGGCCTACAGCAGGTGGCAGAGCCACACGCTGGGGATGGCGGCATGGAAGCCGGCCTTCTCGGCGCATAAGAGGGATGGGCCCTGTTGAGGGGGAGGGAGGGTGCAGAGGGGCCGACGAGGGCCGCTGGCGGGGCTTCGACTTCGAATGAGCATTGTCGCTCACTGCCGGGCCGCCCTCACGACGTGAGCATCGAGATGAAGCAGTAGTGGCTCCCCGTCTCCAGGAAGGCCTGTCGCTCATTCCCATCGAGCACCTTCAGGAAGATCCCGGTGATGGGCTCGAAGGCCCCGGGCAGCACGGCCTCCCCGAACGTGCCGTGCCTGGAGCACAACGCCGACAGGGCGCCCACGTCGTTGAAGATCAGCTCCTCCATTTCGGCACGTGGCAGCCCCACGCGCGCAATGGGCGCGACTTGCAATCGGCCACCGGGTGATGCAGTGTTGTAGTCGTGTGCAACACCGCCACAGCTGAGGTCCCGTGATCGTCAGTCTCGATCCCCGAGACCCCCGGCCGCTCTACCTCCAGATCGTGGACGAGGTGCGCCGCGCATTGGTGGTGGGGACGTTGCGCGCGGAAGACCCGCTCCCGTCGGTGCGCGAGCTTGCCACCCAGCTGGTGGTGAACCCGCGGACCGTGTCCCAGGCCTACGGCGAGCTGGAACGTGACGGCGTCATCTATGTGAAACGCGGTCAGGGAACCTTCGTGGCACCGACGGCCCAACCGAAGGCGCGCGAACGCAAGGCGCTCACCCGCGAGGTCGCCAAGCGTGCGCTGCGCGATGCGTTCCGCAATGGCGTGCCGGTCGACGCGTTGATCCAGAGCATCCGCGACCTCGCGGCAGAGGGGCCCGAGGCGGTCTCCGCAGCGGATGAAGGAGACGACGAATGAACGCGACCAACCGCCCCACGGGATTGGCGTTGGCGACGCAGGCAGTGACGAAGCGGTACGGGAGGCGAACGGCGCTCGACGGTATCGACCTGCGCGTCCCGGACGGCGCCGTCTACGTGCTGGTCGGGGCGAATGGAGCCGGCAAGAGCACCACGTTCAAACTGGCGATGAATCTGGAACGGCCGGACTCCGGCACCGTGGAGGTGCTCGGCATGGATGCCTCCGGCCGCGGTCCCGAGGTCCGCGCGCAGGTCGGGTACGTGCCGGACCACCCGGTCCAGGCGTACCGCTGGATGACCTGCGGACGGCTGCTGCAACACGTCGCCGCGTACTACCCGGGCTGGGACGGGCCGTATGCGGAACGGCTCAGCCGCGGGCTCGGGCTTCGGCTCGCTCAAAGGGCCGGCACGCTCTCCAAAGGAGAGTCTCGGCGCCTCCAGCTGGTGCTCGCGCTGGCGCACCGTCCGCGCTTGCTGCTGCTGGACGAACCGACCGACGGGCTGGATCCCATGGTGCGCAACAAGGCGCTCGCGCTGCTGACGGAACACCTGGCGGATTTTCCGACGACGGTCCTGATGTCGACGCATCACCTTCACGAGGTCGACTCCCTGGCCGACCACGTCGGTGTCCTGCGCGGCGGTCGTCTCGTCGCGCAGCTGCCGCGCGAGGAGCTGCTGCGCACGGTGCGGCGGTACCGGCTCGAAGTCCCCGAAGGCTGGGAGGCGCCCGTGGAGCTTCAGCCCAGCGGGCTGAGGCGGTCCGCCGCGGGACGCCTCGTGCAGTGGACCTTCGTCGGCGAGGAACGCACGGTCAGCGAGCGACTCACGCTCGCGGGCGCGAAGGTCCGTGAGGTCACCGCGCTGGGCCTGGAGGACGCAGCGCTCGCGTTCCTCCCGGAGGAGCTGACGCCTTGAACGCCCCGCTTCCCTCCCCTGCTCCACCCCGGTCGCTCACCGTCCTGCGCGAGCAGCTGAGCACCGTCGCGGGGATGCTGCGCGTTCCGGCGATCGCCGCCGGTGGGGTGCTGGCGCTGATCGCCGTGGACGCCCTTCGCGAGACATTCCAGTCCGGAGCGCGGTTCGGCTTCCGCCCCGAGCTCTCGATGCTGCCGCCCATGGCAGGCCTCCTGCTCCCGATCGCCGTGTGGAAGGGCGAGGAGCGCTTCGGACCGGGCTTCTTCTGGTCGCTGCCCGTGGATCGCCGGGTGCACGCGCTGCTGAGGGTCTGCGCCGGGTGGACGTGGTTGATGGCAGCGGTGGCGGTGTTCGTGCTCGGCCAGCTGCTGCTCACCCTGATTTCGGGAGGGAACGTGCTCGGCGTGGAGACGTTGCAGCTGCTGCCGACCCCCGTCTTCGCACAAGGCGGTACGGTGAGCGCCGACGCCCTGCGGGCCGTGGCGTGGACGCCGCGACCCCTCCTGTGGCTCGCTCCCTTCACGGGCGCGACGACGCTCTACGTGATTGGCAGCGCCGTCGCGCTGGGCCTTCGCCATCCGCTGCGGTGGATCATCGGCCTCGGCCTGGGCAGCCTGATGTTCGGCTTCACCAGCGAGGCGGCCGACGCGCGGTGGCTCGTCGACGTCGCGCAGCGCCTGCTGCAGGGCCTGTTCGGTGGGCCCTTGGGCCTCGATGCGGTGATGACCGCGCGGACCGAGTCGCTCAGCACCCTCGCCACGCTGCCCAACGGCGAAACCGTCGGCGTCTGGCGCGGCCTCCCGGACCTCGGCCAGTGGGCCATCGCGACCCTCCTCTGGTTCGCCGGCGGCGTCGTCGCCTTGTGGGCCGCTGCCTCGCGACACCGGGAGCGCAGGCCGACCTAGCGCCCGTCTCACCTCACCTGCTCCGCGACCGACGCGCGTCCGACACCGGGACGCCACGACCGGAACAGCCTTGCCTGGAGTGCACCGTGAACCTCGAAATCAAGAACCTCACCAAGACCTACCGCAACGGCGTGCGCGCCTTGAGAGGCGTCTCGCTCACCATCGCCCCGGGGATGTACGGCCTCCTCGGTCCCAACGGCGCGGGCAAGTCGACGTTGATGCGGACGCTGGCGACGCTGCAGGACCCCGACGGCGGCAGCGTGCGGCTTGGCGAGGTCGACGTGCTGCGTGAGCCCACCCGCGTGCGCGAGCTCCTGGGCTACCTGCCGCAGGAGTTCGGCGTGTATCCCAAGGCGACCGCGGCCCGGCTGCTGGAGCACTTCGCCATCCTCAAGGGCATCACCGGACGCAAGGAGCGCCGCGACGCCGTCGACTCGCTGCTTCACCAGACGAACCTGTACGAGGTGCGGAAGGAGCGGCTCGGCACCTTCTCGGGAGGAATGCGGCAACGGTTTGGCGTGGCGGTCGCGCTGCTCGGTGACCCACGGTTGATCATCGTCGACGAGCCGACGGCCGGCCTCGATCCCGCCGAGCGGGTCCGCTTCCTCAATCTGCTCAGCGGCGTCGGCGAGAAGGCCGTGGTCATCCTCTCCACCCACATCGTCGACGACGTCTCCGAGCTCTGCAGCCGGATGGCGATCATCAACTCGGGAGAGATCCTCCTCGAGGCGGAGCCGCCCCGGGCGATCGCGGCGCTGCGCGGAAGGATCTGGCGCAAGACGGTCGCCGCGCCCGAGGTGGAGGCGCTCAGAGCGGCGCACGCGGTGATCTCCACCAAGCTGCTCGGTGGCCGGACCGTGGTGCATGTCTTCTCGGAGGCGACACCCACCGCGGGGTTCGAGCCCGTCGAGCCGGACCTCGAAGACGTCTACTTCAGCGTCATGGGCGGCCACCATCGCGGGGTGCGCGCGTGAGGCTCTGGGAGGTGTTCCGCTTCGAAGCAGGTTACCAGGCGCGCCGTCCGGCGACCTGGCTCCTCTTCCTGGCAATGCCGGTGCTGAGTTTCTGGAATACGACGCAGATGTACGCAGACGCCGCGCGCAGCGGCGGATTCCTGTTCAACGGAACGTTCGTCATCGCGGCGGCAGCCGTCATCGGAAGCCTGATGGCGTCGGTTCCTGCCGCGGCCGTCGCCGCGGATGCTGGCACGCGTGACGCGAAGACGGAGATGCAGGCGCTGGTGTTCACCACGCCGGTCGGAAAGACGTCGTACCTCGCGGGCCGCTTTCTGGCCGCGTTTGCGTGGAGCGCGGTGCTCGCGCTGGCACCAGTCCTGGGCGCCCTGCTGACCCCCTTCTCTCCGTGGATTGAACCGCAGTTGCTGGGCCCGTTCCGGATTGCGCCCTACGCGACGGCCTGGCTGTTCTTCGCGCTGCCGAACGCGTTCATCGCCACGGCGGTGCTGTTCTCCCTGGCCATCCTCACCCGGCGTGACCTCGCGAGCTACGCCGGCAGCTTCCTCTTGTTCACGGCGGCGCTCGTCAGCGGGAAATACGTCTCTTCGAAGTTGGGCCGGTGGGAACTGGGGCAGATCCTCGACCCCTTCGGGCTGAGCATGGTGACTGCCGCGGCGAAAGGTTGGACCCCGATGGAGCGGAGCACGCGGCTGTTCGCGCTCGAGGGGCCGCTGCTGTGGAACCGTGTCCTCTGGGTGGGCGTGGCGTTGACGGTCCTCGCGCTGACGCTCTGGTGCTTCCGGTTCGCGCATCACACGACCGGGTCGCGGCGCCGCGAAGCCCTCAACGACAAGACCCCAGGCGCGCCGATTGCGGTTCCCACCGTCCAGCGGACCTTCGGGGGCGCGACGAGGTTGCGGCAGACCGCGGCCATCGCCTGGGAGTCCTTCCGCGACATCGTCACCGGTTGGGGAGGCCTGGCCCTGGGGGCGCTGACGCTGATTCTGCTGCTCGTCGGCCCCGGATTGCTGGAGCACATGGGCGTCCCGTTCGTCCCCACGACGGCGCGGTTGGTCGCGGTGCTCGGGCGGTCAGAGGATCTTCTCTGGTCCGTGATTCCCATGCTCGCGCTCTTCTACGCGGGCGAGCTCGTGTGGAAGGAGCGCGAGGCCGGCCTCGGCGACATCGCGAACGCGACCCCGGTGCCCGACAGCGTCCTCTTCACCGGGAAGCTCGCCGGACTCGCGCTGATGCTCGTGTTCGCGCAAGTGCTGGTGATGGCATCGTCCGTCATCACACAGGCGCGGCTCGGCTACGACGCCTTCGAGCTCGGCCTGTACGTTCGCGTGTTGCTCGGGATGCAGCTGGTGCATCACCTCTTGTTCGCCGTGCTGTGCCTCTTCGTGCACGTGCTGGTGAACCACAAGCACGTCGGGAACCTCCTCTGCGTCGTGGCGTACGCGCTGATGAACTTCGGGCCGGCGCTGGGGGTGGAACACCCGTTGATGGTCTATGGCGCCGGACCGGACTGGACCTACTCGGACATCCGCGGGTTCGGCGGGTCCGTCGCTCCCTGGCTCTGGTTCAAGCTCTTCTGGTCTGCCTGTGCGGTCCTGCTCGCCGTCATGGCGAGGCTCTGGTGGGTGCGCACCCGCGAGGACCACTTCGGTGCCCGATGGGTGGCTGCGCGCCATCGCGCCTCGAGGCCGGTGAAGGGCGTTGCGATCGCCGCCGCGGCGGCCGCGATCTGCGTCGGCGGGTTCATCGTCTACAACCTCCATCTCCTCAATCCGTACGCTTCGAGGAATGAAGAGGAGCGGCGGCGTGCGACGTACGAACGCGTGTACCGGCGCTACGAGACGGTCCTCCAGCCGGATCACACCGCCACCCGCCTGCAGGTGGAGCTGTGGCCTTCGCGCGGCACCGCGGACGTCCGCGGCACGTACTCGCTGGTGAACGGCGGGTCAGCCCCCATCGACACGATTCACGTCGGCACCTCCTCGCAGGTCCAGACGCGGACGATTGGCTTCGACCGCGAGTCCTCTGAAGTCCTCGTCGACGACGTGCTCGGACACCGCAGCTACGCGCTCAAAGAGCCCCTGCGTCCTGGCGAAGCGCTGGAGCTGACCTTCGAGCTCCGGTTCGCACCCCGCGGGTTTACTGCCCGCGGCGTCGATGCCTCGGTCAGCGCGAACGGGACGTACTTCGTGAAAGCGGACTGGCTGCCGTCGCTCGGCTACCAGCGCGGACGGGAGTTGCTCGAAGACGGCGTCCGTCGCGCGCAGGGCCTGGACCCTCGCGGGACGGAGCGTTCGAGAGCGCTGGCGGACGAACAGCACGGCCGGAACCGATCCCGAATCTCGCTGACGACCCTCATCGGGACGGACGAAGGCCAGCTCGCCGTCGCCCCGGGTGCGCTGCGTCGTTCGTGGAGCGAGAACGGACGGCAGTACTTCGAGTACGGCACCGATTCACCCATCCGGAATGACTATGCGCTGTATTCCGCGGCCTACGCGGTCGCCGAGGGCAGGTGGAACGGCGTCCAGCTGCAGGTCATCCACCACCCCGCGCACGCCTGGAACGTCGACGGCATCCTGCGCGCGATGGAGGCGTCGCTGGCGTTCTTCACCGAGCGGTTCGGTCCCTACCCGTACAAACAGCTCCGGTTCGTCGAGCACGCCGGCACCGGCATTGGGCTCCACGCCTCGCCGATCAACGTCTCGTTCCAGGACGGCTTTGCGCTGATGAACCCGGAGGCAGACCGCCGCGGAATCGACTTTCCGTTTGCGGTCGTGGCGCACGAAGTGGCGCACCAGTGGTGGGGGAACCAGGTGACCCCTGCTCGGGTCGAAGGCGGTGCGGTCGTCGCGGAGAGCCTCGCCTGGTACTCGGCGCTCCAGCTCGTCGAGAAGACGCACGGCACCGACCACTTGCACCGGCTGCTCGCCGTGATGCGCGAGGACTTTCTGCCGCCGCGGCCGCAGGCGGATGTCGCGCTGCTGGATGCGGCAGACTGGCTGCTCGCGTACCGCAAGGGCCCGTTCGCGATGTACGCGCTGCGTGAGCACATCGGTGCGGAGGCGGTGAACGCAGCGCTTCGGAACCTGGTCGACCGGTTCGGGGCTGGCCGTCCCCTGGCGACGTCGCACGATCTCTATCGGGAGCTACAGGCCGTCACACCGGAAGCGCACCGGACGCTGCTGCATGACCTCTTCGCCGCGAACACCTTCTGGGAGTTCAAGTCGCGGGGCGCGTCCGCCGAGAGGATCGGCGACAAGCGCTGGCGCGTGACGCTCAAGTTCGCCGCACGAAAGTTCACTGTCGCCGTCGACGGGGTGCCGACCGATGTACCGATGGACGACCTGGTCGATGTCGGCGTCTTCGCACCGGGCGACGACGAGACTCCGGGCGCCCTGCTCCACCAGGCGAAGTACCGGGTCCGGTCCGGCATTCAGGACGTCACCATCGAGGTCGAGGGCGAGCCGGATTCCGCCGAGCTCGACCCGCGAGGACTGCTCTTCGACTCGAGGCGCGACGACAACCGCGCCTTCATCGAGCAGCCAGCGCCGCTGTCGCAGCGGTGACCGGTGCGTCACGCTCTCGGAGGCCTCGCTTCCCTGGGGCCAGGAGCCCAGGAGCGCCCTGGCGAGAGCGCTCCTGGGACCTTCGGGCTTCAGCCCTCACCGAGAGGGTGACCGAAGCCTATGGACTCCCGCCAGGGCAGGTCGCCGGCTCGAGGTAGAAGGCCTCCCACGAGCCACCGTCAGTGGGATTGCAGATGCCCCCGTTGCCGCCACTTCCACTCTGGATGGGAGCGCCGGTGGTGACCTCCTTCCAGTTGCGCGCGGTGCCCGTCGATGATTCGAAGCCATAGCGATTGCGGCCACCGTAGACACCGCAGTCGTGACGGGTGAACGGCTCCGCGGTGCCGAGCGTGGCGTTCACGGTGAGCTGGTTCGCGACCACCGCCAGGTACGCTCCGCTCGCGCCCTTGAGCTTGTATTTCGTGCCGCTCGTGACGAGCTCGAAGACCTCGCCGCCGGGCTGCGTCGTGCTGATGGCGGCCACCTTGCCCGCGCCGTCGACGGTGAGCCACTTGTCGGTGCGCTCGCTCTGGATGCGGAAACAACCCGCGCTGCCGGCCTCGATGCGGCACGTCGAATCGCAGCCATCGCCCGAGTGGGTGTTGCCGTCGTCGCATTGCTCGCCGCTCTCGACGGTGCCGTTGCCGCACACCGGGCCGGTACTGCTACCCGGGCAGCTCACAGGTTCGAGGTAGAAGCCCTCCCAGGCGGTGCCATCGGTCGCGTTGCAGGCGCCTCCATTGCCGCCGTCACCGCTCTGGATCGGCCCGTCCTGCGTGGTCTCCTTCCAGTGGGGCGCGCTCCCCAACGAGGCCTGGAAGCCCACACGCGTGCGCCCGCCGTAGCCGCAGGGATGCTGCGTGAACGACTCCGCGCTGGAGAAGTTGGCGCTCATCGCGAGCTGGTTCGACACCACCGTCATGAACGCGTCGCCCGAGCCCTTGAGCTTGTACTTCGTGCCGTTCGGAACGAGCTGGAAAGTCTGACCTCCTGCTTGCGTCGCACTGCCGGCGAGGACCTTGCCCGCGATGTCGACGGTGAGCCACTTGTCGGAGCGCTCGCTTTGAATCTTGTAGCAGCTCCCGCCGGAGACTTCGGCGAACGTGGCCGTGTAGGTGACCGCGCCGCCGGGCGTGGTGAAGGTATGCGACTGAGCGCCGCCGTCAGACCACGACGAGAACGCCCAGAACTTCCCGCTCGCGTACTGCGGCGAGCCGACGCCCACCGAGCGGATGACGCCGACCACACTCGACGTGGCGTGAGGCGCCGTGAATGGCTGCCCGTCCATCAGCACCTGCAGCCCGCTCGGCACGGTGGTCACCTGGAGCGGTACCGTGACCGGGAGCACGTCGCGATACGTCGTGTCGGTGAGGCCGATGGAGTCGCGCACCGTGAGCCGCACGCGATACCAGACGTGGGTCGAGCTCTCGCCGACGTTCGGAATCGGCCAGCTCCCGCTCGCGATGCCGGTGGTATCGGTCATGCCTGGATGCGTGTGGGTGTCGTGATGGAAGATGATGCTCCAGGTCATCGCGCTCGGCGGCAGCGCACCATCCTCCGCGTCGCTGGCAGAGCCGGAGAACGTCAGGTTCGTGGCCGCGGTGTAGGTCGCGCCCGCGGCCGGCGTCACAATCGTGGCCACCGGCGGTTTGTTGGACGTCACCGTCAGCACCGCCTCGGCGCTCGTCGTCGAGCCCAGCCCGTTGGTCACGACCACCCGGAAGCGCGCGCCGCTGTCCGTCAGTTGCGCGGCGTTCAGCACGTAGCTCGGCGTGGTCGCCCCCGAGATGTTCACGCCGTTCCGCTGCCACTGATAGGTGAGCGGCGGCTCACCGCTGGCCGACACCGTGAAGGTCGCCGCGTACCCGACCGACACCAGCGTGCTCGCCGGCTGCTGCGCGATGCTCGGCGGCAGCGACGCCGTGTAGGCGATGCGACCCACCTGGCCCGCTCCGCGCGCCAGATAGTAGAGCGCGCCGTCGGGCCCCACGTCGAGATCCACCGGCCCCGGGACGCCCGTCGCGAACAGCGAACGCGCGCCGGAGCTCGGGTCGATGCGGGAGATCCAATCGTTGGTGTAGTCCGCGAAGAAGTATTGACCGACGTACGCGCTGGGGAACGCGGAGATGGGCGGGTTATAGAAGGTCCCCCCGGCGATGCAGTTGCCGGCGGCCGTTCCGGAGCCGTGCGGATACGCGAAGAACGGCTGCGTGAGCTGCGGGCGATTCGTGAAGTAACCTTCGGTCATCGGCCAGCCGTAGTTGGCGCCAGCCTGGCCTCGGTTGATCTCCTCCCAGCCGCCTTCGCCCACGTCATTGATGAACAGGGTTCCCGTGCCGGGCTGGACGTCGAAGGTGAAGGGATTGCGCAGCCCCATCGCCCAGGTCGCCTTGGCGAGCCCGGTGGCGGCCGCGTAGAACGGATTGTCCGTGGGAATGCTGCCATCTGGGTTGAACCGCAGCAGCTTGCCCAGCGGCGTGTTCAGGCTCTGGGAGTTGGAGGAGACCGCGTTCTCGCCGACTGAAACGTAGAGCTTGCCGTCGAGTCCGAAGCGAACCGCTCCGCCGTTGTGGTTGGCGGCGTCGAGCGTCGGAAAGTCGGCGAGGACCAGCTCGCTCCCAGGCACCACCACATTGCCGTTGGCGGTGAAACGGCTGACCCGGTTGTGAATGCTTCCGGCCACCGACGTGTAATAGACATACAGGTAATGGTTGTTGGCGAAGTTGGGATCGAACGCGACCCCCATCAGGCCACGCTCGTTGTCGGTGTCCACGGCGAGCGTCATGAACGGAGTCGCCAGGAGCTGGCCGTTCTCGACCACGCGCAGCGAGCCGTTCTTCTCCGAGATGAACAGGCGCCCATCGGGCGCGAAGGTCATCGTGGTCGGTCCCCGGAGGCCGCCGACGAAGACGGAATCGGCGAAATTGGCGTCTTGGATGACCGCGCGCGCACGCGAGACCGCGAGCTCCTCCGGCGTCTCCTCCGTCGACGGCGTCGAGCAGCCCACGACGAGAGAAGAGACCACGAACGCGACGAAGAGCGGCATGGGATACCACGGCCGCACACTTGTTCTCACCTGTGGCTGCATTGCTACTTCTCCTGGTGGCTCAGGCTCACGCAGCCCGTGGGGCAGCACGAACCTTGGGGGGGCCATCCAGTACTATCTCGAAGGCCTGCTCACCAGGAACAACGTAGGGGCGTCTGACACGAACAAGGCGATGAGTCACATGCCTATGGCGTGTACTTGGAATGTTCTCCGTTCACGCACCCGGTTGCTGGGAATCGAGCGTGAATGTAGAAGTAACCCAATTGCGACAATGTCGGTGAGTAGACTGGCGCTCCAGTGCTCACATTCCACAGGGTGCTCCCCGGCGTTAAATCGTCTTCCAGCGCCAGGAGGCAGCCATGAGACGACCACCGGTTTCGCGGACGTGTTTCTACGTTCTTCTGAGCAGCATCTTCACCCTGGGCGCGGCATGCGGTCCGTCGTCGAGCGGAGAGGCAGACCTGACTGCAAGCGAGCCGAGCACGGCCAGGATGTTGCTCCTGCCAGCGCTGAATACGTCCTATCAGACGGTGCTGTATGACGACGCCGTCGCGTCGGGCTGGAATGCCGGCTACAGCTGGGGCAGCATCTCCCATGGTTCGACGACGAGCACGAAGGCTTACGGCGCTTCGTCGCTGCAGGTCACTTCCGCCGCCTTTAGCGCCTTCGCTTTGGGAGCCAACGGTCAGTCGTTCTCGACGAGTACCTACACGGCGGTGAGCTTCGCCATCCATCGGGGCACCGCGAACCTCACGGCGCTCAAGAACCTCAAGCTCATCGTGAGCCAGGAGGGCGTCGATGGAAACGCGGGCGTCGCGATCGGCAACTACGCCAACCCGAGCTTCGACTCCTTGGGTGCGGGTGAATGGACGCGTGTCACCATCCCGATGGGGGCGCTCAAGGGCGCACTGACCACGTTCAACAAGGTGACGCTCATGGCCGAGACCGCGGTCACCTACGGCATCGATGGCATCGCCATCGAAATTCCGCCGCCGCTGCCCGCGCTCGACACTTCCAATATGACCGTCCTGTATAACGACGCGGTCGCGTCCGGTTGGAGCACCGGCTACAGCTGGGGCGGGACCACTTTCGTGTCCGATACGGCCAGCAAAGCCTACGGCTCCTCGTCCCTGAAGGTAACAGCGGCTGTCAACAGTGCTTTCGCTCTGGGCGCGCCCGGCTCGAGCCTTCCGGTCAATAACCACACGGCCGTGAGCTTCGCCATCAATCCGGGCACGTCGAGCCTCACCGCGATCAAGAACCTCAAGGTCATTCTGAGCCAGGAGGGGGTGGATGGGAACGCGGGGGTCGCCATCGGCGCCTATGCGAACCCGAGCTTCGAATCGCTGGTGCAAGGGCAATGGACTCGCGTCACCGTTCCGGTGAGCGTTCTCAAGGGCGCGCTGACCACCTTCAACAAGGTCACGCTCCATAGTGCGTCGGCAACCATCTATGGCATCGACGGGCTTGTGCTGGAGAAGAGAACCTCCAATCCGCCGGGCGGCGGGAAGACCTATCCCTCGGGCGTGGCCTATCGCGGAATCAACCGTGCCGGAATGGAGTACGGCTCCGACTGGAATGGCTGGACCGGCCAGACCTATTACGAGGTGCCCTCGTCGACTCAGATCACCGCGGAGCTTGCGTACTACAAGAGCAAGGGCTTCAACTTGATTCGCTTGCCGATCTCGTGGGAGCGCATTCAGCACACGCTTTATGGCCCGCTGAATACGGCTTATGCGAACGGCATGATGAATTATATCAACATGGCGACGGCACAAGGGTTCACCCTTGTGCTCGACCTGCATAACTACAATCGCTATGCGACGGGAGCGTTCGACAGCGCTGGAAACCAGACCTCGAATCATGTCCAACGCGTCATCGGCGACGGTACGCTGACCGTGGACCATCTCGCCGACGTCTGGACGAAGATCGCGAACCTGGTGAAGACGAACCCCAAGGTCATCCTGAACCTCATGAACGAGCCGCATGACCTGCCGATGACTTCGACGACCTGGTTCTCTGGGATTCAGACGGTCATGAACGCCGTGCGCGCGACGGGCTCGACCCAGTTGATCCTGGTTCCCAACACGCGAGGTTCGGACGTGGGGCACTGGAACACCTGGGCTCCAGGCGGAGGTCCGCTCGACTCGGTTGCGGCACTGGCCATCACGGACAGCGCCAACAACTACGCCTTCGACATGCATTCGTATTACCCCGAAGGCTACGGCAGCAACGATGAGTCGTCATACGGCGCTCAGCTCACGGCGGTCACGAACTGGGCAAGAACCCATGGCAAGAAGTTGTTCTTGTCCGAGATGGGGATCCAGATCCACGAGCCTTTCGCGCAGTCCCAGATCACGAACGCGCTCACGTTCATGAACAACAACAGTGACGTGTGGATCGGTTGGTCTCCGTGGGATCTGACGTACTGGCAGCTCACCACCAACAACCATACGGCGGATTGCACGACCAGCGGGATCACGCCAATCAACTGGTACGCCGCCTTCTTGACCGCGAACTTCCTCGCGTTGTGAGCGAGTGGCAGCAACTCCAGGTGTTCGACCGCTGCCCCGATTCCAGACAGGGTGGCTGTCCCCGGTGCCTCAAGCCCCGCGCTCCCCTCCTCCGCCGCACCCGGTCCGGGCCGGGGGGTTCGGGCTGCACGGCCTCGGGAAGACGGACGGCACCCTGGCGGGCACCCTCCTCGTAGGCGCGAGGCGTGGAACAACCCCGGGGCGTCTCGCGCGCCCCGGGGCAAGCGTCGTCGTAGGCGCAGGTGTGGTTGCAGCTGTACGGCAATCCGCCGTCGAGAGTGGAGGCACATCCCGTCAGCGCGAGCACCCCGCCGGAATTTCAGTTCTTGCGAAAATGGGACGCAACCATGAGTCGCTGGGGACGATAACCCTCTCACGTCACTCTTCTTGAGTTGGGGTTTTCGAAATGCGTATCTCCTCCGCTGCGCGCACCACCCTCACCGCCGCCAGCGCTCCTTCGAATCCCACCCTGAAGCGCGGCGCGTCAGGCCCCTCCGTGAAGGCCCTTCAGCAGGCGCTGGCCGCCGCGGGCTTCTCCCCGGGCGCGGCGGACGGTCAGTTCGGTCCGAAGACGGAGGCGGCGGTGAAGGCCTTCCAGAAGGCCAAGGGCCTCGTCGCCGACGGCATCGTCGGGCCGAAGACCCGGGCCAGTCTGACCGCGGCTTCCGCGCCCCCCACGCTCAAGCAGGGGGCGACGGGCGCCGCCGTCACCCACCTGCAGAATCGCCTCGCCCAGCACGGCTTCTCCGCGGGCGCGGCGGACGGCCAGTTCGGCCCGAAGACGGGGGCGGCGGTGAAGGCCTTCCAGAGGGCCAAGGGCCTCGTCGCCGACGGCGTCGTCGGGCCGAAGACGTGGGAGAAGCTGAACGGCGCGGTGGCTCCCTCGACGCCTCCTTCTTCGGGCGGTAGCGGCCCCACGCTCAAGCAGGGCCACAGCGGCGCGCCCGTGAGCGCGCTTCAGAACCGCCTCAATCAGCTCGGCTTCAACGCCGGTGCGGCAGATGGCCAGTTCGGTCCGAAGACGACTGCGGCGGTGAAGGCCTTCCAGAAGGCCAAGGGCCTCGTCGCCGATGGCGTCGTCGGGCCGAAGACCTGGGACAAGCTCGGCATCAAGGTGAGCGGCACGCCCGCGCCCCCCCCCAGCACGGGTGGCGTGCGCGGCAACTCCGCGCTCGCCAACAACGCCCGCTCGGTGGCGTTGAGCATGGGTGGCCATTCGAGCCAGGGCCTCTGCGCCACGGGCGTGAGCCGCGCCATCCAGAACACCTACGGCATCAAGGTGTGGGGCAATGGCAACGACATCGACAACAACCTGCCGCGGGACAAGTTCAGGCAGGTGAACCTGTCGCTCGCCGAGGCGCTGAAGATTCCCGGCCTCATCCTCACCTGGGAGAAGACCTCCACGAGGCTCGGCAGCAAGTACGGCCACACCGCCATCACCTCGGGCGACGGCCGCAGCTCCTACAGCGACTTCGTGGAGAGCAACACCCTGGGCGCTGGAGGCCGAAGCGGCTTCAAGGTGTTCATGCCGATCTAGCGGCGTGTCCGCGAAGCAGTCGACAGGGTCGCGGAGGATGAATCGCTCTCCTGGATGAGGAGACGACCTCCGCGCTCCCATCAGGTGCGTGGCAGGAGCCGCCGGCCTGTTGACTGCAAGGGGACGGGGACCCCGTGGCTCAGCCCCTGAAGTCCCCACGCAGGCCCTGTTGACAGGTGCGTGGCAGGGCCTGGACCTCTTCCGTCGCCGGCTCCCTCCGGCTGGCCGAGGTGGCCTCCGGCGTCGCGGCCACGCCGGACAACGCCCGGTTCCTCGCGGCCCCCTGGGCGGTCGGGCTGCACATCGTCGGCGCAACAATGTTCTGCGTGCTCGGCGCGTTCCAGTTCTCCGCGGACTTCCGCCGCCGCAGGCCCGTCTGGCACCGCAAGGTAGGGTGGGGCCTGGTGCCGAGCGCCGCGTCGGGACTGTGGATGAACGCGTTCTTCGCGCTCCCCGCGCACGATGGAGAACTCCTCGGCGCGCTCAGTTTCCTGTTCGGCTCGGCGATGCTGGGTTCGCTCCTCCTCGGGCTCGCCGCCGCCATGCGGCGCGACTTCACCCGCCACCGGGCCTGGATGTTGCGCGGCTATGCCCTCGGCAATGGGCGCGGGCACGCAGGTGCTGACGCTCGCGCCGTGGCAGCTGCTCTTCGGGCCGCCACAGGGGCTCCTCCGGGCGCTCCAGCGGGGGACTCTCAAAGTCGAATATCCTCTGACAGAAATCGCCCCAAAGGCAGGCGGACGCTCCTGCATCATTTTCCGGGTCGCCGTCTCTCAAGAGAGACGTTGAGCGTTCAATGGCCGCGCGCTGAGGCCAGGGGGTGAGGCATGCGGCAGGTGCTCATGTTGCTGGCCATGGGGCTCCTGGGCGGTGCAGCCACGGCACTGGCCGGAGAGGAGCCACCGGCTGCGTGGCGGCAGGAGGCGCAGACGGCGTATACCCAGGCGCTTGCGCTCTACGACGCGGGCAAGTACGGCGAGGCCGTGGCGCAGGGAGAACATGCGCTGATGCGAGCGGAGGCCGTGCTCGGGGCCCAGCATCCAGGAGTCGCCACCTGCCTGACGCTGCTCGGTGATATCCACCGGCTTCAAAGAGACTTTGACCAGGCCGAGTCGCTGCTTCAACGGGCCCTCACGATTCGGGAAGCAGCCTTCGGTAGGAACCATCCCCAGGTCGCCAAAGCGCTCCACGACCTCGCCTTCCTCCACCGACTGCAGGGGTTGTACGACCGGGCCGAGCCGCTCGACGAGCGCGCCCTCGCCATTCGGGAGAAGGCCTTCGGCAAGAACCATCCCCAGGTCGCCGATTCACTCCACCGCCTCGCCCTCCTCTATCAGGCGCAGGGGTTATACGACCGGGCCGAGCCGCTCCACCAGCAAGCCCTCACCATTCGGCGAAGGGCCCTCGGTACGTACCCTCGCGAAGTCGCCTCGTCGCTCAGCAACCTCGCCAGCCTCTATCAGCTCCAGGGGTTGTACGACCGGGCCGAGCCGCTCTACCAAACCGCCCTCGCCATTCGGCAAGTGGCCGTCGGTAGGACCCCTCTCGAAGCCGCCTCATCGCTTCACAACCTCGCCAGCGTCTATCGGCTGCTAGGGGACTACACCCTGGCCAGCTATATGGAAGCGGACTTGGCCGAGTATCACTCCCAGCGCTACCTCGCCAATTGGCAAGCGGACATCGCCAGGAACCATCCCGAAGTCGCCGATTCGCTCAGTACCTTCGCCCTCCTCCGCCGACAACGGAAGTTGTACGGCCAGGCCGAGCCGCTTGACGAGCGCATCCTCGCCATTCGGGAAGCGGCCATCGGCAGGAATCATCCCGACATCGCCTCATCGCTCCACGACCTCGCCAGCGTCTACCAGGTGCAGGGGCTGTACAACCGGGCCAAACCGCTCCACCAGCGCGCGCTTGCCATTCGGGAAGCGGCCTTCGGCAAGAGCCATCCCACCGTCGCCGATTCGCTCAACGGCCTCGCCCTCCTCTACCAGGCGCAGGGGTTGTACGGCCGGGCGAGCCGGCTCCACCGAGCGCGCCTCGCCATCCGGGAAGCGGCCCTCGTCGAGAACCATCCCGACATCGCCTCATCGCTCCACAACCTCGCCAATCTCTACCAAGCTCAGGGAGAGAATGGCCGGGCCGAGCCGCTCCATCAGCGTGCCCTTGCCATTCGGGAAGCGGCCCTCGGCAAGAACCATCCCGACGTCGCCTCATCGCTCCACAGCCTCGCCAACCTCTACCAGGCCCAGGGGGAAGATGGCCGGGCCGAGCCGCTCCACCAGCGCGCCCTCGCCATTCGGGAAGCAACCCTCGGGGGGAACCACTCCGAAGCCGCCTCGTCGCTCAACAGCCTCGCCTTGCTCAGGCTGGCCCAGCATCGCCCCGACGCAGCCGTTCCGCTTTTCTCGCGCGCCTTCGCCATCTCCGAGCAGCGCCTGCGCCACGAGGCGCTCGACTTCTCCGAGGCGCGCCTGGCCAGCTTTCTCCAGCTCCTGCGCTCTGACGAAGAACGCCTCTATGCCCTGCTGCGCAAGCATCCCGATATCGCGAGCGTCAGGCGGCTGGCTCTGAGCGCCTCCCTGCTCCTCAAGGGCCGCACCGTCGAGGAGACAGCCAGTATCTCCCAGGCCATCTACCGGAGCCTGGGCGCCGGTGAGGGCGAAACCTTCCAGATGAAGGGCCGCTTTGGCGAGGAGGCAGACGGTATCCCCGGGGCGACCTACCGGAGCCTGCTGGGCGCTGGCGAGCGCAAAACCTTCGAGCGCTTGCGAGGCTTGCGCACCCAGCAGGCCGGTCTCTCGCTCCAGGGCCCGCGCTCCCTCCCTCTGCCGGTCTACCAGCAGCAGCTCAAGGACCTCGCCAGTCAGGGAGATGCCCTCGAAGCCATCCTCGCCAGGCGCTCCGCCTTCATGCGCTCGCTGGCTGGCCTCCCAGCTCCCGCCGACATCGTCGACCGGGTCGCCGAGGCGCTGCCCGGGGATGGGGCCCTCATCGAATTCATCGCTTATGAGGACCGCCCACTTCCGCCCGAGCCAGGCCTTCCCGAGCCTCACCTCCGCTACCTGGCGCTGGTGCTCATGCCGGACACCCGCATTCTCACCCTCGACCTGGGCCCCGCGGCCCCCATCGACTCCGCCGCCTCCCGCCTGCGAGATGCCCTGGCCAACCGCGATGCTTCCTTCCAGGCGGATGCCCAGGCCCTCTACCGGCTCGCCTTTCAGCCTCTGCTCCCGCTGCTGGGGAAGACCCGCCGCCTCTTCCTCTCGCCGGATGGCCAGCTGGCCC
>JBKGHK010001500.1:0-947 GCA_046520375.1 Pyxidicoccus sp. 3LFB2
CGGAGTGGGGCGATGACTCGGTGTCGCTGACGCCCAACGCCGCGGAGGGCCGCCTGAGGCTGGAGGCCCGGCACGAGGCGTATGGCCGCGCGGGCCTGGGCACGTACCGGGCGCTCGTGCAGGACGGCGAGGTGGGCCGCTACCACCGGCCCCTCTTCGGCCCCTACGTGGAGCTGAAGACGGGCCCGTCGCGGGACGACACGGCGCGCGCGGGCGTGGAGGCCTTTGGTGGAAGCCTCTCGGACCCGAGCCGCCTGCTCACGGCGGTGCCCGCGCACGAGGAGCTGCGCGCCACCGGCGGCAGCCTCTACTACCTGGGCGCGGTGTCGGTGGCGGAGGGCTCGGAGTTGGTACGCGTGGAGGTGCGCGATGGCGTCACCGGCCTGCCGCTGGGCGAGCGGCACCTGGTGCGCGGGCGCGACTACGACATCGACTACTTCTCCGGCCGCATCCTCCTGGCGCGTCCGCTGTCCTTCCTCGCCGGCGAGTCCTGGCTGCGCACGGGCGCTCCCACGGAGGCGCCCGAGCCGGTGCTGGTGGTGGACTACGCGGCGCTGCGGGCGGCGGACGCCGAAGACACGGCCGGCGGTGAGCTGTGGGGCGAGTGGCGCGGTGCACGCCTGGGCCTCGCGGCGGTGCGCGAGGGCCGCGAGGGCCGCCGTACACGCTCTACACCGGCAAGGCGCGCGCGACGGTGGGCGCGTACTCGCTGCTGGCGGAGGTGGCCTCCAGTCGCGGCACGGCCGTGTCCCCGGAGCTCTTTGGCGTGTCGGACGCGGCGGCCTCAGCTTCATCCGTCCCCGGGGCGAGCTGGGCACCGGGGGGCGAGGCGCTGGGTCTGCGCGTGCGGGGCCCCGGGCCGCTGGGTGGCGCGGGAGGCGCGGTGGACGCGGCTTCCGCCTGCGCGCAAAGGGCTTCTCGGATGGGGGGCCCACGCGGAGGCGGCC
>JBKGHK010001501.1:0-945 GCA_046520375.1 Pyxidicoccus sp. 3LFB2
GGAAGTGCATGACCTCCCGCGAGAACCAGCTTGCCTGCGTCAGGAAGCAGTCCGCACCGCGGCCGGGTCACTGTCCCCGCTGCTGCTGGCCACCTGCGGCGTCCACGCGGCGACGCCCACGTAGCGCCCGTCGGCGCTGAAGCGCACCCGGCGCACGGCCCAGTCGAGCTCGTGCTCGCCCCGCGCGGCGGCGTCGCCCTCGGTGAAGAGGTACACCCGCTTGTCCCAGCCGCCACTGGCCAGCGAGCGCCCGTCCGGGGAGATGGCCGCGGTGGCCACCACGCCCTTGTGGAGCGGCCACTTGTGCAGCACCTGGCCGGACTGCGCGTCCACCACGGCCCCCACGTTGAAGGGGCCCTGCGGCTCGTCGACGCCCTTGCGCTCGCGCTCGTACACCAGGCGGTTGCGCTCGGGCTTCTGCTCGGAGAGGCCCACGCCCAGCCGCTGGCCGCGCGCGTCCACCGTGACGTCGCTGACGTAGGCCGGGAAGGTGAAGTCCGAGCGCGGGTAGAGCACCAGCGCGTCCACCGCGCGCATGCTCTCGGGCGCGCCGCCCTTGAGCAGCAGGACGGCCTCCTGGTTCACCTCGTCGAAGGCCACCTCCACCCGGTCGGTGAAGGAGCTGCCCAGCACGCCCTGGCTGCCCTGCGGCACGCACGCGTCACACACCGCGATGTCCACGCCCTCCAGCAGCAGCGACTTGAAGCGCACGTTCTGGTTGCGCGCCAGCCGCGCCGAGGTGGTGCCCAGCGCGCCCGGCACGTTGAGCGTCTCCTTGAGGAAGGCCGTGTCGATGCCCGCCTGGGTGGCCGCCTCGCTGGTGAGGACGACGGCCGGCGCGCGCGCATCCAGCGAGAGCGACACCGGCGCCTTGCCATTCACCGTGCCCGGCGTCTCGAATTCGGTGATGTTCACGGACGTCATGGGCCTACCTCCACACTGCCC
>JBKGHK010001502.1:0-942 GCA_046520375.1 Pyxidicoccus sp. 3LFB2
GGCGGAGCGCGGGGGCGATGGGGGGACGGGGAAGACGCTATCGAAAACCAGGGCCGTCGCCCACCATACCGGGGCCGGGCGCCCGTGCGGCCAGGAATGGGGGCCCCAAAGACCCGGCCGCCCTCTGGAAGCCGGCTGCCCGCCCGCCTGCCATGCGGTGGGGCGCCACCCGGAAGGCGCCCGGCCCCTCCCCGAGCCGACCGGTGCCCGACACCCGGGCTGCTTCCAGAACGATTCCCGTGCACGGCGTGTTGTTACGGGACAGAGTGCTCCGGGAGCGCGGCCGTCCCGCGCGCTGCCGGCCACGTGAGCCACGTGTGTGCAACACCCTCGTCGTACCCGGAGCAGGATGCGCTTCCCAGCCTCTCGCAGTGCCCTACCGCGAAGAGAGAGCCGGTCCGCGCGTCCACGGGTCCGTGCGCGGGCGCCCTACCCCCAGGGACGGAGCAGGGTGGCCGTGGTGGCCCCCGCCGGCCCGGTCAACAATGTCTTCTCGCGCTACTCCCGACCGGGGAGGATGCGGTATAGACGGCTGCCCCTAGAGCGCCCCTTGAGGGGCGTCCACGGCTGATGACGCGAGATTCGACTGAGACGCCGCCTGCCGGCGGTTTGCTGCCACCTGCGCCCGAGAATGACGCGCGCGAGGGTGCCTCTTCCGAGGCGGCAGCGACTTCCGAGCGCGGCGAACAAGAGGTCCCCATGAGTTCCAACCTGGACTTGTTTGCGCCCCCCGAAAAGGCCAGCGCCTCCGAGCCCCTGGCCGCCGAGCCGGCCCCTTCCCGAACCCCAGAACCCCCTCACCACCCCCGACACCCCCGCTCGCGCCGAGGAGCCCCGGCCGCCCGCGCTGGCCGCCAGCGACGAGACGAGGCCGACGACGACGACGCCGACGACGAGGACGCCCTGGAGGGTGGCTTCGACGTGTCGGGGCTGAGCGCCGAG
>JBKGHK010001503.1:0-942 GCA_046520375.1 Pyxidicoccus sp. 3LFB2
CTCGGCGCGCGCCAGGTGCAGCACCATCTCGTGCGACTCGACGCCACGCCTTCACCACCGGGGCGGACGCGCCGGGCACCCACCCCCAGGAAGCGCTCGAACAGCGCCACGGCGCCGGGCGCGGGCAGGAAGGTGGCCCGCAGCTGCATGGCGCAGATGTGGAGCGCGCCCGCGTCGCCCGACACCTCCGCGACGTCCAGCGCGGCCTGCACCTCGGAGACGGCGTCGGCGAATGCGTCCCGCCCCAGCGCCAGGTATCCACGCCCCAGGTGCAGCTGCGCGCGGCTGCGCGGGGACAGCGGCAGCACCCTCGCCTGTTCCAGCAGCGCGTTCGAGCGCGCGAAGTCTCCGCGCGTCTGGTGGATGGTGGCGAGCTGCACGAGCGCCTCGCCCTGGGCGACGGCATCACCCGCCGCCTCGAAGCCCTCCCGCGCCGCCTCCAGCAGGGCCGCCGCGCGGGCAAAGTCGCTGCGACTCCATGCGTACACGCCGAGGAAGTGGAGCAACCGCGGGTGGCGCGCCCTCACCTCCCCGGGCAGCGCCTCCAGCAGCGTGCCCAGCGTCTCGAGCAGTCCCTGGTTGAAGAGCGCGGGGGCCTCCCGCTCCAGCAGCGCCGCGGCGGGCTCCACGTCTCCTGCGCGCAGCAGGTGCCCGACGGCGCGCACGGCCCAGGGGTGCGCCGCGGCCGCGCGTCGGTGGAGCAGCGGCACCTGCTCCGGGTGCAGCTGCGCGAGCAGGTGGCGCAGGAAGTCCGAGAACAGCGCGTGCAGGCGGTACACCGGCCCCAGTGCCTGCATCGCCGGGCTGCCACCAGGGGCGGGCTCGTCGGCGGAGAGCAGGAGGTTTCGCCGCGACAGCTCCTGCAGCAGCGGCCCCGCGCCCGCGTGGCCGGTGACGGCCTCACACAGGCCGGGCGCGAGCTCGTCGAGGATGGCGCTGCGC
>JBKGHK010001504.1:0-941 GCA_046520375.1 Pyxidicoccus sp. 3LFB2
GAACGCCGCGCCCGCGCCCGTGCCGAAGACGAATCCGGCCGAAGACGACTCGGACCTGCTCGCGCCGCTCCCCGCGCCCAAGCCGCCTGCGGCGAAGCAGGCCGAGGTGAAGCGCCCGCCCCCCGCGCCGAAGAAGGTGCGTGTGGCGCCACCTCGTGGCAAGGAGGCCACGCCGCTCCAGCGCGAGTGGCGTGAGACGAACGCGCTCTACAACAAGCTCAGGTCCAAGCACTCCTGTCTCCCGCTGGGCCCGTGGTGCCTGCGGTACCAGGACATCCGCAACGAGGTCGAGGCGGCCGGCGACGTCAACGACGCGGACACGCTGGGCAAGGTGAAGGAGATGAAGCGGCAGCTGCAGGCCATCCAGCGGGAGCTGGACTAGCCCCGTGCCGCCGCTGCTCGTCACCCGGGCGCTGCTCGCGGGCTACGGTGCGAGTCCCGTGCTGCACGGGGTGGACTGCGAGGTGCACCCCGGCGAGCTGTGGGCGGTGCTCGGCCCCAACGGCACGGGGAAGAGCACGCTGCTGCGCGCGGTGCTCGGCGTGGTGCCCTGGATGCGCGGCGAGGTGCGGCTCTGGGGCCGGGAGCGCGCGGAGTGGGAGCCTCGCGCGCTGGCCCGGAAGCTGGCCTGGGTGCCGCAGACCGTCGAGCCGGCGGAGGGCTTCAGCGGCCTGGAGCTGGTGCTGATGGGCCGAGGCCCGCACCTGGGGCTGTGGGGCCTGCCCTCGACGAAGGACGTGGCCCTGGCGCACACGGTGATGGAGGAGCTGGGCATCGCCCACCTCGCGGAGCGGCCTGGCGAGGCCCTCTCCGGGGGCGAGCGGCGCATGCTGCTGCTGGCCCGGGGCCTCGTGCAGGCGCCGGAGCTGCTGCTGCTGGACGAGCCCACCGGCCTTCCTCGACGTGGCCCACCAGGTGGGCTCGCTCGCCCGGGTCGCGTG
>JBKGHK010001505.1:0-940 GCA_046520375.1 Pyxidicoccus sp. 3LFB2
CTGGCCTCGGCCTCCACCCTGCGGGCGTCCACGCCGCGCACGGTGATGACGCCGCCGCCGCTGGCGTCCGCGGAGAACGCGTCGGTGTTGGTGGCCTCGGCCTCGACGTGGCCGCCGCCGCTGGCGCTCACGCTGTGCACCCGGGGGTTGGTGACGTACAGGCGCACCTTGCTGCCCCGGAAGTTGTTGAAGACGCCCTCGCGCTCCACCTCGGTGATGAGCACGCCGTCCTTCACCTTGAGCTGGACGCGGGACAGCAAGTCCGACGGCCCCTCGAGGCGCACGGACTTGGGACCGACCTTCACCTCGGCCTGGATGCCATGGCTCACGGCCACGCCGTTGAAGTCGGCGACGTCCCGGGCCTCACCCTTCTGGGCGGCGGCGGCGTCCTTGCCGGCTTCCTGGGCCTGGGCGTGGGCACAGGCGGACAGCGTGAGGAAGGAGACGAGGACGGACATGCGGGCGGTCTTCATGGGGCACGCTCCAAAGGAAAAGGGGGCCCAGGCGGACCCGTCATGCCGAGGGTACGGACGACGGGTGAAGCCGATTGCATGCGGCTACTGGCCGGACAGCATCTCCAGGGGGATGCGGACGGCGGTGGTCTCCCCGGGCTTGATGTCCACCGGGAGCCGCAGCGCCTTGCCATTGCCGTCCACCAGCTTCAGGGCGTGCTTGCCGGAGGGCAGCTTCACCTTGAAGAGGGGGGTGTCGCCCAGCTCGCGGCTGCCGAGGAAGACCTTGGCGTAGGGCTCGGTGACCAGGGTGAGGAAGCCGGGCTCGCCTGCCGGGGCGCTCTCCGAGGCAGGGGCCGGGCTCGCCGCGGCGGCGGGCTCCTCCGCGGTGCGCGGCTTCCGGGCCGTGGTGTCCCGGGTGCGCTTGGGGGCCTTGGAGGGGCTTCTTGGTGGGGGTGGGCTCGTCGGACGGGGTGCCGTCTTCGGAG
>JBKGHK010001506.1:0-928 GCA_046520375.1 Pyxidicoccus sp. 3LFB2
TGCGCTGGCTCTTCTGCGGCGGCGAAGCCCTGCCCTCTGAGTCCGCCTCGCGCCTGCGCGCGCTGCTGCCTTCCGTCCGGCTCGTCAACCTCTACGGCCCCACCGAAGTCACCATCGACGCCACCTTCGCCGAGGCTTCAGGCGAGGAGTCTGGCCTCACCCTTCCCATTGGCCGCCCGGTGGCCAATACCCACGCCTACGTGCTCGACCCGGCCCTGCGGCCGGTGCCCACCGGCGTGCCTGGAGAGCTCTTCCTCGGTGGCGCACAGCTGGCCTTCGGGTACCTGGGCCGCCCGGGGCTCACCGCCGAGCGCTTCATCCCCCACCCCTTCAGCACCACGCCGGGAGCGCGCCTCTACCGCACCGGTGACAAGGCGCGCTGGCGGGCGGATGGCACTCTCGAATACCTGGGCCGGGTCGACTTCCAGGTGAAGTTGCGCGGCCAGCGCATCGAGTTGGGCGAAATCGAAGCGGCCCTCCAGCAGCAGCCCGGCGTGCGCGACGCCGTCGCCCTCGTGCGCGAGGACGTCCCTGGCCACCAGCACCTCGTTGCCTACCTGGTGCCTTCGGAAGCGGCTCCTGAGACGGAGGCCCTGCGCTCCGCCCTGCTGCGCCACCTGCCCGAGTACATGGTGCCCGCGGCCTTCGTCACCCTGCAGGCCCTGCCCCTCACGCCCAATGGCAAGCTGGACCGCAAGGCCCTGCCCGCCCCCGACGCCCAACTCGCCCAGGCCTTCGTCCCGCCCTCCTCGCCCACCGAGCAGCAGCTGGCTTCCCTCTGGCTGCAGCTGCTTCGCGTCGAGCGCGTCGGCGCACACGACAGCTTCTTCGCCCTGGGTGGCCACTCACTGCTGGCCACCCAGCTGGTTTCCCGCATCCGCGCCAGCTTCGGCGCCGAGCTGCCCCTGCGCGCCGTCTTCGAGGCGCC
>JBKGHK010001507.1:0-925 GCA_046520375.1 Pyxidicoccus sp. 3LFB2
CGCCACCGCCGCGAGCACCGCCCCCGCCACCGCGTACACCGTGGCGATTCGCAGCAGCAGCGTGGGCACCACCGGGCGCACCGCCGCCGCCAGCGCCGCGTAGGGGCCGTCCACCGGGATGTCCACGCCCACGAGGCCCGAGCGCAGCAGCAGCCAGGACTCGGCGGCGAACAGCCCCAGCCCCAGCACCGCACCGGACAGCAGACGCCAGAGGAGGAGACGGACGGTGCCGGACGGGGAGGAAGCGGGCATGCGTCCGCGTCTATACCCGATTGCAACAGCCACGCTCCAGTTGGCGCGCCAACCTTCACGAAACGTGCGTGACCCGTGGGGTCGGTGCAAGATGAGAGGCTTGAACGACCTGGCCAGGGCGTCCGCCCTGGGGGGAGACAGCGTGGAGTCGGTCCAACCCGAGGGCAGCCAGGACTCGGTGAGCCGCGCGCTGGAGGCCGAGCGCCTCCGCAATGCCCGGCAGATGGCGTGGATCCGCTTCGTCGCCGTCACCGTCCTCTTCGCGGTGTCGGCCTACCTGGGGTCCTTCCGCGGCCTGGCCGACTGGAGGGTGTACCTGGGCACCTTCGCCGCCTACTGGGGGCTGACCACGGCGGTGGGCGTGGCGGTCGTCGCCGTCCCCCGGGCCGCACGGTGGGCCGGGTTGACGCTGGCCTTCGTGGACGTACCGGCGGTGTACTGGCTCCAGCACCTGGCCATTCCGGTGTCGCCCTCACCCGGAGGCGTGGCGGGCTTCACGCTGGGCATCTATGCCGTGCTGGTGGTGCTGGCCGCCCTGTCCCTGCGCCACTCGGTGACGCTGGTGGTGACGGCGATTGCCGCCCTGGCGGAGGTGCGGCTCCAGCAGGAGGCCGGCATCGGCGTGGGGGCCCAGGTGGCCGCCCTGGTGGTGCTGGGAGTGGCCGCGGCCGGC
>JBKGHK010001508.1:0-919 GCA_046520375.1 Pyxidicoccus sp. 3LFB2
CGTCACCCTGGCCGCGTGGGAGCGGCTCTCGCACGGCGCCACGGTGGTGGAGGGGCCGGCGGCCTCTTCGTCCCCCTGGACTCGCGCCATGACGTCATCGACCTCATCGCCACCCTGCGCCTGCCCGTGCTGCTGGTGGCCGCGCGGGGCTGGGCACGCTCAACCACACGGCCCTGTCGCTCGGGGCGCTCGCCGCGCGCCGCATCCCCGTGAAGGCCGTGCTGCTGTCTCGCGGGACGGCCACGAAGGACGCGTCCGAGCGCGACAACCGCCTGCTGCTGGAGGAGCGCCACGGCGTGCCGGTGCTGGGCCCGGTGCCCTACCTGCCTGACGCGCGCCGACGGCACGCCGCGTTCCGCCGGGCCCTCCAGCCGCTGGTGCCTTGATCGCGCGGAGGCCGGAAAATCGGCCTCCGGCGCGTTTCGCCCCGAAGGCGGGTGCTACAGGTCGCGCAAGTTTTCAGGACACGTGGCCGTGAAATGGACGTGCCGTTTTTTCCGCGCGAGAACGCGTGGCGAATGGCGGACATCATCGACCTCACGTTCCACGCGGACGTCCGGCGCTTCTTCAAAAAGCTCATCGACCAGAGGGGGCTCAGCTACTTCCTCCAGAAGGAGGGGCCTCGCCTGTTCCACATCGAGCCCTCCAAGGTCGAGCTCGTGCTCCGGACCGCCCTGCGCGCAAGAGACCCCGAGCTGCCCCGGCCGCATGAGAAGGCCATCGAGCACTGCCGCAAGGAAGTGCGCCGGGAGCTCATCCGCCGCGTGGCCAGTGCCATGCTGCAGACGGGCCTGTGAGCGGCTTCTCCGCGCGCTCCGACTTCCCCCGCACTCCCAACCCGCTGGCCGAGGCGCTCGCCCGGCACCGCGCCCGCGGGCTCCCCCTGCTGGACCTGACCGAGTCCAACCCCACGCGCGTG
>JBKGHK010001509.1:0-917 GCA_046520375.1 Pyxidicoccus sp. 3LFB2
GACGGCGCGGCCAGCGGGCCGCTCGTCGGCGGCGCGGTGTCCTCCGGCCGCTCCCCGAGGTCGGAGAGCCCGGAGAGGCAACAGGCAGCGGGTCCGCCGTGGGAGGACCCAGCGGGGTGGGCGGCTCGGCCGTCACCGGCGGCGAGGACTCCCCGGTGGCCAGCGGATCATCCGTGGCGGGGCCGCCCAGCACCGGAATCTCCTCGTCGGGCGTGCCGACGACGGCGGGCTTGGTGGCCTTGCGCGTCTTGATTCTGGGCTTGGCGGCGCGAGGCGGCGTGGCGCTCTTGGGCGTCGTGCGCCGCTTCTTCTTCACCTTGGGCTGCGCTTCCGCAGCAGCGTCCTGTGCCCGTGCTTCGGTGCTCGCGAGGCCGGCGAAGGCCAGCGCGAACACCAGGACGGACAGCGAGAGGGCCCGAAGACCGCGGCGCTCCGGAAAAGCCTTCACCGCGCCTTGCCGCGGCTTACCGTACACAGTCGAGTGCATCGTTCTCACATCCGTGAGTGAGGGGGACACCCACGGTCCTGTACGTACGCCCCGGTTGGCGGCCCGGCGTCAGGGCCATCGTCCATTCAGACGTGTCTCCACCTCTGAACGCTCGCGCCGTCGGCCTGCAAACTACCCCAGAGCCACTGCCGGGCCAAGTCAGCGGCTCTCATTCCCTAAAACTCAAGAAGTTATCGATGACCCAACGCCACAGGTGCGTCCCTCAGTCATCGGGCTGCTCGGCGGACACGGCGAGGTCCTCGGTGAACGAGGGCAGCGCGGGGCCGAGCTCCTCGGAGCGCACCAGGACCTCGGCGTCCACGCGCACGTCGGCGGCCTCGGCCAGCACGGGCTGGCGGCGGGGCGGGCCCTGGGTGACGAGCCTGCGGAAGTCCTCGAAGTCACGGCCCTGGACGCGGGCAAAGGCGTC